>CALHGQ010000565.1 GCA_938030175.1 uncultured bacterium | reverse complement strand
CCCGTTCGAAGCCATCGAGAAGTCCATCGAGGAGATGGGCGACGAAGAGTCGATCAAGCTTCACCAGAAGATCGGCTGGCTTTCGCTGATCGCCAACGTGGCGCCCATGATGGGACTGCTCGGTACGGTGATGGGCATGGTCGCGGCATTCAACGAGATCGCTGCTTCCAAGGGCCAGGCCAACCCGGCTGACCTCGCCTCGGGTATCTCCCAGGCACTCCTCACGACCATGCTTGGTCTCATCGTCGCCATCCCGGTGACGGCGGCCTTCGCGTTCCTCCGGAACCGCCTGATCAAGACGATCATCGAGACCGGCGCCATCGTCGAGGACCTCTTCGAGCGCTTCCGCCCCACGAGCTGATTCGTTCGCTGACCGACGGCCCTCGTCATCCCGCTGATCCGGGTGGCGAGGGCTCGGCAACCCTTCCCTGTCCGCAGGGTGGGAGGGCTGCCCAAAAGACCCCTGGGATCAGCGCCCCAGCTGTGTAAACGAATAGGCCGCCCAGGCCCGACGAGCCGCGAAACGGCATCGAAATGGGCCCAAGCCACCAGGAACAGACAGAATGAACCTCGCTAAGCACGACGCAAACACAGACATGGAAATGGACATGACGCCGATGATCGACGTCGTGTTCTTGCTGATCATCTTCTTCATGATCATCACCGACCTCACCCAGCAGGAGCTTGAGGACGTGGATCTCCCGACCGCGGAGCACGCCAAGCCCGACCAGCCGGACCCCGAGGAGTGGCGCCCGATCATCAACGTGGACTACCGCGGCAAGATGGTCATCAAGAAGAAGGTCCAGTACGACCCGGACATCAACCAGGGCAAAAACAAGTACGCCGAGCTGCGTACCTGGCTGCTCCAAGCCGCGCAGCGCATGGAGAAAGAGCCGCTCTCTGAGGGTTCTGCCACGATGATTCCGGGCGAGCCGGTCCTGATCCGCGCGGACATGTCGACGCCTTTCCGCTACGTCCAGGAGATCATGGCCCAGTGCGGTGACCAGGCGATCCAAATCTGGAAGCTACAGCTCGCTGTGTCGACGCCCGAGGGTGCCGACGACACCAACCAGTGAACCGGACTTCTTTCCTACAACGACCTCCCGCTACCAGAATCACACGCTATGGCCGGTAAATTCGACGAGATCATGGACGAGAAGTGCGAGCTGCAGATGACGCCGATGATCGACGTCACCTTCCTGCTGCTCATCTTCTTCATGTGCACCCTGAAGTTCAAAGTCCTCGAGGGCAAGCTCGGCGCTTACCTCCCCAAGGACGTGGGTGTGAACCCGCAGGACGCGGAGCCCAAAGAGAAGGTGGACATCCGTCTCGACGTGGTCACGGTGGGCAACAAGATGCGCTACGACAACCAGTCGAGGCGCGCTGTGCCCTACACCCAGGCAGACGCGGACGAAGGGCTCCGGTTCTTCTACGACGACTCGCGGGTCATCCGCTATACGGTGGGCCCGAAGCGCTTCACGGACCTGTCCGACGTCACCAAGGCGCTCCTGGCCATCATCAAGCGTGAGCCTGACAAGGAGGCCACGATCGACCCGCGAACGGGCGTCACCAACAAGGACGTCGTGGAAGCCCTCGACGCCGTGATGTTCGCTGGCTACGAAAGCGTGACCTTCAAAGGCTCGTACGAAAAGTAGCTGATATGTAGCGGCTCCTTCGCTGGAGTCGCCATGCAGATCGCTCAACCGAAGGAGGCTCTTCGCTCTCCCTGCTGATCGCCAGACTGGCCATGGCCCCCCCCCTGCTGAGGGAGGCCAAACGGGCAAGATGGACGAGCAAGCCGGGCACCGCGGAGAGCTCCCTTGCTAACCCAAGGCGACCTGCGCCCCCCACCGAGCCCCCCCACGTCCGCCCAGGCCAAGGCGGGGCCTGAAATACCCAAAAAGGGAGCCTCTGAAACGGCAGCCCGGCTTTGACGGCCTGCCCGCTCTTCCTTAGTCTTTGCGCTCTCTTCGGTATCTGACGAGCCGTTCAATCGGCTCCGAAGGTCCTCCCCCCCGCTCTCTCACTCGGTTCCTGCCAGCTTTCCACACCTCCGGGATCGCGCGCTTCTTGGCGCGCTGCCCCGACGGATCGCCAGCGTCACCGAGCGCCCCCCCCGACTGTCTCCTTGCTCCCGCGCGGTTTCACCGACTTCCGAATCTGTTTCGGTAGTCCTGCAACCGTCCGGAGGTAAAGGTGCGGAAATCGTTGAGTGGCCACTTTATGGGCCGCCTCGGAATCCGCGAACTCCCCCCCAACCATCTGCTCTCGACGCACGAGTCTTTCCCGCATGAGGATCGCAGGCCCCGCACTTCACGTGTCTCTACTGCTCGCCGTTGCCGGCGGCGCCCAACTGGCGCTTACCGGCTGCGCGACGAACCCGCAGGACGCCGAGAATTCCCAGGCAGCTGAAGCGAACGGAGCCGAAGCTGGCACCGCCGCCACCAGCTCTGAGGCTTCGGAAGTCATCGAGCGCGCAGGCGCTCCGTTGACCGCCCTCAGCGCCGACCCCAGGCAGGACTCCTCCCTGGGTCAGGACGCCGAGCTTCTGTCGCTCAAGGAGCAGAAGCAGCGTCTTCTATACGACGCGGCCCTCGACCGCGCCCGTGAGTTCAAGGAGCGGCTCCAGTTCCCCGAGGCCCGAGATCAGGTCGACCGCGCCCTGGAGCTCGAGCCCGACAGCTTGGAGGCTCGCCGCCTTCGCTCGGAGCTTGCTGCCCTCATGGGTGAGCCCGGCGCTGGCGTAGCCACGTTCGAAGACAACGTCGACAAGTACAAGCTCAAGCTCGAGCAGATCCGTCTCGAGGTCAAGCAGGACCTCAACGACGCCAAGATGTCACGCAGCCGCGGCGACTACTCGGCAGCCGTTGCTGATCTCCAGCTGGCACGCACCAAGATCGAGATCAACGGCTTCGACATCGAGTGGAACGGACTCGACGCCGAGGTGATCGAGCTTCTCGACACGGTCAAGGCCGAGCGCAACGCCGCTGAGGAGCAAGCGATCCTCGAAGAGCGCGAGCTGGCCTTCAGCGAGCTCAAAGCACGCGAGTCGGTCGAGGCCGAGCGCAAGGAGCAGATCGTCGGCAACATCCTCGTGAACGCGATCACCGCCTTCGAGGAAGGTCGCTACCGCGACGCCGAGGAGTACGCGCAGCTCGCGATGCAGAAGCAGCCGAAGAACGAGAAGGCGGACGAAATTCGTACCGCTGCGTTCCGCGCCGGCCGCAACCAGGTCCAGGACAACTACCTCAAGGCGAAGTCGGACCAGTTCCGCGCCTGGCAGGCCACGATCGAAGAGATGCGGATCCCGCAGAACGACATCGTGACCCTGCCGAACGCAGAGCTGTGGCGTGCGAACGCTGAGCAGCGCAAGGGCCGCACCTTCAGTGCCGACCGCAACGTCTCGATCATCGAGACCGAGCTTCGCGACCAGATCCGCACCTCCACAGTGGCTCTTCCGAGCCTCGACACCGAGGACATCAACGTGGTCGCTAACTTCGTTCGCGACTCCACCAACCTCCCCATCGTTGTCGATCAGGCTGCAGCTACCGCAGCCGAGGAAGAAGGCGCTGTCTTCAACTTCAACTTCGAGAACGACCTGACCGTCGAGCAAGCTCTCAACCGGATCACCTCCGCCGCTGGCGAGGCCGTGACCTGGACGATCAAGTACGACTCGGTCCTGATCACGACCACCGAGAAAGCTCTCGGCAACCCGATCCCCGTCGTTCACCGCGTCCAGGATCTGACGTTCGCTCTGACGGACTTCTGGGGCCCGCGTATCGACCGGATCCGTCTGATCGACGAGCTTGAGGACGACGATGGCGGTGGCCCGTTCGGCACCGTTCAGGAGTCCCAGCGCATCATCACGCTGGATGACCTCCAGACGCTCATTCAGGACACGGTCGCCCCCGAGGCCTGGGACGCAGAAGGCGTCAGCATCGAGCTCGGCGAAGGCAGCCTGATCGTCACGCACACCCCTGAGATTCAGGCGAAGATCAGCGACTTCCTCGACGACCTGCGCAAGTTCAACTCGGCGATGGTCACCATCGAGTCGAAGTTCCTTGAGGTCACCGACAACTGGATCCAGGAGATCGGTAATGACTTCCGCGGCCTCGACGACCGCGTGCTTGAGGACGTCACGAACGGCCTTGAGGACATGGCGTCCCTCGGCCTCGATAACGGTGGTTCCGGTACCAGCGGAACGAACTCTGCAGGCAGCCCGAGCTCGGGTTTCTTCTTCGACGACGGTGGCGATGGTGCCTTCGCGACGACGACGCAGAACTTCTTCACGACTGCCCTCGGCAGCCAGCTGTCGACCCTCGGCGGCATGACCTTCCAGCTCACCTTCCTTGACGACGCCGAGGTCTCCTCGATCCTGCGCGCCGTCGAGAAGTCGGAGCAGAGCCAGGTCGTGAACAGCCAGATGCTGAGTGTCCACGACTCCCAGCGCGCCTACGTCACGGTCATCAACCAGAGGGCCTACATTCAGGACTTCGACGTTGAGGTGGCCCAGTTCCAGGCTGTGGCTGACCCGGTGGTCAACGTGCTCAACGAGGGCATTGTCCTCGACGTGCGCCCGACGATCCTCGACAACCGGAAGTGGCTCCG
>CALHGQ010000564.1 GCA_938030175.1 uncultured bacterium | reverse complement strand
AAGGGCCCTGGGTCGGCCGCCGCCGTACCTACTCATCGCCGTCTTCGTCGCCCGCGTAGCCCATCTCGGTGAGGTGGTCGATCATCGCTTGACCACCGTCCATCACGTGCTGCTCCGCGTCCATGGCCTTGGTCTTCCGCGCCGTCTCGATGAGCTCGCGAAGGCGGTCCACGACCTCGGGCCGCGACCTGTTCAGCCTGCGTTTGTCCAAGGGATCGTCCACGGCGTTGTAGAGCTCGACGCGGTCCTTGTCCTCGAAGTAGATGAGCTTCCAGCGCCCTTCCACCACCGCCCAGAGCGACGTCTCCTGGGTGGGCTTTCGGCGCTGGGCGAAAAGCGGACGTGCCGGCATGGGCTCGCGCCGAAGCAGAGGCATGAGGGACACGCCGTCCCGCTCGCTGTCATCCCTGAGGCCTAAGAGATCCTGCAGCGTCGGTAGAACGTCGATGAGACTCACGGCGCTGTCCACACGCATCCCGCCGTCAGTGATCCCGGGCGCCGAGATCATCATCGGGACGTTCATGAGCTCGCCGTACAGCTTCGGGCGGTGCCCGGTGCCCTTGTGGTCGCGGAACTCCTCTCCGTGATCGGCGAGGACGACCACCACGGTGTCTTCGGTCCAACCGAGGCTCGTACCGAGGGATTCAAGCACGTTGTCGAGGTAGCGGATCTCGCTGATGTAGCGCGCCTTGTCGTCCTCGATGGGCTTCGCCCTCTTCTCGTACCAAGGATCCCTTTCCTCGTAGGGCTTGTGTACGTCGTTGAGGTGGAGGTACCAGAACGCCGGGCGATTGGCGCGCCGCTTTTGGGTCCAGCCAGCCATGGTCTTCACCAGCTCGGGCGCGTCGGCCTGGACCACCGTCTCGAACCGATCGAAGCCGCGGTCGAAACCGCGCTCCCTAGAGAGGTTCACGTTCGAAGCCACGGCGAACGTCTGGTAGCCGTTGCGCTTGAAAACCTCCCCCATCGTGTTGACCTCCCCAGGGAGCATGGAAAGAAGCGTGCCGGCTGGCTCTTCAGCCTCGGGAGCGGGCTTACCTTCAGCGTCTTCGTCCTCGTCGCCGTTGCCGTAGGCGTTGTACCCAACGACGATCCCGTGGCGCTGGGGGTAGAGCCCGGTCATCACAGTGGCCGTCGCCGGCGCCGTCCATGACGACGTCGAGTACGCGCGGTCGAAGACGGCCGAGCGCTCTCCTAGGCTGCGCAAGTACGGGGCCGTTTCCGCTTCGTGCCCGTACAGATCAAGGTAGTCCTTGCGCAGCGTGTCGATCAGAATCACCGCGACGTCGGGCGGAAGCTCTTCTGGCGGCTCCTCCCCTCCGCAGGACCACGAGGCGAACGCCCCGGCCAAGACCATGGACACCGAGAGTGAAAGAGGGCTGGGTGAAAGGAATGCCACGGGAGTTCCTACGACTCAAGCGCGCCGGTAGCGGCCTCAACTTTTTCGACCAACCGGCCGCTTGCGATGCAGTCGCGGCCGGCCTCCAGATCGGGCTGCAGGTACCGATCATCCTCCAGGGGCTCCACCGTCTCGCGCATCGCCTGGTATGCGGCCTCGGCGCCGCGGCCCGCGCGCAGGTCTTTCGTGAACTCGCGGGCTTGGGCAGCGCAGACGAGCTCGATGCCCAGCCCCGCCTCGACGTTGTCGAGGATCATCCGCGCCTTGCGCGCCGCCGTGACGCCCATGGAGACGTGGTCCTCTTGGTTAGCGCTGGTGGGGATCGTGTCCACCGACGCGGGATGCGCGTAGACCTTGTTCTCGGATGCGATGGCCGCCGCAGCGTACTGCGCGATCATAAGGCCGGAGTGCAGACCGGGCTTGGGCGTCAGGAACGCGGGGAGCCGCGAAAGGTCGGGGTTCACCAGCTGCTCCACGCGGCGCTCGCTCACGTTCGCGAGGGTGCAGGTTCCGAGCCCGAGGTAGTCGAGGATCATCGACAGCGGCTGGCCGTGGAAGAGTCCCGCGCTGAACACCTCGCCCGTTTCGGGGACGACGAGTGGGTTATCGGTCACAGCGTTCAGCTCGCCCTGCAGCACGTCGCGCACGTGGGCGAGGGACGTCTTGAAGGCGCCGTGGATCTGTGGCACGCAGCGCAGCGAGTAAGGGTCCTGCACTCGGTCGCAATCGACGTGGCTCGCGAGGACCTCGGACTCCGCGAGGCATGCGCGCACGTTCGCAGCGGTCCGGCGCTGGCCTTCGTTGTTCTTGAGCCGGGCGAGGATGTCCTGGAACGGGCGCACGCTGCCCTTGAGGGCTTCCAAAGAAAGGGAAGCGATCGCGTCTGCGGCCTTCGACAGGTTCGTCGCACGCAGGACGCTGCAGACCCCTGAGGCCTTCATGATCTCTGTGCCGTTGATGAGCGCGAGCCCCTCCTTCGCCTCGAGCACGAGGACTGGGAGCCCAGCGGCGTCGAGGGCAGCGCGCGCGTCCATCGGCGCCGACACGGTCCCGTCCTTCGCCACGATTTGCGCCTTGCCGTAACCCATCATCGCGCCGGCCATGTGCGAAAGCGGAGCGAGGTCGCCGCTGGCCCCGACGGACCCTTGCTGCGGCACGACCGGGACGAAGCCCCGGTTGAAGACCTCCGCCAGGTGATCGACGAGGGAGCGGCGCACGCCAGACACGCCCCGAAGAAGGCTGTTCAGCCGGAGCACCTGGGCGATGCGGACTTCGCGGATGGGCATCGGCTCCCCGATCCCCACGCAGTGGCTGACGATGAGGTTGCGCTGAAGCTCGGCGAGGTCTTCACGGGGTACGGCCACATTCTTGAGCTTGCCGAATCCCGTGGTCAGTCCGTAGACGACGTCACCGGCGTTCACATGGGCCTCGACCATCGCCCGTGAGGCTTCGATGCCTTCATACACGGAAGGATCGATCTCCAGGGTCATCAAGCCGCCTCGCAAGAGCGGCAGGAAGGTCTCCAATTCGAGGGAGGTTCCGGTCAGGCGCAAGGGCGACGAAGTGCTGGCTGGGGTTGGATTCACCGCCAGAGGATAGCAGGCGAACCAGGCTCAGCGAGGCAGGGCCTTGTAGCTCCCTGAGAGGATTTCCTCCGCCGCGAGCGCACGGTCGCGCTCGGCGGCCGTCTGCCCCTGGATGGCCGGTGGAGGGAGGCTGCCCTTGACGATGACGGGCTCCTTCTTCGAGGCCTCATCGACGACGACGGCGAGGCGCTGGACGACGTCGGTCCCCCGCCAGCGCGCCTGCACGTACCAGGTACCGAGACCGAGCCCCTCGATCTGAAGCGGCTCACCGGACCGGAGCATGTAGGGCTCGCTCGGGGCACCTTGGATCCGCACCTCGACCGGCAGTCCCTGGAACCTGCCCGGCAGGTCGATCTCGATGGCGCCC
>CALHGQ010000563.1 GCA_938030175.1 uncultured bacterium | reverse complement strand
CCCGTGGTCGCGACAGAGCCCGCGCAGGAGCTCCAGCGCCTCGACCGCGAAGCGCGGGTCAAGATTCCCGGTGGGCTCATCGGCCAGCACGATCCGCGGCTCGTTGGCGATCGCGCGCGCGAGCGCAACGCGCTGCTGCTGGCCGATCGAGAGCTGGCTCGGGCGGTGGTTCAAGCGGTGCCCGAGGCCGAGGCGCTCCAAGAGATCCTTTGCAAACGCGCGGTCCGCGCCCGGCCCGAACATCATGCCGAGCATCACGTTCTCGAGCGCCGAGTACCCACCGAGCAGGTTGAACGTCTGGAACACGTAGCCGAGCTGGCTCGCACGCCACGCGTCGCGGGCCGACTCGCCCATGCCGGACACCAGGTCGCCATCGAAGGTCACGGCTCCGTCGTCGGGCCTCGACAGCCCGGCGATGATGTTCAGGAAGGTCGTCTTCCCGCAGCCGCTCGTGCCCGCCAGCGCCACTTCCGCGCCGGCCTCCAGGTCGAACGACTCGACGTCGAGGACGGTCTGTGCCTCACCATCGGGGCTGGTGTAGGTCTTGCGAATCCCGCGGAGTTCGAGGAGGGCCATGGCGCGAGATGATAGGCGGTCGTCCGCGGCACCGAAACCGGCGCCGCGGCGGGGAGACTTCGGCCTTACAGATGGGGCCCGGGCTCGGGCAGGCCATCCTTCAGGAGCTCCTTCGTGAGGTAGTCGAACGCCTCGGTGACGGAGTCTGTCTGGTAGAAGAGGTTGATGTCATCGGGGCTGATCGTTCCGAAGTCGATGAGCGTCTGGAAGTCGATGACCTTGCTCCAGAACTCCTTGCCGAAGAGCACGATCGGCAGGCCCTTCTTGATCTTGAGGGTCTGGACGAGCGTCACGACCTCCATGAACTCGTCGAGGGTTCCGAAGCCGCCCGGCATCACGATGATCGCCTTGGCGAGGTACGTGAACCAGAACTTGCGCATGAAGAAGTAGTGGAACTCCAGGCTCAGGCTGCGGGTGATGTAGGGGTTGTCGTTCTGCTCGAACGGCAGGCTGATGTTGAGCCCGATGTTCATGCCCTTGGCCTCGTGGGCGCCGCGGTTCGCAGCCTCCATGATGCCGGGGCCGCCGCCCGAACAGATCACGAAGCGCTGCTGGCCTTCGCCGAGGGACTTCGACCACACGGTGAGCTGGCGTGAGAGCTCCCGCGCTGCCTCGTAGTACATCGACATGTGCAGGTCGCGCTCGGCCTTGGCGACGTCGCCCCCGGCCTTCTTGGTTTCTTCAAGGCGCTCCTTGGCGACGTCCTCGGGCAGGAGACGCGCGGATCCGAAGACAACGATCGTGTCCTTGACCCCCAGCTCCTCGAAGCGCGACTCCGGCTCCATGTACTCGGAAAGGATGCGTAGAGCGCGGGCGTCACGGCTGTGGATCCACGTCTGATTTTCGTACGCCTTCACGGCGCGATAGCGGCTCTCGGTCATGGGCAAGAGTTTACGGGTGGGGCAGTCCTGACCCCACCCGTAAACTCATGCCCATGGAGCAACCCCAGGCCCCCCATCCAGAAACCGAGGCGGACCGGCCCCGCTCGGGCGTATTCGCGACCTTCCTGAACGCCGTGGAGAAGCTGGGCAACCTGCTGCCTCACCCGGTCACGCTCTTTGCGCTCTTCGCCCTTGGGGTTGTCGTGATCAGCGCCATCGCGGCCCACTTCGGCCTTGAGGTCGACGATATCCGCGTGGGCAAGGAGGGCGAGAAGATCAAGGCGATCAGCCTCCTCACCGGCGAGGGGCTCCGGCGCATCTCCATGGGCCTCGTGACCAACTTCACGGGCTTTGCGCCCCTTGGAACCGTCCTTGTGGCCCTGCTCGGCGTCGGCGTCGCCGAACGGTCGGGCCTGCTGTCTGCCGGCATTCGAGCCCTCGTGCTCGCGGCGCCCCAGCGACTTCTTACGCCCACGATCATCCTCGCGGCGGTGCTGTCGAACACGGCTTCCGAGATGGGCTACGTGGTCCTCGTGCCCCTCGCCGCCGTGATCTATCACTCCGTGGGGCGCCATCCGTTCCTGGGACTCGCCGCGGCGTTCGCCGGCGTGAGCGGCGGCTACAGCGCCAACCTCCTCATCGGCACCGTCGATCCGCTCCTCGCGGGCATCACGACCGAGGCCGCCGCGATCGTGGATCCGGCCTTCGCTTCCGGCGGACCCAAGGAAGTGCTCGCCACGGCGAACTGGTACTTCATGGCCGTGAGCACGCTGCTCATCACGCTCCTGGGCACGTTTGTGACGGAGAAGATCGTCGCACCTTGGCTCGGAACCTATGACGGGAGCCAAGCCGAGGACGGTGCGCTCGACGCGAGCAAGGACGGACTCGAGCAGCTCAGCGCCGACGAGCGCAAAGGACTGAAGTACGCTGCCTTCACGCTGCTCCTCCTCGTGGCGGGGCTCGCCATGCTGACGCTCCCGGATGGAGCGCCGCTGCGCGCACCGAACGCTCCCGCGGACGCGACCTTCGTCGAGCAGATCCGCCCCGCGCTCAAGAGCGTCGTCGCGCTCATCTTCCTCTTCTTCATCGTCCCCGCCTTCGTCTTCGGACGCATCACCGGGACCATGAAGAACGACCGCGACGTCATCGACGGCATGTCGAAGGCCATGGGTTCCATGGGGCTCTACCTCGTGCTGGTGTTCTTCGCCGCCCAGTTCGTTGCGTTCTTCAAGTGGACGAACCTCGGGCTGATCTTGGCCGTGAACGGCGCAGACCTCATCAAGACGCTCAGCCTCGAGGGGCCGATCATCTTCCTGCCGTTCATCCTCCTGTGCTGCTTCGTCAACCTGATGCTCGGCAGCGCCTCCGCCCAGTGGGCCATCACCGCGCCGATCTTCGTGCCGATGCTGATGCTCTCGGGCTACACACCGCAGGTCATCCAGGCCGCATACCGGATCGGCGATAGCACCACCAACATCATCACGCCGATGATGAGCTACTTCGGGCTCATCCTCGCGTTCGCGACGCGCTACGACAAGAAGCTAGGGATCGGCACCATCATCGCGACGATGCTGCCCTACTCCATGGTCTTCATCGTCGGATGGGTGATCCTGTTCTACGTCTGGGTCTTTGGGCTCGGGTTCCCTGTGGGGCCCGGTACCGAGCTCTACCTGGCGAAGTAAAGCGCGATCAAGCGGCCTGGGTCTGCCCGCGCTGGACTTCGCCCAGTAGCTCGTCGATCTCCATGGGCCGGTAGAACATGAAGCCCTGGAGCGAGGTGCAGCCCGCATCGCGCATGTAGGCGCGCTGCTCCGCGGACTCGATCCCAACGGCCACCGTCTCCATCTGGAGGACGCGGGCGAGGTGCATCATGCCCTGCGCCAGCTGCGCCTGCTTGGTGTCGCTCATCATCTCGCGGACGATGCCGCGATCGAGCTTGAGCGTCGACACTTGCAGCTTGCGCAGATCGGCGAGCGTCGTGTGGTTGCGGCCGAAACCATCGAGCGCGGTGGCCACGCCGAGCGCCGCGAGGGAGTCGATGAGCGCGGCGGCCTTCGGCGCGTCCGACCGGGCCTCGTCCTCGCGGAATTCGATCTGCAAGAGGCTTGGGTCCACGTCGAAGGTGGCGAGCGTTCCCGCGATGAATTCGGTGAACCCGCGGTCGAACGCCGTCTCTGCGCGCACGTTGACGGAGATCGGGACCGTGCTGACCCCGTGGCGCGTCAGCTTCTGCAGTGACTCCACCGCGAGGCCCAAGGCCCAGCGATCGAGCCTCTCCATTTCGCCGTTCGCCTCCGCGACATCGAGCAGCTCCATCGTGGGCACCGGGCCGAACTCGGGGCACTCAAAGCGAAGGAGCGCCTCGGCGCCCACGATCACGCCCGAGATCGCGTCCACCTTGGGCTGAAAGATGAGTCGCAGTCCCTCTTGGCCCATGAGGGCGGCGTCCAGGCTCTGGCGGATCAGCGACTGACGGCGCTGGCGCTCTTCCTCAGCGAGGCTTCTCGTGGCGAAGCCGATCCCAGCGTCGGACGCATGGGACGCGGCTGATGTGGCAAGCCGCAGGATGTCGGCCGTCGGCTGGCCGCGTTGCTCAACCCGTGCAAACCCGATGCCTACGCCGATGTCGTGGGCGGGCATGCCTGAAGCCACCGCCGTCTCGACGACACACGCAGCGAGCGAGGTCCAGAGGCTGTCGTCCTCGGTGACCACAAAGGCGCGTTCCGGGCCGAGGAATCCCAGCCCCGTCAAACCACCGAACTCCGAGTCGAGCTTAGTCCAAATCACGCGCAGACGATCGACCGTCAGGGCGCCACGGTCCGTTGAGCGATCGCGAAGCTCCACGCAGAACACGCCGCCGCGGCTAAGGCACTGGGTCGCGTTCGCCTCGATGCTGCGCATCCAGTCGGCAATCGCGCTCATGTTGGTGGAGTCGTAATTCAAGGGATCGTTCCTACGTTGGGGTTTTGGCAGTGGCGTCGAGGTGCCCCGTTCGTCCGCAGGCGACTGCGGTGGAATCGGGGCTCGCCGTAGGAAGCACCTTCGGAAAACCCGAGGCCTGGCCCTGAGGTAGGCCCGATGTTTCCTAGCTACATCTCCCCATGGAGCACGGCCCACTGGGAACTTCTTTCCCAATGAGCGGGCGGATGCGCCCCGGAAGGGACCCCTCGTCAGATCCCCGGCCGTGATCGCAGCCGAGCGCCGACCGAAATCTAAGCCGAGACCTACCGATCCCCGCCGTAGCCGAGGGAGCGCAGGTCGTCCTTGACCTCTTCGCTCGCCTCCAAGGTGCGCACTTCCCGGCGCTGAACACGCAGCAGGTCTTCCAAGTCACGCATCAGTCGGTCCAACACACGCGGATGCTCCGGACCCGCATCGACGAGCTCGAAAGGATCGCTTGATAGATCGAAGAGGGTCGCAGTTTTGTCTTCGTCCACGTGCAGCTTCCAACGGCCTGCGCGAAGCGAGTAGCCGATCTCCCCCGTCTCGGACTGGCGGGGCGACGTCTGTCCGAGAAGCCTCATTTCGTCGTGGGGCAGGTCGGAGCGAAAGCGGTTGACCCCCGTCACCTGGCTCAGGAACGCGTCCTTGCCGGGCAGGTCAAGCACATGGAGCAGCGTGGGCGCGAAGTCCACGAGCGATGCGGGCTCCGGGATACGACGCGCCTCAACGCCCGGAATCCGCAGGAACATCGGAACGTGCAGCTGCTCCTCCCAAACGTTGCCGTGGCCTGCGATCCCGTGTTGATTGAGTCCTTCGCCGTGATCCCCGAGCACGGCGACCACGGCATCGTCGATCCAGCCATCCTTCTCCGCTGCCTTCAAGAGCCGCCGGATCTGTGCGTCAGTGAAGGCGATCTCGGCGTCGTAGCGATCGATGCCTTCTTCCAAATCGTTCCACTGCCCAGTGGGGCGCTGGGCGCGCGCTTCGAATTGACGCTCGGCGAGGCCTGCGCGCGTCGCGTCGTCCATGCGGAACTTGACTTCGAACTTGTAGGGCGGCGTGTAGGGCCCGTGCGGATCGAAGTAGTGCACCCAAAGCAGACCCGGTTGACCCGACGCCCTGAGCTCCTCAAGCGCGGCGATGGCCTTCGCCGTGTTCTTGTCCGCAGTGCGCTGCTGTCCCTTGGGAGCGTCGTACCCATCGAACCCCACGCTGAGCCCGAACTGTGGGCGAAGGGGCGTCGCGGCGACAACGGCGCGAGTGGCATAGCCCGCACGCTGGAAGAATTCGGGCAACGTCTGCAGATCGGCGCGCCGCTCGTAGGTGCGCCCATCCTTGATGTTCGCAAGGACGCCATGCTCGTGGGGGTAGACGCCCGTAAACATCGAGGTGTGACTTGGGAGCGTGGTCGCGATCGGCGCGTAGGCCTGCTCGAAGACGATTGACTCAGCGCTGAGCTTGTCGAGACGAGGCGTCGTCGGACGCGCGTAGCCCAAGAAGCCGAGGTGGTCAGCCCGGATCGTGTCGATCGTGATGATCAGTACGTTCGGCCGATCCGCGACGGCGTTCCGCGGAACGGCGTAGCGGAACGCGTCTTCTGTGGTAGCCCCATCCTTGGTGGTCCCTTCGCCGGTCGTCGCGCTTGAGTCAGGCTCGCCGCAGCCAACCACCCATGCGAGGGGCATCGTCAGGAGAACGCCATGGACCACCGCCCGTGCGAACGAGGTCTCACGCATCGGCGTCGTCTCCCTCGAGCCGCTTGCGCTTGTCCGCGACCTTGTTCTTCGCCTTGTCGAAGAGGTCGTCGAAGTCTCGGTGGCGGGACTTCTCTTTGGAGAGAGCGTCATCAAACGCGTCGGTCCCCCGACCCTTCCTTGACGCGACCTTGGCCTGGGCGCGATCCCAGGCCTCAGTGCCCCCCCCGGGGCGGCCAGACTCATCGAGTTCCGCCTTGGGCGTGTGCCGTAGAACGGCCTGCGTCCTCACGTCGATCAGCAGACGCGCATCGCAGCAAGGGCAGTCGACTTCGATTTCCTTCATGGGAATTCCATTCGGTCGGCGGACCGAATTGGCTCTTAAACGAGGCAGACGTGGCCTCAGGGGCCGCCCTCGCCCCTTTTACGGGTTGCAAACATACCTAGCGGCTTCCCCGCTCGTTCATCTTACTGAGTGACCGGCGCCTTCCCAGCGCCTACTCCCTCCCGGACCGAAAGGAGTTGCGCTCCCCGCGCGGCACTTCCCCATCCTGACGCCCCAACGAATCATCTCCCGGCCATGAGACCCACCTCTATCCGAAGCATCATCAACGACCCGGTCTTCCTCCAGCGAGGCCTTGGGGTCTTCCTCTGGTCAACGCTGATCCTGGTGCTGCTCACGAACTCCTCGCTGTAGACCCACTCCTCGCTATAGACCCAGAGACCAGTCCTCCCCGCGGCTCCCGAGAGGAGCCCGCGCGGTGCCCAGAGCCGGCATCGCACTTCGGGGCAGCGCGGTAGTTTCGCTGTCCCCCGGGAAAGACTCGTTGGGCCGAGCGTAGACAGGCAGCCATCCTGCTGTCCCACCTGCGCCTCCCATGCCGACGATCCTGACCCCCCTGGCCCTCGCGGCCGCTGCGTTTCTTGCCGACCCCGTAGCTAGCGCTCATCCCGGGCGCTCCGAGGCAAGCGACGCGCTCGTGCTCCTGCGCCGGAGCGCCCCCCAGTCCACCGTTGTTTGGCTGGAGTCCAATGCGCTGGAACCGATCCTCCGAGAAGGGCTCGGTCATCCACTGGTGAAGCAGCTGCTCCGGGACCCCCTCGTCGTCTCCGCGATGAAGCGCGACGGCGTCGACTTGGTGGAGCAGGCCGATGCCCTGCAGGCATTGCTGGGACGCTCCCCCTTTGCGTTCGCCCACGCGTTGGCTTCGGGGGGCGTGGCCGCTGGCTTCACGGATCTCACCCCGGGCTCCGAGGCGCCGTTCCTCTTGGTTCACGGCAGCGATGCAGACGAAATGGAGGAGGCGATCGACGAGCTAGAGTCGCTGCTGCGAGGCTTCCAACTCCTCGGCTCGGTGAGCTCAGACAAGTCCGATCCGCTCGCGAAGCTCGCCCAGCGCACATGGCGCGTTCGCGCGCCCGGCAGCAGCAGTGACATGCTCTGCGCAGCCTGGACCCGGGCGGGAACGCTGGTGGTGACCAAGGAGTGGGACGATCTCGCGGCGTGGTGCAAGAAGTCGAACGCGCCATCTTCGATCGACGTCGCGCACCGCGCGATCACTTCGCCGACCTCCGCGTTTGCCTGGTTCGACCTTGATGCGATCGAGGAGCAGGCTGACCTGGCGGACTTGCGCGCCATGGCAGCCGACCCCGGGACGCACTTCGTGCTAGGCCCGGCCATCGCCTACGCCGGGCTCGCGAGTACCGCCTCCGCGGCGCTCCTCCTGCAGGAAGACGAGATCAGCATCACCCTCCGAGCCGACGGCGTCGACCCCGGCGAAGGCGCTGGCTTGTTTCCCTCCGAGTCAGCCGCGGGTATGCGCGTCCCCACGGGCTCCCTCGGGAGCGCCCAGCTCCACCGTGACGCGAACTTCCTCCTGAGCCATCGCACGAAGCTCTTCCCGCCGCGAACCCAGCCGGCCTTCGCCGAAGCGCTGAGCAATCTCGCGCTACTCGTGGGCGGACCCGACGCGCTGGACGATCTCTTGGCGGCGATCCACCCGAGCATCCGGCTGCACGCGCTGGAGGTAGAGTTCCCTGAGAACGCCACCCCGGACGTGCCGCTTCCTGGGCTCAACGTCATCGCCTCATTGGATGACCCAGAGCTCAACGGGGGTCGCCTCAACAGCGCCTTCCAAGCGGCCATTTCGCTCACCAACCTCGAGGCCGCGATGCAGGGAAAAGAAGCCCTGCGCCTCGCTCTGCAGATGATCGACGGGGTGACCCTCACCACCGCCAAGCTGACGCCGCCGGCGCCGGGCTCGAGCGTCGACTTGCGGTTCAACTTCTCGCCTGGCTGCGCGCTGATGGAGAACGAGTTCGTTTTCGGGACTCGGCACGAGGGGGTGACCCACTTCATCAAGAACGCTTCGTCTGCGAATGCGCGACGCGCCACCGCTGCTATGGCGCCCTGGATCGAGGTGGACTACCTTTCCGTCAGCGGACCCGCTCTGGCTGGGCTGGCGAGCGAGCAGCGTGACCTACTCGTCATGCGAGCGGTCCTTGAGGACGGCAAACCCCAGGCCCGCGCCGAGGCGGAAGCGGATATCCTCATTAGGCTTCTCGGCCAGGTGGACCAGATCCAATACGGGTCTAGCTGGCGTCCTGCAGGCGAGTCCGAGCGTTCCCTACAGGCCGAACTCGCCTTCCATCTCAAGCATTGATCCCAGCGCCGCACATGCAGACGACCTCCCAACCTTCCCCCGACTGGAACCGAGTCACGGCCGCCCACGTGCTCCGGCGAGTTGGGTTCGGCGGCAACGCGGACGCCGTCGACCGTGCCGTCGAGGCCGGGCTAGAAGCGACGTTGACCGAGCTGGAGAACCGGCGCGAGCACCCGGCTAGCCTCACCGGCGACGGCGTGGAGAAGCTCGTGTCCCTCGGGGACATCGTCTCCCTGCAGTCCCGCTGGATGCAGCTCATCCTCGGCGACGGCGCGCCGCTCCTCGAGCGCGTCACGCTCATGTGGCACGGGCACTTCGCGACGTCCAACGCCAAGCTCGGCGACGTGCGACTGATGCACGAACAGAACGAGCTCTTCCGCGCGAAGGGCCTCGGCGACTTCCGCGAGCTGTTCCACGCGGCCGCCAAGGATCCCGCCATGCTCGTCTGGCTGGACGGGAACCAGAATCGCGTTGGTGCGCCGAACGAAAACTTCGCGCGCGAGGTCATGGAGCTCTTCGGGCTCGGGATCGAGGGCGGCTACACCGAGGAAGACATCAAGGAAGCGGCGCGTGCCTTCAGCGGCTGGTCCGTGATCGGGCGCGAGTTCAAGTTCCGCGAGGAGCACCACGACGAGCGTGAGAAGACTCTCTTCGGCAAGGCCGGCGTGTTCTCGGGCGAAGACGCGATCGATCGCGTCCTCGCGCACCCTGCCTGCCCGCGCTGGATCGCGTGGCGATTGCTGCACACGTTCGTGACGCCGGAACCCGCCGAGGCGGACGTCGCGCGCTTCGCCAAGGCCCTCGTGGAAGAGGATTGGCACATCGGACGTACGCTGGGCCGGATCTTCCGCGACCCTGTGTTCCTTGGCGCTGTACGCAGCCGCATCGCTGGCCCCGTGGAACTCGTCGCAGG
>CALHGQ010000562.1 GCA_938030175.1 uncultured bacterium | reverse complement strand
GCAGGGGGGCGGATGTCCATGTCCTGGATCCACGACGCCGACTATGCGCGTGCCATCGACTTCTTGATCGCGAACAAGGGTGTCAGCGGCCCCGTCAACCTAGCCGCGCCCACGCCCATTCCCCAAGGAGAGTTCATGAAGGCCATCAGGGACGCGCAGAGCAAGCTCGGGATCCGGCGCGTACCAATCGCGCTGCCGCTGTTTCGCTGGATGGTGCATCTCGGCGCCGTCTTCCTGCGAACTGATCCGGAGCTGATCCTGAAGAGTCGCCGCGCGGTGTCCTCGGTGCTCCCCGAGCATGACTTCGAGTTCGAGTTCCGTACATGGAGAGACGCCGCCCTCGATCTCCTCCAGCCGTCCCGAAGTTAGCTCGATCAACAAAAGGAGGAATCCGCTTCCCCAAAAGACAGTCATGACCGATAGATTCCCAGTCATGACTGATACTAGGTCGAAGGCGTCCGCCAAGCGCCCCCCCAAGGGACCCCAACCGGGCATCGGCAAGCCCGGCGGAGTCCTCCCCTTCCCCCACGTCACGGGATACTGGGTCAACCGGCTCGCCGCCGCTTTCCGAACGGTTGTGGACCGTGAACTCAAGGCATTCGACCTCACCCGTCGGCAGGTGGGCATGCTCATCCACGTCGAACGAGCCGCCGTGCAGGGGGACGCCCCCACCGCGTCTGACCTGACGCGAGAGCTCGGTGTCGACAGCACCGCGGTGACGCGCATGATCGATCGCTTGGAGGAGAAAGGACTCCTTGAGCGGCGCGCGGACCCGAGCGACGGCCGCCGCCACCTCATTCATCTGACGCGAAGCGCCAAGACCCTCATGCCCAAGCTCAAGGGCGTCGCGCAAACCGTGGAAGCCAAGTTCGAGGCAGGCATTCCCGCTGGGGAGCTAGAGACGTTCCAAAGGGTCCTTATGGATATGCTCGGCAACGCTGGCGACGACCTCGGGGCGAGCTTCTACCATGAGTAGGCCCCTCCCACGTATTGCAGGGCCCGTGCTGCTGGGCGCTCTCGTGCTCGGCCTGGCAAGCTGCTGGACGTCACCCGCGCCGGGCGCGGATGCCATCACCGTCAACGTCCCCGAGGCCTGGCGGGGAGCGGCTTCCACCGAAGGATCCGAGCTCCCGGGCCTGGCGGAGAGCGGCACGCGCTGGTGGACAACCTTCGGGGACACGTCCCTCGACGCGGTCGTGGCGGATGTGCTCGGCGGGAACTTCGAGCTCGATGAGGCATGGTCGCGCCTGGCAAGCGCCGGGGCCTCCGCGCGAGCGGCGGGTGCCCCGCGGATGCCGAGCGTCGATTTGAACGGCAGCGCCCAGCGCCTGGAGATCGACCAGAGCGGGGGCGGAGCGAACGCGATTCCGATCCGCCTGGGCGAAACCTACTCCCTGGGCCTGTCCCTGGCCTACGAGTTCGATCTCTTTGGCCGTATCGACAGCGCGCTGAAGAGTGCGCGCCTGGAGGAAGCGGCCACGGCCGCCGACGTCCAGGCCACAGCCCTGGCCCTCACCGGGCGCGCCACCGACGCGTGGATCCTCGCCGTCCAAAACCGCTCGCTTGCGCGCCTTGTCGAGGAGCAGATCGAGGTGGGCGAGCAGCTCTTGGCTGTGACCGAAAACCGCTTCGGCACGGGCGCGGGAACCGTGCTCGATGTGCTCCAGCAGAAGCGGCTTCTGGCGGCGACGCGCGCGGAGCTGCCGCGCTTCCTGGGCGAGGCGGAGCGCGCCGTCCACACCCTCAACACGCTCTCCGGCAGGGCGCCACGGAGCGAGGAGCTCCGCCCTGACAGTCTCCCAAGCAAGCTTCCGATCCTGCCTGCCATGCCCGAGCTCGACGTCCCGTCGACGCTCTTGACTCTCCGTCCCGACGTGGTCGCCGCCCTACGCCGCGTCGAGCGCTCCGACCGCGACGTCGCGTCGGCGATCGCCGCCCGCTACCCGCGTCTCTCCCTCTCGGCGAGCTACAACTTCGACAGCAACCAGCTCAGCGCTCTCTTCGATCGGACGATCAGCTCCATCGTTGGCTCGCTCGCGCTCCCCCTGATCGACGGACAGTCCCGCCGCGCCGAAGTGGCGCGCCAGCGCGCGGCCCTCGATGGAGCGGTCGCCAACCTGCAGGGAACCATCCTCACGGCCCTGCAGGAGGTAGAGGACGCCCTCTCCCTGGAACAGCGCGGCACGGAACGAATCTTCACGCTCGAAGAGCAGGCGCGCATCGCGAGCGACGAGGTGGCGCAGGCACGCAGGCGCTACGTCGGCGGCGTCGATACCTACCTCCAAGTGCTCGCCGCCATCCAGAATCTCCAGGCCCTCGAACGCCAACTCCTTACCGAACGCGCGGACATCCTCCGGAGCCGCGCATCCCTCCTGCGCGCCCTCGGCGGCGTTTGGCTCGACGAAATCAGCACCGACTCCTGAGTCCCATGGCCACTCCCATCCAAACCGCCGGCAAGGTTCTCCGCTACCTCGCGCCCATCATCGTCATCGCCCTCGGCGTCTTCGGAGCGCGTGCACTGATCGCCGCAAAGAAGGCGCCGCCCAAGGTAGAGCGCGCCGCGCGCGTCCTCCCGGTGCAGGTCGCCACCGCCGAGGCATTCGACGGCAGCCCGACGTACGAGGCCTACGGCGTTGTGCGACCGGAGAGCGAGCTTTCACTGCGCCCGATCGTCGGCGGGCCCGTCGTGGAGGTTCACCCGAGCATGATCGTCGGCGGGCGCGTTGCGAAGGGCGAGGTCCTCTTCCGCGTCGATCCCCGCGACTTCGAGCTCAATGTCGCCACGAGCAACGCAGCGCTCCTTGGCGCTAAGGCCGACCTCGCCATCGAAGAGGGACAAGCGGCCGTCGCGGAGGCCGAGTGGGCGCTCCTCGAAGACTCCGTGGAAACGACCGCCACCGGCAAGAGCCTCGCGCTCCGTGAGCCCTATCTGGCCAAGAGTCGAGCCGACGTCGAGTCCGCTGAAGCGCAGCTGAATCAAGCGCGCCTCAACCTCAGCCGCACGGCGGTCGTGGCTCCCTTTGACGCCATCGTTCTGTCCGAGGAGCTGGAGATCGGCGCGCAGGTCAGCGCGGGCGCGGAGGTGGCTCGCCTCGTGAAGACCAGCACGTTCTTGATCGAAGTGACCATGCCAGCCGAACGCACCGAAGGCCTGGACTTCGACGGCGGTGAAGTCACCGTTCGACTCTCGGACGCGAAGAACGCGCAGCCACGGCAAGGCAGACTCCTGCGCTTGGCCGGAGAAGTCGATCCCGCGGGCCGGATGGCGCGCGTGCAAGTCTCTGTCCCCTCCCCCCTCGACGGTCCGGTGCCACTGCTCCTCGGTTCCTACATGCGGGTCGACGTGCCGCTGAAAAGGGTCCCGAGCGCGCTTTCTATTCCGCGCGCTGCGCTCCGCGAAGGGGACGTGGTTTGGATCCCAAAGGACGGTAAAGAGCTCGCGCTGCAAAAAGTCGACGTCGCGCTCCGGCGGGACGACGATGTGCTCATCACGGCGGGTCTCGCGGCGGGCGACCGCGTCATCGTAAGCTCCATCGCGGTTCCCTTGCCCGGCACGAAGCTGCGGGTCGTCGACGACGAGGTAGACGGCCGAGATGTGCGCGGAGGTGCTGACCAATGAGCGCTCCGGAAACGCCGCCCCAGGAGGGCGAGCCCTACGTGAAGCCTGGGGGCCCCATCGCTTGGATGGCGACGAACAGCATCGCCGCCAACCTCGTGATGATCATCCTCATTGCAGGCGGCCTACTCTTCTCGACCCAGGTGACCCAGGAGGTCTTCCCAGAGTTTGAGCTCGACCAAGTCGTGGTGCGCGTTCCCTATCCCGGGGCAAGCCCCGCCGAGGTCGAGCAGGGGATCCTGCTCGCCATCGAGGATCAAGTGGGTGGCGTGGACGGCGTCAAGAAGATCACGAGCCAGGCCGTCGAGGGCGTGGGCACCGTCAACATCGAGCTCGTTGTTGGCTCGAACCGGAGCCAAGCGCTCCAGGACGTAAAGAACGAGGTCGACCGAATCACGACCTTCCCCGTCGAAGCCGAAGAGCCCGTGGTCAGCCTCGCGGAACGCCCGACCAAGGTGATGAGCGTCCTGGTGCACGGCGATGTGCCGGAGAGTTCCCTGCGGTCGCTCGCCGAGCGGGTGCGTGACGCGCTCCTCGCCCACAAGGACATCACGATTGCGGAGCTGGGCGCCGCGAAGGGGTATGAGATCGCGGTGGAGATTCCATCTGAGAAGCTGCGGGCCTACGGCCTGACGCTGCCCGGCGTCGCCAACACCATCGGGCGCGCGGCACTGGAGCTGCCCGCGGGCGAAGTGCGAACGTCCGCCGGGGAGATCCTGGTCCGGACCCAGGAAAGACGCGACCTGGGGGCGGAGTTCGCCGACTTGCCCATCGTCACCACGGGCAGCGGCGCCGTGGTCCGCGCCCGGGACATCGGCGTGGTCGTGGACGGGTTCGCCGAGGACGACATTGAGTCCACCTACAACGGGCGCTCTGCCCTCGAGGTCACCGTCAATCGAGTGGGCGGCGAGACGCCTCTCGCCGTCGCGAGCGCGGTACGCGAGGTTGTGGCGGACCTGCAGTTGGACCTCCCCCCCTCCGCGGGCCTGGCCGTGTGGGATGACCAATCGAAGCGCTACGAAGAGCGCCTGGACCTCTTGGGCCGCAACGCATTCCTGGGCCTCGGGCTTGTGCTTCTGCTCCTCGGCCTCTTCCTTGAGCCGAGGGTGGCGTTCTGGGTCACGATGGGCATCGTGATCTCCGTCATCGGCTCGTTCGTCGTGTTCCCTGCCACAGGCGCGACGATCAACATGGTGTCGCTCTTTGCGTTCATCGTCACCCTCGGGATCATCGTGGACGACGCGATCATCGTGGGTGAGAACATCTTCGAGATGCGGCAGCGCGGCATGCCAGCGCTACAAGCAGCCATCCAAGGCACCCGCGAGATCGCTGGGCCCGTTGTGTTCGCCGTGCTCACGAACATCATCGCGTTCATGCCGCTCTTCTTCGTGCCTGGATCCATCGGGAAGATCTTCCGGCAGATCCCCGCCGTCGTGGTTTCGGTGTTCGTTATCTCCCTCGTCGAGTCGCTCTTCATCCTCCCCGCCCACCTGAGCCACGAACACAAGCCGGGACGCATCGGGCGCGCCCTCGCTGCGCCGTCGAAGTGGGTCACGCGGCACTTCGACGCCTTCAGTCAGCGCAGCTTCTCCCCCCTCGTGGGCCTCTGCCTCCGCAACCGCTACTTCGTCCCGGCCCTCGGGGTCGGCCTACTGGCGCTCTCGATGGGCGTCGTCGGCGGCGGGCTCATTCGCTCTAGCTTCTTGCCGCGGATCGACTCGGACGTCGTGACCTCTGCGGCGCGTCTCCCCGTGGGCGTTCCCATCACCGAGGCGCGCAGGGTGCGCGCCGCCGTCGAGGCGGCCATCGCCCGGACCGAGTCTGACCTCGGGGAAGAGGTCGTGGCGGGCGTTTACTCTCAAATCGGCGCCACCGGCGGCTCCGCGAACGAGCTCAGCATGCGCGTTGAGCTCGTCCCCCCGAGCGACCGCACCATCGGCGGCATCGAGTTCAGCCGTGCCTGGCGCGCGGCCACCGGTGAGATCACGGGCGTCGAGTCCCTCACCTTCAACGCCACGAGCCTCGGTCCGGGGGGGAAGGCCATTGATGTTCAGCTCACGGGTCCCGACCAAGACCAGCTCGAAAACGCGGCGCGCGAACTGTCCCAGATGCTCGCGCGCTACGAGGGCGTCAGCGACCTCGATGACGGCACCGCGTCGGGCAAGAGGCAGCTGAGCCTCAACCTCACCGCCGAGGCACAAAGCCTGGGGCTCGACGCCCAGGACGTAGCCGGTCAGGTTCGCGCGGCGTTTTTTGGAGCGGAAGCGCTGCGACAGCAGCGCGGACGCAACGAGGTCAAGGTCCTCGTGAGGCTGCCACGCGAGGAGCGAGAGAAGCTCAGCACCGTCGAAGACCTCATGCTTCGCACCCCCACCGGCGGCGAGATCCCGCTGAGCGTGGCGGCCGTCACCCATGAGGGCCGCTCCTACACGTCGATCGATCGCCGGGACGGGCAGCGCATCATCGCCGTTACCGGCGACGTCGACCCGACCATCGGCGACGCCAACGTGATCCTGGAGAGCGTGCGAGAGAACGACCTCGCGGGTCTGCAGGAACGCTTCGAGGGGCTCGATTACTCCTTCGAGGGCGAGCAGGAGAGCCGGCGCGATTCACTCAGCGCCCTCGGCCTAGGGATGACCTTCGCGGTGTTCTCGATCTTCGCGATGCTCGCGATCCCGCTGAAGAGCTACACCCTTCCCCTCATCGTTCTCTCGGGCGCCCCCTTCGGCATCATCGGCGCCTTGCTTGGGCACTTCATCCTTGGCTACGGGCTCTCGTTGATGTCCATGTTCGGGATCATCGCGCTGACCGGCGTGGTGGTGAACGACAGCCTCGTGCTCGTCGTCACCGCGAACCTCTATCGCGAGCGCGGAATGGGCCGCTTCGAAGCGGTTCACCAAGCCGCCGTCCGGCGCCTCCGCCCGATCCTCTTGACGTCCCTCACGACGTCACTGGGACTTCTCCCCATGATGCTGGAGACCTCCGCCCAGGCGAGGTTCCTGGTGCCCATGGCGATCTCACTCGGGTTCGGCG
>CALHGQ010000561.1 GCA_938030175.1 uncultured bacterium | reverse complement strand
CGGCGACCAGGGGCACATGGATTTGACGGGGGTAGGGGAGGCCAAGGGCGTCGAGCACGAGGCGCTGCCGCGCTGCGCTCGAGAGCAGGTCGTCGCCGCGAAGGACCTCGGTCACACCTTGGAAGGCATCGTCGAGCGGCGTCGCCAACTGGTAAGCCGCTACGCCGTCCTTGCGGCCGATCACGAAGTCGCCGACGGTGGCCGCGACGTCGATGGCTTGGGGGCCTAGCAGCTCGTCATGGAAGTGGACGATGCCTGGATCCACCATGAGCCGGACCGCTGGCTCGCGTCCGGTGGCTTCGCGCGCTTCGCTGACGCTGCCGAATCGGCCTCGACAGGTGCCTGGGTAGCGTGTTTCCTCATCGCTCGCATGGGGCGCCGACGCGGCCGCTTCGATCTCCTTGCGCGTGCAGACACAGGGGTAGGCGAGACCCTCGTCGAGCAGCTGATCGATGGCTTCGCGATGGGCAGCCACGCGCGACGTTTGCGGGAGCACGTCCCCGTCCCAGTCGAGCCCCAGCCACTCAAGATCCTCAAGCACTAGACCAGTGGCACCGGCCTTCACTCGGGTCCCGTCCAGGTCCTCCATCCGCAGGACCACGCGGCCTCCCTGGGAACGCGCTGACCACCAAGCCAGGAAGAACGAGCGAGCGTGCCCCAGGTGCAGCCGCCCAGTCGGCGATGGCGCCAGCCTGCCGACCACGGGTGAGGCGTCTCTCGGGGCTTCAGGCATCGCTCCGCACCGTCACTCGTCGCCCTTCCCGCGACGACTCGCGCGCCGCGTCCAGAACATCCATCACATGCACGGCGTCGTCAAAGGTGGCCGCGCCGGGTAGGTCGGTACGACCGCCTGCCGCCGCTTTGATCACATCCGCCAGGTACGAGGGCAGCACCCTCGGGAAGAAGCCGCTACCGGCGGGCATCCCGAGCTCCTCCTGGCTCGGGAGCGCGTCCTCGCCGATCACCTCCGTCTCGCCGCCATGTTCCGCCCAGGTGAGCCTCGTCTCGCCCTCAAGCCGCAGCGTCCCCTTGGACCCGATGTACTCGATCAGCACTCCGCTGCCCGCATCGTGCTTCGCGCCGAAGCCCATGATGTTGGACTCCACCTGGACGCGCAGGCCGTCGTGCATGCGACAGGCCAGCGTGAACGCTTCGTCCGCCGTCACCTTGACGGGCTGGCCGTCCGGGCCTGGCCGCTCCTTGACGTAGGTGTTCAGCTCCGCCATCACCGACTCCACGCGGGTGCCGAACTGGTCCATGATGCCGTCGAGCATGTGACTACCCAGCGCGCCGAGCGTCCCGCCGCCGCGCGCCTCGTCGTACCACCAGGTGTAGGGCATGCGCAGGCGCCGCTCCGAAGCGAAGCTCATCAAAACCCGCGCGCTCCACGGCTCGCCTGCGTCACCGGCCGCAATGCGACGCTTCATCTCACGGCGCAGCGGGCTCCAGCGCGTTTGGTGATCGATGAGCGCGAGCCGCCCACGGGCCGCGTCGCGCAGCACACGCGCTTCTTGCCCGTCGAGCGAGAACGGCTTCTCACACAGGATCGCGACGTCGCCGCGAATGGCCGCCTCGACCATGGGGGCATGGAGATTCACCGGCGTGGACACGATCGCAAGGTCCACCGCCCCGCCGGGGAGCGGGCTGTCGAAGGCATCCTCCCAGCGATCGGTCGCAACCGGAATGTTCCAGTTCGCCGCCGTGGCCTGGGCCTTCTCGAGGTTCCGCCCCGCGATCACGACCACCTCGTTGGGCGCGCCGTTCTCGTTCGCCCACTTCAGCGCCGGGAGCTGTACGGCATTCGCAAACGAGTTGCCGAGCACCGCGATGCGGACCGCGCTCATCGGAGAAGCCCCCGCGGCCCGTTGCCGGTCATCTCCTCCGCCAGGTCCCGGGGTGACGTATCGCCGAAGCTCACGTAACAGGCACGCGCGGCGGCCACGAGCGGATCGTCGGCCCCGATCACGCGCTGGCCCTCGGCCGGGTCGCTGATGTCGATGTGCGTCACGCGGCCCTTGACCCAGGCGACCATGCGGTTGGAGTGACCGTCGAGAAGGAGCTGCGTCGCGGCCGCCCCGAACTGGGTGCCGAGCACGCGGTCGTTCGCTACCGGCGAGCCGCCGCGCTGGACGTGGCCGAGCGTCACCGCACGGGACTCCACGGGCGAGCGCTCGTCGATCAGCTTGGCGACCATGTTGCCGATCCCACCCAGCTTCACCGGGTCCGGCGACGTCGGGTCCAGCGCGTGGACCACCTGCTCGCCGCCTACCATCGTCGCGCCCTCGGCGATCGCGATGATCGTGGCCCGGCGACCGAGCTTGCGGCGCCACTCGATCTTCTCGATGACGTGATCGATGGAGAAAGGAATCTCCGGCACGAGGATGACGTCGGCGCCGCCCGCGACACCGGCTCGGAGAGCAATCCAGCCCGCGTTGCGGCCCATCACCTCGACGACAAGGGCGCGGCCGTGGCTCTCGGCCGTCGAGTGGACGCGGTCGATGGCCTCTGTGGCGATCTCGACAGCGGACTGGAAGCCAAAGGTCAGCTCGGTGCCCAGCACATCGTTGTCGATCGTCTTCGGCACACCGATGACGGGAATGCCGGCCTTCGCAAACGGCTGCGCGCAGATCATCGTCCCGTCGCCGCCGAGCACCACGAGGGCTTCGAGTCCGTGCTCTTCGATCGTCTTGAAGCACCGATCCGTCACGTCCTCCCAGATCACCTCGCCCTTCTCATCAAAGCCCGTAGCGAACTTCTCGGGGTTCGCCTTGTTCGACGTACCAAGGATCGTCCCGCCCAGCTTGAGGATGCCGGACACGTCGTCGTAGCGCAGCTGGCGCACGCGGTTTTCGATCAGGCCGAGGAAGCCGTCCTCGATGCCGCGGACATCTATGCCCGCCTGCAGCGCGTGCTTCGTGACCGAACGCAGCACCGCGTTCAAGCCTGGACAATCGCCGCCGCCCGTGAGGACACCAATACGCTTCGGAATGCTGTTTGCCATAGGCCGGGCATCCTACTGGATCCGGCGCGCAGCCCGAACCTTCGCTTGGGAAAGGGCGAGGAGCTAGAGCTGCATCAAGAGCGCGTCGAGCTCGCGGTTGGCGAAGAGCGCGTCACCGGAGAGCGGCAAGTTCTCCAAGAGGTTCACTTCTTCGTTAGGGTCCGCTTCCAGATCGAAGAGCGCCTTGTACCGACCGCCGCGGTTATGGAAGAGCTTGAAGCGCTTGCCGCGGACCGCTCGCCGCCACTGAATCGTTGTCCTCAGTCGCGGGTCCTCCCCGAGGACATCGAAGATCTCCGTGTAGGCGTGCGTGCGTTTGCCGGGCTCGCCACGGAGCGTCGGGGCGAACGAAACCGAGTGGGGGCCCTGGGTCCTCGGGTCGCGTTCGATGTCGAGGAGCTCCGCCACGGTCGCGTAAAAGTCGACCATC
The DNA here is from genome assembly GCA_938030175.1 of uncultured bacterium. Taxonomy (GTDB): domain Bacteria; phylum Planctomycetota; class UBA1135; order UBA1135; genus Saltatorellus. Next base: position 2,383 of record CALHGQ010000561.1, on the reverse strand, counting down.
GACAGCAGCGAGTCGTCGACCCCCGGCACCACGTCAGGCCCGACGACCCACATGGGCACCGTCACGCCGGACTCGTAGAGCGTGCCCTTGCCGCCTTTGGCCTCGCGTGAGTTCTGCCCGCCGTTGTCGCCGAAGACAAACACGGTGTAGCCCGCGGACTCGGCCACCTTCACAAGGCGCCCCAGCTCATGATCGCACGCCTCCAGCATGAGCAGCGTCAGCTCCTCGTCGCTGAGCTTCTCAGCATCGAACGCCACAGCCTCGCCGTCCGCGCCCACGCGGGGCTCCAGCAGCTCAGCCGGCGGCACGTGCCACGGCTTATGCGGCGCGTGGTAGCTCAGCGACACCAGATCGACGCCTTGCTCCAGCGCAGCGATCGTGTCGTTGGTCTCATCGGTGGTGATGTAGCTCCCTTCCAGCCGCGACTCCTTGCCCTTCACGACCTTGGGATAGGAGTGGTACGAGTCGCTCTTGACGATCAGGTTCGCGATCGCGCCGCTGTACGTCTGCCATCCGCAGTCGTTCGGATGGGTGGGGGCGATGGATTGGGAGAGGTGCCACTTGCCGATCTTGGCCGTGCTGAGCCCAGCCGCGACCGCGAACGCCCCGAGCGGCATGAGGGGTTCCGTGGGCAGCGCATACGCCTGCTTTCCCTTGTACTTGTTCCGCAGGACGCGACCCAGCAGGACGTCGGGGTGAGAGCACCTGGCACCGGCCTGGAGCATCGCACGCGAAGGCGAGCACGTCGGCGCCGTGACCAGGGTCGTGTAGTAGCGCCCCCGCTCCCGCATCGCGTCCAAGGTCGGGGTCCTGGCGGCTTCCACCAAGCTGTGCCCGACGTCGTCTAGATCCACCAGGAGGACCTTCGGCCCCGGCTCGACGATCGGCACTTGGGGGGTCGCGGTAGCGCTAAGAACAATTAGGAATGGGAGCAGTCGATGCATCGTGCGCAAAGCGTAACAGAGCGTGCCCCGGTCCCACCGCGCCCCTTGCGGCCTCTTCTAAAGCTGCTACCGTCTAAGAGGACCCCACGGACAGTCTCAACTCGCAGAAGACCTTCGCCGTTCCCAAATCCACGACAACATGGACACAATCGCTAGAGCGCCTCGCAGCTTCAAGTTCCTGAGCCCACTCCTCCTTCTTTCGCTGGCTGCCACCAGCCAGGCCGCACCGGGCGAGAAGCTCGCGTCGTACTACGGCGGCAAGCTCGATCGCGTGGAAGGCGCACCGGCCATCGACTGGACCGTCGGCCCTGAGGATGTCTGGCGCCTTTCGAGCTTCGAGTACAAGCTGCCCCGCAAGCTCGAGCTGAGCTTTGGCCCGTCCACCGTCGTGATCGCCAAGCACGAGGACGAGAAGGGCAACAAGAGCGCGATCTGGGCGGCTCTGTTCCCTGATGAGCCTACGGAGATCGTGAGCTCGGAGCCTGGTCACTCGGATGGCGCCAAGGCCATCTTCATGCGCTTCCACCCGTCACGGGTGGGGGAGCTGTTCCCCCCAAAGACCGTCGAGGGCCAGGGCGAGGCGCGCTGGCTCGTCTGGGCCAAGCAGCAGTTCGGAGCAAAGATCAACGGAGCACTCCAGCGCAACAACATGCCGGTGGTTCCGGACAAGCCGTGGATGGTGTTCGACATCGACGCGGTGGAGGGTGATCGGCACTTCTATTTCCTTGACACGAAGAACAAGACGATCAAGTACGAGCCGGCCTTCACGAGGCGAACGGTCCCGAGCGTCGAAGCCTCCGGGCCCTTGGGTCTCGATGGGGTCGACACCTTCAAAGCTGCCTGGGACGTATTCGATCGCGACTACGCCATGTTTGGGATCAAGGAGGGCCTCGACTGGAAGAAGCTCTACAACCAGTACGAGCCCCTCGCCGCGGCCGCGACGTCGGACTACGAGCTCGCGGGCGTCATCGGTTTGCTCCTGACGCATCTGGAGGATCTGCACGTCTGGGTCAAGCAAGACGATCGCTGGATCACCACCTACACGCGCGCCCGGCCCACGAACGGCAACTTCCAACAGGTTAAGGGCAAGCTCGAGCAGCTGGAGCAGCGCCCCAAGCTGGTCTACGGCCGCGTCGGTACCAAAGGCTACATGCTGATCGATGGCCTCCAGGGCGACCGACTGAGCGATGACGTCGACGAGGCGCTGGAGGCGCTGGGGGATACGACGGGCCTTGTGATTGACCTGCGCTTCAACGGCGGCGGCAACGAGTCCATCGCCCAACGGATCGCGGGGCGCTTCCTCAAGAAAAAGGCGGTCTACAGCAAGAACCAGTATCGGGACGGTGACCAGCACAAGGACCTCAGCAAGGAGCTTGAACGCATCTGCCTCGCGCGCGGGCCTTGGCGCTACACGGCCCCCGTTGTTGTCCTTCAGGGGC
>CALHGQ010000560.1 GCA_938030175.1 uncultured bacterium | reverse complement strand
CAAGGCTGCGGGTAGCACGGCTGGAATTTCGTCTCGCTCTGCTCCCAGACTGATGCGAGACCGGTCTGTACCGACGTAGCGGAGAGCAGTCCAGCCACTTCCATGAATCGGGATCGACAGCAAGTCGGTCTGGCGATCGATCCTTCTGCGGCCCGAGTTGGCGAGCACACTTGAAGCAGAACCATGTGCTTCAAGAATCGCACCGGCAAGCTCCCCAACTGTCGCCTTCGCCGGCGAACCGAACCGAGAGGTGCAAGAGGCGGTGAGAGAAAGAATGGCACCAGCAACCGCCAATGATCGTAGGTGTGCCGTCAGCGTTCGCACTCGCCGCCGAAGCTCCGAAAGTACGACGATCAGAGTGCGCTTCATCCTCGATCTGCAATCGGCGTTCATTTGCAAGTGTCTACGGCTGCGGTAAGCTGCGCGGGAGGCCCTTCTCGGACAAGATGGAGCTCCATTCGCTTCGTCCCAATCCTGGACCAAGTGGACCATATTTAGCCGCGCTTGCAAAGGTGTAACGTTCTAGCATCGGCGGGAATCGAATCTCCCCGTCAGGACATTCAATGACAACACCCTTAGGATCACACGTAATGCGCGAGCCCAACCCATCTCCGAACGATTCGGCCTTCGGCTTCGGCAGCCTCTGCGGCTTGTATCTTGCCATTGTAAGCCCTCGAACGATCTCGGCGCCGGTGTTTCGGAGCAGCTGAGCGCTTCTAGCCTCTCGTCGCATGCCCTCCACTTGGTCCCACATGGTCTCCCAGTCGCCCTCGAGTCGCGCGTGGACGGTCTCCGGAGTGAGAATCCGCCTTCCGCGCTGACCATGCTCGATTTCGCCACAGCAGTACGCCGAGTACAGAGCGAGGAGGACTCGCATTTGAAATGCATAGACGAAGACATGCTGAAAGTCGGAGCCGATATCCCCCGCAGTGCCACTGGGAGCTGACGGCACGCTGAGACCTGCTCTCATTAGCAGTGCATGAGCTAGCTCGTGCGACAAGACGCCGATGAGAAGAAGGTCTTTCTCCAACTCCATGGACGTCCCGGGAGGCATAGGAAGCTCAAGCATCTCGATCTCGGCGAGGCGCAAGCCGATCGTGTTGCTGTCGCCAAGGCCGACCACATTCGAGTTATCCTCCGTATCTGGAGCAGATCGTCCTCTCGACGACGAGTAACCCTCGAACGCTACGATGCTGATCGAACCGCTTGAGACCAAGGACCGCAACAGCTCAGAAAGATGGAACTTGTACGTTCTCCCGTCCAAAGCGATATCAATGAAACCGAACGACTCTGTGAGCGCCGGATCGACTCGCTCAGCCGCTTCAAGGTAAGCAAGCCACCTTTCAAACCGTGACTCTGAAGTGGCCCTGTCATCAGGACGGACTGGATCGACCGAGCCCAATTCGCAGCCAATCCCTACTACCTGCGGCAGTCGGTTCCCTTCCGCATGCTTGACGACCGACTGCTTGATGACGCTGAACGACTCAATGTCGATCCCATCGAAGACGCCGTCTCCTCGTATAGGTAGGGCATAGGGATTCGCATTGTCTTGTGGCGATGCGAGCTGGGCGGAAGCTAAACAGACAAGACTCAGTGATAGAAGACTCATAGCTCGAGAACGCGGTGGGAGGCCCGAGATTGAATGCGATGGTCAGGCTGCCGCGCAAGCAAGATCTGCAGGTATCTAGCGCGAGCAAGCCGCGATCTTGTCGACTTCCATGGGCAAGGATCGAGCGCCTTCCGCCAACTTTCGCTGGGAAATTCTAGCCATGGGCGGGTTGCACCAGGTGCAGCACTCTCGTTCCGCAAATCAATCAGATCCAACCGAGCTGCGTTCACCGCAGCCTCCCGTTTCGGTAGCCGTTCCGTGAGACGAACCTGAGGAAGCGCTACCACATGCTCCGATCCCCGTCCTGAGATTTCCGAAGGACAGAGGCGCTCTTTTGGGACCCCGACGCCTTAGACGCCGACGCTAGCCGCCTGATGCGAGGGCACGAGCAGAGGTGTGTCAGTGGCCTTGCCCACGCCGGAGACAACCGTCTACGCTGTCCGGCGCTGGCACTGATCTTCGCTACGACACCGTGCTCACCACAGATCCCCCTTCAAGCGTGAGCCTCAGCCGGCTGCGCGGACGATCGTGGTCGCTGTCCATGATGGCCCTTGCCATGGCGGAGGTCACCTTGCGCTCAATCGCGCGCTTGAGGGGGCGCGCGCCTAGCTCGGGGTCGTAGCCTTCGCTCGCGATCCAAGCGACCACCTCGTCATCGACCTCCAGACTGAGCCCGCGTCGGGCGAGACCGCTGCGATGGGCAAGATCGTGGAGCTCTCGCCTAGCAATCGACTCGACGGTCCCACGGGAGAGCGGGCGAAGGGGGATGACGTGGTCAAAGCGGTTGAGGAGCTCCGGTCGGAAGATGCTCCCGAGAGCCCGGTCGACCGCCTCGCGGATGCGCTCCTCCTGTTCGTCGGCTCGAAAGCCCAGGGACTCTCGCACCCAGGCATCCGCGCCGGCGTTGGATGTCGCGATGATCACGAACGAACGACAAGAGATGGTCTGGCCGGTGCCGTTCACGAACTGCCCCTCATCGAGGAGCTGCATGAAGTGATCGTGGACCACGCCGTGCGCCTTCTCAAACTCGTCTAAGAGCAGGACGCCAAAGCCGCGGCCCGAGAGCGTACGCGTCAGGAGGCCCTGCCGCGCACCGGAGGACATGGCGTACGGCGAGCCGAACAGCGTCCCGGCCGCGCGCGGCGACTGATGGTCGGACATGTTGATCCGCAACAGCTTGTCCTCGTGGCCCAGCAGCTCGGCGGATAACGCGCGAACGAGCTGAGTCTTGCCGACCCCAGTGGGACCGGTGAAGAGGAGGCTGCCGATCGCCCGGCTCGGATCAGAGAGTCCTGACTTGAAGAGGCCCACGGAGTCCACGAGTGCGCGAACCGCTTCGGACTGGCCAACGACGGCGCTCCCAAGTCGCTTCTCTAGGTCGTCGAGATCAAGGGGGCGCCGAGGGTCGATGAGGGCCTCGGGTAGACCTTGGGCTTCGGCCGCTCGCTGCACCACCTCTCCAAACTGGATCGGCTCGGCATCGTCGGCTCCTCTCTTGCGTTCGCAGAGCTCAGCAAGGGGCCCGAGCAACGTGCGTGGCAGCCGGTCCTGGACGTTGAATCGGCGCGCGATATCCACGGCGCCTTCGAGCGCCTCCTCCGTCATCACCGAACGCCACTTGCCTTTGCCACCACGCTTGGCGGCCACACCCTTGGCCCACTCTTTGGCGAGCTTCGTGACCTCCTCGACGCCGGGCTCCTCAACCCGCACCATGGTCACGGCCGCCTCGATGCTCGGGGTCGCCCGAAGCAAGCAATCGATGGGCCCCGACTCCCCTTCGCAGAGCCAGGGCCTGATCACGCGCAGGAACATCTCGTCCACTCGCGGCTCAAGATCGAGATCCCAGGCGACGTGCATGTCGCGCACGAACGGGATGACCTCGGGGCAGAGAAGGAGCGCATCGATGAATCGTTCGAAGATGCGAACCACCTGGGCGTCGTTCTTGGCTCGCTGACGGAGACTTCGCAGTGAGAACTCCATGACGCGCCAGCGCACGGGCGCAGAGGCTGTCCCGGGATGGCCTCGCTTCTTGAGGAGGCGGCACGCGACACCCTCGACGAGCGTCGTCTTACCGACGCCGCTGCCGCCAACGATGACGGCGCTACGGCCTGCCTCGATCAGCTCCACGAGTTTGTCGACCCGCTCGCCTATGCGGACGCCGGGAACGAGCTCGCCTGCGCCGGCGAGCTCTGAAAGGTCGCGAATAGCGAGACGCTGGAGCAGCGCCTCGGCAGCCTCGCGGGGGCTCTTAGTGACAGTCTGAGTCTTGGCTTTATGGCCCATAAGAATGGCTGGGACGGCAGCGGCCATGGCCGGTAGCCGTCACACATGACGAATTCCTGAGTGCGCCCATGGAGGAGCCGTCGCGCGAACGCGCAGACACAATGCTCCCATCAGCGATGGCATAGCGACGCAAGGACGTCAGCTACGGGACCTAACCGCGCCGGTGGCCGCTGCGTGAGCGGTGCGAGAACCGGGGTCAGGTGGTCATGGCTGGCCGGGGCAGAAAGCACGGCCAGCAGCGCGCCCGCGGGCGCGCGACCTCAGGAATTGGGCTTGTTCAGAAGCATGTTGTTCGGAGGCTAGCCCGCTTTTGGCAAGCCGTCAAGGGCTCTGCTCTCAAGGACCCGCTCGTACTGAGGCTCCGCGAGACAGCGCAGTCGCCTTCCGCATCGCTCGACGTCCAGCGCCTGGTCGTGCGAAGTGTCCGGCGCGGGCGCCCGCGCCGGCAGCCGGAGAAGGCACGTCGAAGGCTCGACTCCGTCGGGAGACCTAACGCACCGGACCTCTCACGGGACTCTCATGAGCGTCTCGCTGGGCTCGGCCCTGACTTAGCTCTGTGCGATCGATTCCATGCACGGCGGGACGCAAGTGGAGCTTTCTTCGAGACCTCGCTCGGCTTGCAGGGTTCAAGGCGGCCCCAAGCCTCGGGCTCCCCGGAGTCCCTCCCGCAGGCGAACCCATCCATGGCTAGCTTCACTCGCGGGACGAATGGTCCCCCTCAATCTCAGATCTGTGCACAACATGAGACTCTGCTTCGCCGTCCCATTCTTATTGTCCTCCGTTGCCAACGCTCAGCTCATTCCGACGGCTGCGCAAAAGATCGACTCAACCCAGGGCGGCTTCGTCGGACCGATCCAGAACGGTGACCGCTTTGGTCGGGCCGTGATGGGCATCGGCGATGTCGATGGAGATGGGATTCCGGACTGTGCGGTCGGCGCACGGTCCGACGATGACGGCGGAGTCGATGCCGGAGCCGTCTACATCCTCTTCCTGAACGCCGATGCGACCGTGCGTGCAGAGCAAAAGATCTCCTCGTTGGCGGGGGGCCTGCCAGCGGGCCTTTTGGATGCCGGAGACTTCTTCGGCTATGGCGTTTCGTCCATCGGAGACATCGACGGTGACGGTGTCAACGACATCGCCGTCTCCGCACCCAACGATGACGACTCAGGCAACAACGCTGGAGCCCTCTACCTCATCGAGCTCACGACCGCCGGCACGGTGAAGTCGACGTCCAAGATCACCAACGGAACGCCAGGCTTCGGCACCCCACTCGGCGCCGGAGACATCTTCGGTTCCGGCGCAGGCACCGTCGGTGACCTCAACGGTGATGGCTGGCAAGACGTGGCCGTACCAGCGCCGGGCGACGACGACGGTGGAAACGGACGCGGCGCCTTCTACCTCCTATTTCTCGGACCGGGTGGCACCGTGCAGTCGTCCCAGAAATACAGCCAAACCGCCGGCGGCTTTGGTGGAAGCTTGAGCAACGGGGACGGCTTTGGCGGGCGCCAGATCTCGAATATCGGCGACCTGGACGGAGACGGCAACGACGAGCTGGCCGTGGGCGCGTATCTGGACGACGACGGGGGAAGTGATCGTGGGGCATTCTGGATCCTGTTCTTGGACGCGGGCTTTCAGGTGTCGGCCGAACAGAAGATCTCCCAGACCGAGGGCGGGTTCTCTGGAACGATCGGCGACCTCGACCTCTTCGGGATGACCGTTGTCCCGACCGGTGACACCAACCAAGACGGCATCCCCGACGTCGCCGTTGGCTCCAACCGCGATGACGACGGCGGCGCGAACCGCGGCGCCCTCTTCCTGCTCAGCCTCAACTCTGACGGGACCGTACAGACCACTGATAAGATCAGCTCGACGGCCGGGGCGAACGGGCTCGCCGGCTTCTCCCTCGCCGATGGTGAGCGGTTCGGACGCGCGCTGGGTGTGCTGGGTGATCTCCGAGGCGACGGCTCCATGTCCATCGGGATTGGCGCTGGAGCCGGAGCGGCCGGTGGTGCGATCTGGATCCTCACCTTCGAGACCCTTGGCGACGTTGGTCAGCCGTACTGCGGTCCGGCGGTCGTCAACTCGACGGGCGTGGCAGGTCAGCTCTCAGCCGTGGGCTCGACGTCGATCCAGGTCGGGATGCTCACCCTCGAGGCGAGCAACCTCCCCGCCGATGCGTTCGGCTTTTTCCTCACGAGCACGACGCAGGGAGACACGGTGGGAATCCCTGGATCGGTCGGAAGGCTCTGCCTAGCTGGCGCCATTGGGCGCTACGTTGCCCCCGGCCAGATCATGAGCAGCGGTCCGAACGGCGCATTCGAGCTGGAAGTCGACATTGCAGCTCTCCCCCAACCTTCTGGGGGCCCCGTCGCGGCCCAGGTGGGTGAAACGTGGAGCTTCCAGGCCTGGCACCGCGACACCGACGTGAGCGTGCCGACGACGTCGAACTTCACAGGTGCGCTGGAAGTGACCTTCCGCTGAGCCTCCGAAGGCCTGCGTCCTGGGCTCGGCTCAGGCGTAGGCTTCCGCCACGCGGATGGCGACCGCCGCAACGGCTTCGTTGACCTGTTCCTCGAGCGGCAACTCGAGGTTGATCGAACGGTCGACGCTCCAGGGTTCGACGCCGCAGCCATCGCCGCGCACGCGGAGGATCACGCTGACCTCGTCGCCGTAGGCCTCGACCTGGAATCCGCGGTCAAACAGCTCACGCAGCCTGCCCTTGACGGCTGTCGCCAGGAGGTCGCAGGCGTCGTACCACTCCGTCGACCCCGCGCGCGGCGGCGTCGACTTGGCGAAGAGCGCCTCGATCCCGTTGTAGGTGAACATCCCCCGCATCTTGCGGGTTCAGCACCTCTGATTCCAGTGCGAGCGCGACACGCGGCGTTTTAGGGCTCAAACGTGACGAGAACCCCGTCTGTGAAGCCGTAGCCAGCTCCCCCCACGTCCCGGTGCCAGAGCTGGAAGCCCCAGGTGGAGCCCGCCGTGGCCGCTGAACTGCCCGCCGCGTTCTGGACCTGCCACTGGAGCAGCCCGGCGACATCGGCCTGGAGTACCGCGAGCCGTACCTGGGAGCCGAGCACGCAGAGCTGTCCGTTCCCCACAGGCACCTCACCAAGGCCTTGGCCTCGGAACATGATCCCAAAGGACTGTGTGGGGAGCCCCGCGGCGCTGAGCACGAGGTCCTGGGCCGACAGAGAAGTGGTCCCTGCCCACCCGAGCCGCGCGCCTGGACCGTCCACGTTCGCGCTCGTCCGACAGAACAACTCGGGGTCACCCGGGCTGGTCTCGGCGTATTCGATCTGAATCGTCGCCACGTCGGAAACGCCGGCGGGGGTCGTCACACGAAACTGCAACAGATCCACGCCGTATGCTCCGGGGCTGGGCTCGAAGACCACCGAGGCCCGCGCGCCCGTTAGTGCGGTCGACATGCTGGGCAGCGTGACCAGTTCGTAGACGGCTCCATCAAGCGTGCCTCCGTAGGCGGCGGGGAGGTCGACCACGAAGGGCTCTGCCTGGGTCAGCGTGCGGCGGTAACCGAAGGCGACGGGCGCCACGTCAGCGGCTCCGCTAACGGACTCGCCCACGTCCAACAGGAACGGAGCGCTCACCGCGCGGCCGCCTTGGACGAAACGCGCCTCGGCCACCAGTCGCACGGGTCCGCTACCAAGCTGGCGCCCGTGGAGAGTGAGCTGCCCACTCGGACCAGAGATCGCGCCCACGACTCGTCCGAGGTGGCGCACGACGATCTCTTCCGCCGTGCTGCCGTTCGCCGAAACCGTGATCTGAGCGGTGCCGTCGAGATCGATCGCTTGCGGAGTCACCGCGAGGGTTACGCCCAACCCGCCGCCGACTTCCAGCGTGCCCGTCCAGTGCCCCACGTGCCGGAAGGTGGTGTCGTCTTCGCTTCGCACTAAGAGCTCATGGGGCCCCGAGGCGAGCGCGGCCGTATCGAGCACGAAGTCGCTACCGTCGGCCACCCTCTGGACGAGCATGCCGTCAACGAAGAGCTCATGGGCCTGAATGGGTCGCCCCGTGACGGAGTTGGGAGTCGCACTCGGGGTGATCGTGACGGCGCCGGTGACAGCCCCTGACGGGACACCTGCCACGGAAACCGTCGGGGCCAAAGACCAAGGGCGCGTCAACGGATCACCGAGGAACATCGACTGCAGCGGGATCGCCGCGCGGCTCCGCATCCACGATTCGCCGAGGGCCGCGCCCGATCGATAGGCGGAGTGCACGCGGGGGTGCGGGAACTTCTGGGCGTAGTTGCAGGGCTCTTCAATCGCGCCAGAGGTGCCGCTCGCCCCCGCCGCGATCCACCGCGACATCTTCGTTTGGGAGGACGAACCGAAGGTGGCCGCAAAGCTCGTAAGGTGGTCAGCGAACGAACCGGGCAGGAGCGTGAAGCCGCCCGCGTCGATCGCTGGGTTCGCGGCGCCCGTCATGATGCCCAGGGCATCGTTCCGCCCGAGCGGAAGCACGTCGAAGAGGTGCTCCGCGGCGCCCCCCACTCCCTCGACTCGCGTCACCGCCGTGGGGTAGAGATCGTGGCGGGGGCCGGAGCGCGCGACGTCGGTGGTCTGCATGTAGTAGACGGTGCCCGTAGGTTCCGCACCGTCGACCATCACGCTGCGCCCGATCATCTCGGTCACCTCGGACACGGTGTTGCCGAGATTCCCGGTCCATCCGAGCCGCGCAGGGATCAGCATCCGGTGCGCGCCGTTCGTGGAAGGGTCGACGATCGCACCGTCGCGCCAGAACTCTGCGCCGCGGAACGTTCGCCCGCGCCAGTTGCTGCCCACGAACGGATTCGTGATCGCCGGAGCGCTCAGGAATCCTGGCATCAGAAGGTTGTCGGCGTAGTCGTAGAGCCCGTAGCAAGTGGCGAGCCCGAAGTTGCGGACGGGCTGGCACTGGTCGTTCACCAAGCCGACGGAGGACGTGCGGTACTCGTCGCTCGGGGCCAAGACGACGAAGTCCAAAGAGGCGTCTCTTCCGCGCTGACCAATCTCCCCCAGCATGCCTTGGAGCGGACCCGCCACAAGACTCGCGTAGGTCGGCGCATCCGGATCGAGGAACAGAACGTTCTCCCCAGGGATCGCGCGCGCCGCGGCGTAGACGTTGGCGACATGCAGCGCGTCGGGGCTCGTGGGATCGACGAACAGGAGGGCCCGCTCGCCCCCGTGCTGCGCCGACGACGCGGGGATGAGGATCGCCGACACCGCGGCGGCCAGAATGGGCGAAAGACGACGAATCTTCATGCCCACAGAGTGCCACATCGGGCCCGAATTCGCGGAGACCGGCCGCGAAGTCCGCTCTAGATTCGATATGGGGTAGACTCCGCGCCGCGAAGCGCTGCACGTTCTCTGCGTCAGGTCTCACGCTGATCCTCCCCCCCCCATGGCTTACTACATCCGACACTTCGGTATCCGCGACGGCAAGGTCTCCCACAAGGAGCTCACGCGCGCCATCCAGGCGGCGAACCTGCCTGGCTCCATCCACGTCGACAACAAGGAGGACGGCCAGTGGACGGCCATCACCGTCTACGCGGCGAAGAAGACGCCGGCCGCCTACATCGAGCGGTGCGCCGTGGCGCCGGGGACCATCGGCGAGAAGGCCATCCAGGAATTCCAGGAGGAGATCGACGAGCTCAAGCCTGAGTCCGCCGCCGCCTGGGTGAGCGAGTACCTCGAGCGCGTCAAAGTGATCTACGCGGTCCAGCTCTTGGAAGGCATCGAGCACGAGGACGCTTGGCCGCTCTTGGACGTCGTCCAAGGGGCCATCTCGGACGCGGTCGCTGGCATCATGCAAGCCGACGCCGAGGGGTTCATGAACGAGATGGGCGAGTTCATCACCCACGACTTCCCCGACGGGGTCGATGGTCTCGTGCGCGCGGCGGTACTGGACGCGGCGGGCGACTGGCACGCCTTCGACCTCGACCTCGCGAACAAGAAGCAGCGCGCGGCGTTCCGCGATGGCTCGTTCCAGGCGGAGATCGTGGCTGCTACGGCGCTGCCCGGGGTGCGTGCCGGGTCGGAAGCGCGGTCCAAAGAGGGGTCTGAGTAGGTTGCCCGCTCGCAGGGACTTCCGCGCGGGTAGAATCCCGGCGCGATGTCTCTACTCGTCCTCGACAATATCAAGAAGCACT
>CALHGQ010000559.1 GCA_938030175.1 uncultured bacterium | reverse complement strand
CTCGGTGACCGGGTCGACCCTCCCCGATAGAGCCGAACGAATCCACCTGCGCTGCTCACCCCAGGGGCGCGCTTCGACACGCCACCGACCCCTCCATGAAGAGAGCATTCCACCCCATCGCGCGCTCGGCCCGCGCGGGCTTCACGCTGATCGAGATCCTTGCGGTCATCCTGATCATCGGCATCCTTTCGACGTTCGTGATCCCCCAGGTGATCTCGGCCATCGGCCTTGGCAAATCGTCTGCGTGCCAGGCGAACCTGAATGCCATCAGCCGGGGCTTCCTCGAGTACGAGGCCAAGTACCAGCGGATTCCCAAGGGGAGCGGCGTGAGCTTCTTTGCGTCGCTGATCACGGAGAAGGTCTGGCAGCCGAGCGTCAAGAACAGCAAGACGCTCACCTGCCCCGCGGTCGAGCTCGGCTCGCTGACGCCGGGTCAGGACGACCTTGAGGTGGACGAGTGGTACCTGCCCGAGAGCAAGGACATCATTGACGGCGGCTACTCCTCATACGCGGGTCGCGATCAGAAGCGCCACGCCCTCAGGAACATGAACGGCAAGGGCAAGACCGCGCTCGTGGCTGACGACAACGATCCCGAGGGCAACCACGACACGACCACGAACGTTCTTTGGGATGACCTTTCGGTGCGTGCACTGGAGCTGGTGGATGTGCAGGATGAGGGCCTCCTCTCCTCAGAGGATGACGTCACCTACATCCCCGTTGGGGCCGACTCCCCGGTCGATGGACTCCAGGTCCTGACGCTGGACTGATTCAGCCCTGACGGCGGAACCTGGCCAGCACCTGCTGCTGGCTCTCCCTATCCGTTCGAGGACGCCCCCCTTCCCGTGAATCCGATCGCCGTCGTGCGGGCCATGCGTCCGCATCAGTGGGTCAAGAACGTCTTCGTTCTGGCCGCACTCGTGTTCGCTCTGGGGGAGATGGGGCCGGATGCCCCGACCGCGATGGAGCGGATCGTGCGGGTGGCCCTGGCCGCTGGCGCGTTCTGCCTGGGGGCGAGTGCCATCTACCTCGTCAACGACGTGGCGGACGTGGAGGAGGATCGACTCCACCCCACGAAGTGCAGGCGTCCGATCGCGGCGGGGGAGGTGTCCATTGCCATGGCTCTCATGGCGTCGGTGGCGTGCGTGGCCGGGGCGCTGGCTTTGGCCTACAAGGCAACGCCCGTGGACGGTGATAGCGTCGTGATCGTCGTCAGCGTGTACATGCTGTCGAACCTCTTGTACTCGCTGCGACTCAAGCAGATCGTCATCGTTGATGCGTTCATCATCGCGCTTGGGTTCTTGCTACGAGTGGTGGCGGGCGCGTACGCGGCTGCGGCCCCGATCTCGCACTGGATCCTCCTGAGCACGCTCTTCCTGGCGCTCTTCTTGGCGTTTTGCAAGCGGCGCGCGGAGATCGACCTTCTTGGGGCGAGCGCTGCGGATCACCGCAAAAACCTCGGGCAGTACACGCCGCAGTTCCTGGATCAGGCGACGACCGTGCTAGCGGCCTGCGCGATCATCACGTACGCGATGTACACCGTGGACGAGGAAACCGCCGCCAAGTTCGGCGCGGACGACCGGTTGGTCTGGACCGTCCCTTTTGTGGTGTTCGGTCTCTTCCGTTACCTGCTGCTGGTCCAGCGCCAAGAGGGCGGCGGCAGCCCCACCAAGGTCCTCCTGGGCGGCGACGCCGCGTTTGTGGTCAACGCCCTTGCGTGGGGCGGAACGGTCCTCGCCTGTTTGTTCTTCGGCAAGTGATGCCGGGGCGGGGGCTGCCGCGCCCGTAGAGCCGCGGCTACTTCCCCATGCACATGAGCATCGCCGCCGTGCGATGGAAGAGCCGTCCGCCCGCGTAGCTCATGGAGTTCGCCGACCAGGTGCTCCCGGCCTCCCCAAGGTCGTTGACGGCGAGCAGGGCACGCGCGTCGAAGTGCGCGGCGAAACCGTCCAGGACGTAGACGACGCCGCTGGCGAGGGTGAAGTAGGCGCGGTCGTTGACGAGGGTGGGGGTGCCATTGAAGACCCAGTCCCATCCGCCCCAGCGGGAGCGGTCGTCGCCTGTGACCTCGACGCCGCGGCTGTTCAGGGCCTTCGAGGTTCGCGGCTCACGCCACAGGTATTGGGGCGCTCCGTCCTTGCCGTGCATCCTGTCGGTGGGGACCTCGAGGTACTCCACGAGCTCGGTGTCGGGGTTGATGCGGCAGAAGGAGTACGGAGGCCCGATGGAGGGCTTGCCCCATGCGGTGGCGTAGCACTGGAACAGGACGAAGCGCCGGTCCTGTCCCACGAGCCCCGCGTTGGTGTCACCGCCGCTGAACTTCGCGCGCCCATCGAGGGCACCGGTGCTCTTCTGTGTGCCGGTGGCCAGGAGCGTGTAGCGCGCGGGCATCACGCCCTTCGTGAGGTGGACGCCTTGCTCGGTGACGAGGCGACCGGTCGCTGGGCCAGGCGCGCCTTCTGATCCGTCGGCTGTCTCCGGGGTCTGATAGTGGGTCCGGGTCACCCCTTGGGTCAGGGAGATCTCTTTCACCTCCTGGCCCGTTGCGAGGTCCAGGACGACGAGGGTGCTCACCGGGTTCTTCAGGAGCCAGTAGACGGAGGACTCGTCGTGGGCCATGGAGTTCAGGGCGGCTTCGTGGCCTTTGACCGTCGCCGCGCGGGGGTCGTCGAAGCGCCAGTGGCTACTCCCCGCCTTCTCGCCCGTGAGCGCCACTAAGGAGATCCCAACTGGGCGCTCGGGCACCTGGTGGGGGCCGCCTCGGCCAATGAGGATGGCGGGTCCATCTTCGCGCTGGACCAGCGTCGGTGCGTTGTAGTGGGTGAGCGCGTCGTCGCTCCTCCAGCGGAGCTCACCGGTTCGCGCGTCGAGCCCCACGACGTGGTGCCAGCGTGGGTCCCCTTCAGTCCCATCAGGGGGGCCAAAGGGTTCCATCGTCACGAGCACGGGCGCGTCGCCGTCTTGAACGAGGAAGGGCTCGAACTGCTTGTTGAAGGGCCCTGCGATCGTCGCGTCGAACGTGCGCTCCCAGATCACCTTGCCCGCGTGGTCCAGGCAAACGGTCTTACCGCCTGCGTTGGTGAACCAAACGTGGGCTCCGTCGGCCACGGGTGACGCGCTCGTTGCGTCGGAGAAGGGATAGCTGTAGATCGAGGGTACGGCTGCCTCGATGGGGTGTGTCCAGAGGAGCTTACCGGTCTCCGCGTCCACGCAGTGGGCATGGATCACCTTGCCCACCACGGTGCGCTTCTCAATCGCGTGGGAGAAGTGCTTGGCGTCGGCGGCGCTGAGAGGGCCGGTCTCTGGATCCCAGGGGGCCATCGTGGCAACGAACAGGCGGTTCCCCACCACGGCGATGCCGCCCTGGCCGGTCTCCGGAAGGGGGGTCTGCCACTTGATGCCGGTGCCGTCTCGCCCGCTGAAGTAGAGCGGAGGGGCCGGGCCCGAGGCGGTCCAGTCGCCGCTCGGCCCCGGGCCCTGGG
>CALHGQ010000558.1 GCA_938030175.1 uncultured bacterium | reverse complement strand
CTCAGGGCTCAGATCGTCACGGGGATTCGTGGATTGCTGTGCACTCTCGGGAGGACCCTGTGATGTGGCCTGGACCTGGCTGTGAGCCCGATGCATCGCAAACCAGGGATACGGAGCCCGCGCGATCCACAAGACTGTCGCCCCCTCAAACCGGACTGGTCAACTTTGGCCATGACCAACCGAGCGCGGCCTGACGGAGCCAAGGACCGCGTCATGGTTGGTGGAGCCGCAAAGCGCATGGCCGTCTGGGACACCCGAGGCTGAGCGAGTGGCCAGCGGCTCAAGGAGGGGCGCGTCAATCGTGGTAATCGCGCGATGGGGTGAGAAGGCCGGCCTCCAACGCAGTCGCGCTTGCGCACGCTGCAGATGGAAACGCAAATGGGGTCTTCAACAACCTCACGCCCATCGAAGGAGACCGGCCATGCACGAATCTACCAGCACCTCCCTTCCCCTGACCATCGGCTTGGACCTCGGATCCAAGAAGTCCCAAGCCGCCGTCTACGGTACCGACGGTCAGCGTATCGAAGAGCGCGTCATCTCGACGACGAGGGAGCACATCCAGGCGTTGCTCGAGCGCTTCCCCGACGCTCGCCTCATCATGGAGGCTTCGACCGCCTCTCGCTGGATCGCGGGGCTCGCCGAGGATTCGGGTCACGAGGTCGTGATCGCGAACCCCCGCAGCATCCCCATCATCACCGCCAGCATTCGCAAATGCGATCGGAATGACGCGCGCCTCCTGGCGGAGCTCGGACAGGTGAAGCCGCATCTCCTCAGTCCCGTGAAGCTGCGTGCGGATCGATACCAAGCAGTGAGGACGATCCTCTTCGCGCGACAGCAGCTGGTGCGTGAGCGGACGGCCCTGATCTCCTTTGTCCGTGCGCAAGTCCGTGTCATGGGCTTCTCGCTTCCGCCGTGCTCTTCGAAGTGCTTCGCGGATCGCGCCCAAGAGCACATTCCGGACGTCCTGCGCTCCGCCCTTGATCCAATATTGGAGACACTGTGTGTGCTAACTCGGACGATCGGAACCTACGACACTCAGATCGCTGAGCTCTCCGATTCCGAATTCCCCGAGACCCGCGTCCTGCGGCAAGTCCACGGAGTCGGGCCGCAAATCGCGCTGGCCTACGTAGCGACGATTGGCGCTCCGCAACGCTTTGGCAAGTCGCGGTCCGTCGGAGCCTACCTGGGCCTGGTCCCACGGATCCATCAATCCGGGTCCCGTAACCCAGGACTGAGCATCACCAAAGCAGGTGATCGATACCTGCGCGCACTGCTCGTCTCTGCGGCCACGCGAATCCTAGGTCCGCATGGACCCGATAGCGACTTGCGCAGGTATGGGGAGCGCATCCTCGCGCAAGGAGGGCAGCGAGCGCGCGCCAAGGCGCGCATCGCAGTCGCCCGTAAGCTCGCCGTGCTGCTGCATCAACTGCTGCGAACCGGTGAGGTCTACGAGCCACTTCGAAACAGCCCAGCCCTTGAGGCCGCGTAGCACCTGGGCCGCGCGCAGAACCAACGAACGGAAGATCCTCTCTAAGGACCAGCCAACCCCGCAAACCCGCCCGGTCTTGGTGACTGCGCACGGTGCCCAAGGGCCGATGGACCCTGCTTGCGCGATTGCAGCACCGACCGGACGGACCTCCTCATGCACCGGGCGACCAATGGCAACTGCCACTGCCCAGAGTGCGGACAGACGCGTGCGGGATACGGGGACGGCACTCTCTGGGAGGAACGTGACAAGAACCCGGGTTAGGCTGATCGCCGCCTACACAATCCAACTCCCCTATTGACGTACGGGGCCTTCTCACAGACGGGCACCTTATCCCGCGTGCGCACGCGCGCGCAGAATATACAGACCTACTGTTGCTGTATCGGTCGGGCTCCTGCGAAGCTGGTGGAGCTTGCTCGGGCACGGTACTGCCACTGATAGGCACCTGCGTGACCCCGAATACTATATCCAGCACCTATTCGTCTGAATCCCATGCATATCCCTCACTTGGTTGTAACAAGCCTCGCACTCTCTCTCCCCTGCCTCGCCCAGGGTACTTGGTACGTGGACGCTGCAGCCACCGCGCCAGGCACGGGTTCGCTTGCCGATCCCTATGCGAGCATTCAGTACGCCATCGATCAGCAGACGACTCTGAACGGTGACACCATCTCGGTGGCGCCGGGGATCTACATGGAGACGGTCGATCTACGCAACAAGACCCTCGCCCTGGACGCACCCCAGGGCCAGCTTGTGACGTCCATTGAGCCCTCCGCTGGTCCCTGCGTCCTCATGCGTGGCGGGCAAGGGGCGGGGACTCTCTTACGGGGTTTCACTCTTAGGGGCGGCGTCGGGACTGAGTTCGGTTCGGTGAGCGCGAACGCTCCTGCCGGGGGTGGGCTATTTCTGCTCGACGCACAGGCGCGAGTCGAGGACTGTTTGGTGACGCTGTGCGATGCACAGTTCGGCGCCGGCATTTACGTAGAGGGAGGTGAGCTAGTCCTCGTCGACACGCGAGCCGTGGAGAACGGCGATCAGGACGCTCTCCTCCGGTACGTTCGCCTGCACGTCGGCGATGGCAGCCCGGAATCGGGCGCCAAGGAGATCGACAAGGCCTGGATCGAGGCGCTGAAGGCGCTGATCACCATGCCCGACACGGACCAAGAGTTCATCAACGAGACTCTTCTGGGCCAGGATCACGCGACGCTGGCTCACCTGTTCTTTCGCCTGCACTTCTACCTCGTGAAGCACTC
>CALHGQ010000557.1 GCA_938030175.1 uncultured bacterium | reverse complement strand
GGTGGTCCTGACCCTGCACAAGAGCGGGGACACCGTGTCGGTGGCCGACAACGGGCGGGGCATCCCCGTCGACAAGAACAAGAAGACCGGCAAGACGGGCCTCGAGCTCGTGCTGACCGAGCTCCACGCGGGCGGCAAGTTCCAGAACGACGGGGACGGCAACTACAAGACGTCCGGCGGCCTGCACGGCGTTGGTGCATCGGTGGTCAACGCGCTCTCCAAGAAGCTCGTCGCCGTCATCAAGCGCGACGGCGCCCAGTACAAGATGGAGTTCGCGCAAGGGCGGCCGGTAACGAAGCTCCTGCGCGCGAAGTCCTCCGAGGTACGTGGCACCGGAACCACGATCACGTTCACCCCCGATCCGGCGATCTTCCCCAGGACCACGTTCAACGCCGAGACCCTCAAGGCCCGGCTCGAGACCGCTTCGTTCCTGCACTCGGGCGTAAAGATGGTCTTCGTGGACGAAGCCCCTGGCAAGCGCCACGTATTCCGCCACGAGAACGGGGTCTCGGACTACCTCAGCCACGTCTGCGAAGAGCGCAAGACGCGCCCCATCCACGACGAGCCCTTCTACCTCTCCAAGGAGTCGGGGGACGCGCGCGTTGAGCTGGTATTCCAGTGGACGGAATCCACCGACGAGCACATTCGCTCCTACGTCAACGGTATCACCACGGCCCAGGGCGGCAGCCACGAGAACGGCCTGCGGGCCGGACTCAACAAGGCAATCCGCAACTACCTCGAGACCCACAAGCTCACGCCCCGTGGCGTCAAGATCACCCACGAGGACATCCGTGAGGGCGTCGTGGGCATCCTGTCGGTCTTCATCGCGGACCCGCAGTTCCAGGGCCAAACGAAAGAGCGGCTGAACAACCCCGAGATCCAGTCGATCGTGGACGGCGCCCTGCGCCCCGCCCTTGAGCAGTGGCTCAACTCCAAGAGCTCGGTCGCCGAGCAAATCGTAGCGCGCATCATCGCGGCAAGCCGCGCGCGCGCCGCAAGCCGCGCTGCCTCCGCGTCCATCTCGCGCAAGTCGGCGACGAACAAGCTCACCCTCCCCGGCAAGCTCAGCGACTGCTCCGCGAAGGACCGAACCGACACCGAACTCTTCATCGTCGAGGGTGACTCGGCTGGCGGCTCCGCCAAGCAGGGCCGCGACCGCAAGACCCAGGCGATCCTTCCCCTGCGAGGCAAGGTGCTCAACACCGAGGAAGCTGGCCTCAAGAAGGTCCTCGACAACCGCGAGCTTTCGGATTTGGTCACGGCCATGGGATGCGGCATCGGCCCGGCCTTCGATCTCTCGAAGCTCCGCTACCAGCGCATCATCCTGCTAGCGGATGCGGACTCGGACGGTCACCACATCACGACGCTGCTCCTGACGTTCTTCTACCGGCACCTGCCGATGCTGATCGCAGCCGGGCGCCTCTACATCGCAGTCCCGCCGCTCTACCGCGTCGACATCGGCAAGGAGACCCACTGGGCCGCCGACGAAGACGATCGCGAGCGCATCCTGAGGGAGCACGGCAACGCGCGCTCGAACCCGCAGATCACACGCTTCAAGGGTCTAGGCGAAATGATGCCGAAGACCCTCTGGGAGACCACCCTCGACCCGAAGACGCGACGCCTCCTGCGCGTCGAGATTTCGGACAGCCTCATGACCGACCGCGTCATGAGTGACTTGATGGGCAAGGACCCTTCCGCTCGCTTCCGGTTCATCATGGAGCGCGCAGAAGAAGCCGAAGAGGTCGACCTCTCGTAAGGCGGGGCCGACCTCACCCACAAAAGAACGCGGCCCGTCCGCTCCGAAAGGAGAGGACGGGCCGCGTTCTTGTCTCACACCGTCAAGGGACGCTAGCTAAGCCAGACGTCCCCTGGGGCGCACTCGATCAGTTGTAGTCGACCGAGTAGCCGTTGGTGAAGTTCGACGTAGCGCCCATGGGGCTCGTGTCGCGGTACCAGAGCTGGTAGTTCCAGTTGTCGCCCGCAGCTGCGGAGACAAAGCCGGTCGGGCTCGGGATCATCGTGAGGTCGATGGTGAGGCTAATCTCACCAGCGGCGCCCGAGTTCATGATCTGGCCAGCGCCAACGTAGCGGCCGATGGCGCCACCGAGGCAGAGGTTACCCGCGCTGCCGCCCGGGTTCATGACGAAGTTCTGCTGAAGCGACGTGATGAAGAAGCCGAACGCGTTCGCCGGAAGCGAAGTTGCGTTGAGCGTCACATCGTTGTTAGCCACAACGTTCGAGCCCGTGACGAGCATTTCGCCGATAACGCCGGTCGAGTTGACGTTGGCCATGCAGTAAGCGGAACCGATGCCGCCGTCGCCCATGCCAGCGCCCGAAACGATCAGGTCGTACGTGTTGCAGCCGCCAGTGGTGAACATGTCGACCTCGATGATGAGGTTCTGGTCAGCACCCGAGAGGTTGTCGTACACGATCGACTCGTCGTCCGAAGCCGAGAAGCCACGCACAAGGTACGTACCGGTGCCGGTGCCGACAACTTGCGTGTCGCAGTCGACCGTCGGGTCCCAGAGGTAGATGTCGACGTCGCCGCCAGAGTTCAGGAAGAGAATGTCGGCCGTGAGGGTGCCGCCGTTCGGAACGGTGATCGCGTAGTAGTCGTTGTCAATGTCCGAGACGTTGAGCATCGTGTACGTGCCGTCGCCGATCGCGGTGGCCGAAGCGCAGTCCGTGTTCGTCTCAAGCGCGTCGGGGGTGTCGCAAATGCTCGGCGGCGGAACGTCGATGTTGAGCGAACCGAAGCCAGAGCCGGCGCCGAAGCCCGCGACCTGAATCAGGAACACGTCGCCGACGTTGACGCCACCCAGGGTGATCAGGCTGAGGAGGCCGGTGCCGCCGTCGTCGTTGTTGGCGAGGCAGGTAGCCGAGCAGTCAGCACCATCAAAGATGGAGAGCTGGGTGTCGAAGGTCGATCCCTCGGTGTCGAACTGGAGGGTACCAGCGACGGGCGACGTGAAGACCCAGAAGAGGTCCTGGTTCATCGCGGTGTCGCAAGCAGCTGCTGCACCAGCGAAGCCGGAGGTGGTGGCGACGGTCGTGTCGAAGGCGTACGCGCCGGTCGCGCCAATCGCGGTCGGGGCGACACAGTCGTCAGTGCCTTGAGCAAAGGCCGGGCCGGCGAGCGCTGCGGCTGCCAGGAGAACAGAAGTCTTGTTCATCTAAGTAGGGGTTTGGAAGGAGAACAGGTGGAGAGAAGCGTGGCCCGCGACAGATTGCGCCGACCACTCCCGCACAACTCTAACCCACTACCGCCCCCCACCGCGAGTCGCCGCTAGACTTCCGACGCATGATCGGGGTTAACGTCCGCGTCTCAAGGTGAGAACGTCCCCGTCCAAGTGAGGTGGCGGCTGCGCAGAGGCACCTTGAGGCCCAGTCCGCGAGGATCTGGGCGACTCTCCAATTCGAGACGTCGGTGGAACTCCTCACAAGAAGCTCATCTTGAGGACGACGAACTAGCAGCCCGTTGAAGAAGTCCGCGCTAACCAACTGCGTCCATCGGAGTCCTGACAAGGCGCTTGAAGCCCCCCCCATAGCGAGCTATTCGGGGCCCTTCAAGCAACGCAGTCAGGGCTTCGAGGGGC
>CALHGQ010000556.1 GCA_938030175.1 uncultured bacterium | reverse complement strand
TCCATTGGCCTGTCTGATAGGAACTTACGATGGCTCCTGCACTGTCCTGGCAGCGTGATTCGCCCTCACCGCCTATGCCAGGGCTGTCAAGGGGATTCCGAGCCCGTTGGCCCCTCCGAATTCCGTCCTATGGGCGAGTTCATGCAATCAGGTCGAACCCAAATGGTTTGAGTTGACGTGGCGTAGAGTCCGCCCATGATGATCCCACCGCTATGTTGAATCGCTTCCAGTTCGCTCGCCTCCGCGCCTTCCGACGCGGTAACAAGGCGACAGACGAGACCCAACGCTCCGCTCAGTCGGGAACGCCACGGACGGGGGACCCACGCGCGGAGGCCCCGCGCGCTGGGGACCAGCGTCGCGGTTCCGATCGAGGTGGAGACTCATCCCCAGGACCGCGCAGCGGCCAGGGTGAGGTCCACGACAGTTGGCAGGACGACGATCGCGTCTCCCGCCTTCTCGCACGCCGCGCAGCGGCCCAGGAGGAAGAGCGGCGCCTCGCCCTCGAGCGACTGGGCGGTACGACCGCCCCCGCAAGGGAAGGGGATGGCTCGAAGGGGACCACCAGCGTGGACTTCACCACGGCGGTTCCCGCCGAGCGCGAGTCCGATGCACGCACCACCACGGTCCCACCGCTGGAGACCCAGAGCCCTGCCGCAAAGCTAGCTCCCTCACCGAGCGCACCGGACGCGCCCGGAATGGCATCACCCGGGACGGAGTCGCCGGCTACTCCCGCCCCGAGCTTCGGCCAGCGAGACACCGGCTCCACCACAGCCCACGCCAGTTCCTGGCGCCGCGACGGCGGCCGGGCGGCCACATCGGCCCGTGTCATCTGCATCGCGAGCGGCAAGGGCGGCACCGGCAAGAGTGTGATGGCCACCAACCTTGCGATTCTGCGCGCGCGGCGCGGGGAGCGCGTGCTCCTCGTCGACTTCGACGCAGGGCTTGCGAACGCACACCTTCTGCTTGGGCTCGCCCCGCCCTACGACCTCGGTCACGTGATGGAAGGCGAGGTCACTGCCCGCGAAGCCCTCGTGGAGGGGCCCCACGGCGTGCGTCTCCTCTCCGGCGGAGTGGGTCGTCAGACGATGATCGATCCGACGCGTCGCGAGCTCGATCGGCTCTTCAAGGCCCTTCGCCCGCTCGAAGCAGAGTTCGACCTCATCATCATCGACCACGGCGCTGGGCTCAGCTACAGCACCGTGGCGCACCTCGCCGCCACGAGCACGCTCATCCTCGTGACGAACCACGAGGTCACGGCGCTCTCCGATGGCTATGCGCTCTACAAGCGTGCCCACATGGTGAACCACTCGATCCGAGTCGGCCTCGTGGTCAACCGGGCACCGGACGAGCGGATCGCGATGGACGCTTGGGAGCGGTTCCGTGGGGCCGCGCACAAGTTCCTCGGGCATACGCCCGAGCTGATCGGCTGGGTGCCCGCTGACCCGGCCATTCCCCAGGCGGTACAGATGCGCCAGCCTGCGGTGATCTCTTACCCCGAGAGCCCTGCGGCCCGCGCCTTCAAGCGCGTCGCTGGCTGGCCGCCCATCGACCACGCCCGGTCGGCGTCGACCTTCTACGACAAGGCCCGGCGCGCGCTGCGCTAGTCGGGTCCGCCGGCCGGATTCGCAGGCCGGATTCATGGGCTGGATTCGTCGGCAGAATCCACCGGCAGAACTCATCGGCAGACTTCACGGCCCGGGCACCTCGGTCGTAGCTGCTCGCGGAAGCTGACCGACGGGCGGGGCTGGTAGGGGACCGCCGCTGATGCTCCGCGCCCGGCGCGTGGGGTGGGCGCTGCTTGGGTCACCAGCCCGGTCCGAGGGCCGCCTTTTTGGTCGGTCGAGGGGGCGAGCTGGGTACCCGCGCGGCTGTCGGGATGCTTCCTCGGAATCTTCCGGCAAATCACCTGCGCCGACGGTCTCCGTTGCGGATGATAGGGCAGGTGACCAGCCAGCCCTGGTCACCCCAGAATGCACCCCATGGACACCACGAGCGACGATCAGGCCGGACCGAGCCACGCAGGTTCTGTCAACGGAGCCGCCACCGGCCCAGCTCCGTTTCCGGTCTACGCCTTTGTGAACCAAAAGGGCGGATGCGGGAAAACCACCACGGCCGTCAACCTGGCTGGCGCGCTCGCCGCCCGCGGCGACCGGGTGCTGCTCATCGACCTCGACCCCCAGGCCCACGCGACGCTCGGCCTTGGCTGTTCCCCCGACCGCCCGACCGTGGTC
Organism: uncultured bacterium; assembly: GCA_938030175.1. GTDB lineage: Bacteria > Planctomycetota > UBA1135 > UBA1135 > Saltatorellus. The sequence continues at coordinate 25,337 of CALHGQ010000556.1, read as the reverse complement.
GATGTCCTCCTGGGTGACGCCTCGGTGGAGGAGGCCGTGGTCCTCGCCCCGGGCCGCCTGACGCTCTTGCCCGCCGAGCCGCGCCTCGCCGAATTCGAAGAGGTCTCGGGCCGCATGATTCACCCCGAGCAGCGGCTGCGAACCGCACTCGTGGAAGCGGCGCGGAGGGGGATGACCTTCGACCATGTTCTCGTCGACTGCTCGCCCCGCGCCGACGGCGTGCTGTGTGCGAACGCGCTGTTCGCGAGCACCTACACCTTCCTCATCGTGGAGACCGGGGCCTTCGCGCTGCAGGGCGCGGTGCAGGCCCTGAAGGTCCTTGACGAAGTGGCCGACAACCAAGAGCGGACGTTCGACGTTCGCGTGATCGGCACCATGTTCGATCGGCGGACGAAGTTCGCCCGCGAACTCCTCGTCGCGCTCCACGCGAGGTTCGGGGAGGCGATGTTCGAAACCGTGATCCGCACCAGCGTCAGGTTGCGCGAGGCCCCGGCCCTCGGCGTACCGGTGCAGGAGCTCGACCCCACATGCCGCGGCGCCGTCGACTTCGCGGCGCTCGCCGAAGAGGTCGTGAAGCTCCGCCACGACATCGTCCTCCAGCCAGCGGCGCCCCCGACCGCATCACCGGCGTCCGCCGGGACTCCTTCCTCCCCACCAAGCGGCGAATCCCACCCGGGGTCGCTCCCGCATCCGTCTCCCGACGATGTCGCCTCGCCCCGCGCTTGAGCGCAAAGCTTCCGCTTTCTGCTACGACTCCTTTTGCCAACGATGGACGCCCTCGCCCTACTCTGCACACTCCACGCTGATGGTCCTGCGACCCTCAAGCGTCTGCGCGCGCGCGGTTACTCGGACCTTGTCACGCTCATCCAGCGTTCGGCGAACGACCTCAGCGCGGACCTCGACGTGGAGCCCGCCTTTGCACGCCGGCTTCTGCGCGAGGCTAAGCTCCTCGCTGTACGCGTGGGGGCTGAGGGCCTTGAGGCAGAGGAAGCTCCGCCGATCGTGACCGCGACGGATCCCGAAGGGGATTCGGCCGGCGCAGAGCGCGCATCCGTCGACCTGCCGCCGTCGATTCCGATCGCCGCGCCCACGGCGGGGGACATGGCCTCGACCCTCGATGCTTCCGATCGGTCGCTGGTGGAGCGCATCGTCGCCGCCCCGAAGCTTGAGGAGGCGGACTTGGTCCCGGGGGAGCCCGTCGTCGCTCAGCCAGTCGCGGCAGAGCCGATGCGAGTGGAGCCGACGCGAGTGGAGCCGGTCCCGGCCCAGCCAGATCCCGTTGTGTCAGATGCGCGCGACGCAGCCCCCGAAAAGGCCTCAGCCCCGACGGTTGAGCCTTTGGAAGCCGAGCGCCACGAAGCCGGTTCCCTGGAAGCGGCGGCTCTTCCGGGCCTCGATTCCGATCTCATCTTCGACCTCAAGGCTTCGGGGATCTCGACGCTTGAGCAGCTTGCCGCAGCAGACAGCCTCGAGCTCACGCGCTCTCTCGGCGTGACGTTTGCCCAGGCCCGTCGCTTGGGGTTTCTGGCGCGACGCGCCGCAGCCGCCGTCGAAGCGCCGGCCGCTGCGACCCACTCCGCTGCGACCCACTCCGCCGGGACTCGTTCCGCCGGGACCCGTTCCATTGGGAACGGCTCTACTGGGACACCGCCCGCTGTAGCCCAGGCTCCAGAGCCCGCGAAGCCGGCTGCCGAAGTCACCTTGCCTGAAGTCACGCTGGCGCCGCGTCGCCGGGCTGCGGCTGTCTCCGCTCCGACGCCCGCGCCTGCCGCGCCCGAAGTGGCGGAGCCTCAGCCTGAGCCAGAAGCAGACGCCACGGCAGGCGTAGTCGCGGGGAACACCGATGCGCACGATGAGCGCAAGCCGTTTTGGGAGCCGCGCGAGTTCCTGACTGGATCTACGGAGACGAAGGTGGAGCCTGAGCAAGGCGTCAAGGTCGATCCCGCTGAGATCGCACCGCGTCCGCGCTTTGGGGACCGTCTCGCCAAGGCCGCCGAGGACGAGCGTCGACGTGCTTCGAGAGCCGATGCGGCGTCGGGCGGCGGCGATTCCTCAGCCAAGACCATCCTCGGCTGGAACTTCGAGATCCCCCGGCCGGAGGAGGAGCCCACGCTTCCGCTGGGATCCCTCTCGGTCCCAGACGAGGGCACGCCGGAGCAGGGCATTCCGTCCCCGAGCACCCACGGGGACCAGGACCGCGGCGGACCGTTCGCCTAGAGTCACCGGGGTCTTGGGGCAACGCAGCCCAGCGGAATTGGGCGCGTGCTACGCGGATTCAGCTATGCGCGACAGACTCCCAGGGCCCTCGCGGGGGGCCCTCTCTCACATAGGGGCTTGGCCCGTCAGGGCCAGATCCACTCGCCAGCCGCGTGCCCGGTGGATACACTGCACGGCCAGCGCCGTCTCCGTCTGATCCCCCCCGGAAGTCGTTTGAGTCTCGTTGGGTTCACCCATGGATATTCTCATTCGCGACGCCTGCGGCCGGCCGGGCGACGACCCGATCTTCACCATCAATAGTCTGGCCAACGCACGTCGCGCGGCGGGCATGAAGGTGGTCAACGCGAGCCTTGGCGCTCTCCTCGATGACGATGGGAACCTCGCGGTGATGGATGCCGTGACGGAGGCCTTCCGAGCCGTGCCGCCCGCACGCGGTGCCGCCTACGCACCGATCGCCGGAGACCCTGTCTACCTTGAAGCGGTGCTCGACGACGCGCTCGGTGGCACCAAGCTCCGGGACTGCGCCGTGGCTGTCGCGACCCCCGGCGGCACCGGAGCGCTCGTCACGGCCGTGATGAACTTCCTGGAGCCCGGCCAAGCGCTCTACACCTCCAGCTACTACTGGAGTCCTTACCGAATCATCGCGGACCAGAACAAGCGCACCGTCGCGACGTTCCCCATGTTCGACGAGGGCGGCAAGTTCCACCTCGCGGCGTTCGAGTCCAACCTCGTCGAGTTGCTTCAGCGCCAAGGGCGCGCGCTCGTCATCCTCAACTTCCCCTGCCACAACCCGACGGGCTACACCCTCGACGAGGACGAGTGGAAGGGAGTGGTCGCCGCCCTCGAACGCTGTGCAAAGCACGGGCCGATCGCGCTGCTCGTGGACCTTGCGTACGCCCACTTCGGCGTGCAAGACCGAGTCCTTTGGGCACGCCTCCTCGAGCCCATCGCTTCCAAAGTGACGATCCTCGCGGCGTGGACAGCGTCTAAGTCGTTCGCTCAATACGGTGCGCGAGTGGGGGCCCTGATCGCAGCCGTGCCTGACGCGGACGCGCGCAGCCACGTGGCGAACGCCATGTCCTACAGCTGCCGCGGCTCCTGGTCGAACTGCAACCACGCGGGCCTTCTCGCCGTGACGTCGCTCCTCACAGACCCCTCCCTCGTTTCGCGCGTTGGAAAGGAACGTGCGGCGCTCGTCCAAGGCGTGTCCGAACGCGTCGACGCATTCAACCGCGCCGCCAGCGAGAAGGGGCTTCGCTACCCGCGCTATGAAGGTGGGTTCTTCGTTTCTGTCTTCACGCCTAACGCAAAGGTCACCGCGGACGTGGCCGCCGAGGGTGGCGTATACGTCGTCCCGATGGACGGGGCCGTTCGTATCGCGCTTTGCTCCGTCGCGGTCCGTGACGTGGAGATGCTTGTGGACCACGTCGCGCGCGGCATTGCGGCCGCCGAGCAGCAGGCCGCGAGCGCCACCGCCTAACCCATGCCCGATATCGTTCCAGAGTCGCCTAGCGCGCAGCCTTCGATGGAGACCATCATCCCGACACCTGCACGCAGCTCATCGGCCTCCCACGCCTATGGATCACGGGTGGAGATCGTGAGCGATCCGTGGACGGCGACGGCGCTCTCGAGGTTGTCCTCCCCGGACGGCTCCCACACGGAGCTCGTGGCGATCGTCAAGGCGGTCACGGCCCGGCTGGCCGCGACGGCGTTCGAGCATCTCCCCACGGCGCCCGCCGCGACGGTGACGCGCATGGCGGAGAAGCACGGCGAGCAGCTCGGGACTTGGCGCGGCACCGCCTTGGACTCCTCCGCCGGGATCGTGGTCATCGACGTCATCCGGGGCGGAATGATCCCTTCCCAGGTGATCTTTGAGCTCCTTACGCTCGTGCTCCCGATCGACGGGCTGCGGCTCGATCACCTGAACATGGAGCGCGTCGCTGGAGCGGACGGGCATGTGGAGCGGGTGGACCTGTCCGGCAGCAAGGTCGGAGGCTCCATCGAAGGGGCCACGCTGATCCTCCCGGACCCCATGGGAGCGACAGGGGCGACCATGGTGCGGGCGCTTGAACACCTCATGGAGAAGCATGGCCAGCCCGCCAAGATCCTCATGCTCCCACTGATCGCGACGCCCGAATTCCTGAAGACCGTGCTCGAGTTCGATGACCGAGTCCACGTGGTCGCGGGTCGCCTGGACCGCGGCATGTCGTCCGCTGAAGTCCTCAAGACCCCCCTGGGCGCCCGCTGGTCTGAGGAGTCCGGGCTCGACGATGACGACTACATTGTCCCAGGGGCGGGTGGCGTCGGCGAGCTGCTGAACAACTCTTACTGATCGCTGCCCCTTCACGTCGCGCGCCAGGGACCGTACCCTGGCACTCCCCACGGTGCTGACCCACCGTGACAATTCACAAGGCATCCCTCCGTTGAGCCCTCCCCGTACGAGGCCTCAGAGGCTGCCTGGCCCCAGACCCGAGAACTGAATTCATGGCTTACGTCGTCACCGAACCCTGCGTCAAGTGCAAGTACACCGACTGCGTCGACGTGTGTCCGGTCGATTGCTTTACCGAGGGCGAGAACTTCCTCGCGATCAACCCGGACGAGTGCATTGACTGCGGCGCGTGCGTTCCTGAGTGCCCGACTGAGGCGATCTTCGAAGAGACGGAAGTCCCGGAGAAGTGGGCCGACTACGTCGAGCTGAACGCGAAGCTCGCTGGGTCCTGGCCCGCGATCACCGAGAAGAAAGACGCCCTCCCCGAGGCCGAGGAGTTCAAGGACGTCGAAGACAAGCGCGCCCTTCTTTCGGAAGAGGCCGGCTGAGCCGATCTAGCGCTCAACTACGAGCGCCACAGCTCTCGCGGTCACTTCTACGCGCGACGCACAGCATGACATGGGCCCGCATGCGCCGATCTATCGGCGCATGCGGGCTCAGTTCGTTGTGCCGCGTTCCCTCCTAGCTATTCGGGGCCCTTCAAGCAACGCAGTCGGGGCTTCGAGGGGCGCTGCTCGATAGTGCGGCCTTCCTTAGCGGGCTGCTAGTGGGCGAGCTGTGACCGAAGAGCTTGGGCAATCTCTTCGATGCTTCCCGTGGCGAACGGATCCTTGAGGCCGGCGACGTCGCCGACGAGTTCGCGGAACCCCAGTGATCCGCCTAGGTCGCAGAGGCGCTGGTAGCGCTTCCACGCGTCCGCCGCATCTTGCCGCGAGAGCCAGAGGAACTGGAAGGCCACCAGCTGGGCCAGCACGTAATCGATGTAGTAGAAGGGGTACTGGTAGATATGCAGCTGCGCCTGCCAAGCCGAGCCCTCTTCGCCGTACGGGATGCCGCTCCAGTTCCGCGAGGGCAGATAGCGCGCTTCGAGGTCCTTCCAGATCCCTCGCCGTTCTGACGCCGTCATGCCCGGGTTGGCGTAGACCTCGTGCTGGAAGTGATCGATCGCGCACCCGTAGGGGATGAACTGGACTTGTTTGGCGAAGTGCTCGGCGCGGAACCGGTCCGCCCCGTCCCCAAAGAGCCGCTCCATCCAAGGCCACGTCAGGAACTCGAGGGACATGGAGTGGATCTCCGCCGTTTCGGACGTGCACCGGCGCTGGTCCCCGAGGGGCAAGTTCTGCGCGGACGACCAGCCCTGGTAGGCGTGGCCCATTTCGTGGGTGAAGACGCGCGCGTCCCCCGCGGTGCCGTTGAAGTTTGCGAAGATGAAGGGGAGCCCGGGGTTCGGAAGGAACGCGCAGAAGCCGCCGGGTCCCTTCGCGTCACGGCCGGCCAAGTCGAGCAGCCCCGCTTCACGCATGTCCTTGAACAGGCCGCCGAGCTTCGTTCCGTGCAGGCCGTCCACGTCGTCGAAGAGTCCTTGGGCCTGGGCTTCAAGCCACGGTGCGCCCTCATCCCCCGGAGGTGTCGCGGGCCGCGGCGACGGCCCTGGCCCGTGAATCGCCTCGTCCCAGATGGCGAAGTCCCTGAGGGCGAGCCGTTCCGCCTGCCCCCGGAAGATGTCCTTCGCTAACGGAACGACGTGCTGCGCCACGGCGGCACGAACTGCGGCTACGTCCTGGGCGTTGTAGTCGCTGCGCCGCATGCGGTCGTAGCCCACCTCCGTGAAGGAGTCCCGCCCCAGGCCCTTGGCGATGGCCGTGCGAACCCTGACAAGCTCGTCGAAGATCCCGTCGAGCTCGTCCCGCGCGCCTGCGAACCACTTCCAGCGGGCGGTGGCGGCGGCTTCGCGCGTGCTGCGATCTTCATGGGTGAGGAGGGCTGCGGCCGCCGAAAGGGTCATCTCTTTGCCGCCCAGGCTCACCATGCCGCCGCCAATGAGCGCGGTATGCTGGCTCTTGAGCCGCTGTTCCTCCGCTAGCAACTCGCCGACCGATGGATCAAAGGCCCGCAGCTCGGAGCGCCAGCGCAGCATGCAAGTTTCGCCGAAGCGCTGAGTGATGCCGCTCCGCAGCTCCTCAGGCACGTCTCCTGAGAATAGTGCGTCGAGGAACACGCGCCGGGTCTCCTCGATCTCGGCGGCGGCGTTGTCGATGCGCGCCATCGCGGCACCCGCTTCAGGGTCGGTGGTGACCTGGCGAAAGCGAATCGAAATCGCCGACGTCCATGTGCCCAGATCGGACCTCAGCCGGTCCCACCGGACCACGCAGGCAACGGCTTCTTCGACGGACGTCGCGGCGCGAAGTGAGGAAGCGATTCCGCGAGCCTCGGTGACGGCCGCCGGCAGGTCGAAGGGTTCACGGCTCGCTCGAAGGACGGTATCTCTCGCCATGATGGGGGCCTGGGAATCGGCGCCGAGGGGACGTGCGAATGTTCGGCGCTTAGAATCGCCTTTGGAACGCGCTGGCCACAGAAGTCGGGAAGGACTTCGCGAGGCGGCCTGCGCGGCGGGGCGACGAGTAGAAGGACGTCAGTGCCCGCCTGCGAAGGCTGGCGAAGTCGTCAATGTCCCCGGGTTGATCCTGGGTCCAGGCTGGGCCGAAGTCCACGTGCCGTCCGTTCTCGAAGTCCGCGGTGGCGGCGTGGCTCGCCCGCGCCCATCGAATCGTGTGGGCCAACTCTCCGACGGTCTCGGTGGGAAGGCCAAGGCGCATCAGAAGGTGGCCGCGGGCGCCGCGATCGGCGATGCGTTCCAGCGCCTTGTCGATCCGCGCGAGATTGATGTTCTCCTTGAGCAGACGCTGCAGTCTTGGGGAAGCCGTCGTGACGCGCAGCGGCAGGCTCGTCGCACCTGCGGCGATGAGCGCCTCGATGAGCGACGGTGTCAAGCCATCACCGCGGAGGCCGCGGGGAAACGCCAGCGTCAGGTAGCCGAAGCCGGGGGCGGAGCGCAGCTTGGCGATGGCCAGCGCGATAGCCTCCGCACGGGCGGGGTTCCCATCGAACGCCGTATCACCGATCGCAAGCCTGCGAACGCGATGCTTCTGGACGAGCTGACGGATCTCCTGGACGACTTCTCCCACCGGGCGCTCACGCCCGTGGGATCCGAAGCTCCCATGGCATGTGGGGCAGTCCGTTGGGCAGCTCCGGGTGGTGTAGATGGTGGCCCCATGGCCGCGCACCCCGCCCTGCTGGTTGCGCGACCCCCTCACGCCGACGCGGAGTCGCTGTTGGAGACCGTCCGGAAGTCGCTCTACCAAGCGTCCGGACCACGACTCCAGTTTCGCTCCGAGCCGAGTGTCAGCGAGCCAGGGAGCCTCGGCGCGAGTCCCATAGCACCCAAGGTCGATGAGGTCCCAAGCCGGCGTGCAAAGGCGCATCGGCGTCGCGCATTCGCGTTCGTGCCGTACCTCGCCGGCCTCGAGCCAGCTCACGCCGCGCTTGCCCCGCCAGTCGGTTCGTCCAGCGATCGCCTGCTGGACTACGGATGGGAGCGTCTCGTCGGCCTCGCCGCGGACGACAATGTCGGCGGCGCCGCGCTGGAGGAGCGACGCAGCTGCGTCGGAAACCTCGTCGATCCACACAACTCGAACAGGGGACGTTCCACTGGAGTCGCCTACGCGCTGTCCCACATCGCCGAGGCGGTCGAGCCACGGGCCCGTCTCGGCGTCCTTGCGGCCTTCACGGCGAGAGCCCGAAGCTTTGCCGGTTTCGGGGCTGAGGACGACGGCTTCTGGGCGGAAGGCCATGGTCTCGGCGGTGGCATCGCTTTGCCTCGGGAGTGCGATCGCGTCGTCTGCGAACTGCAACCGCGGAGGAGCGCTGCGCCAAAGCCCTTGGTGCTCTCGGCAACCCGTAGCCGCGGCGAGCAGACCTACGGGGGGCAGTGGAGATCCCTCGCCCCCGGTTCCTACCGCGACGCGCTGGAGGGCGATTCGATAGGCACCCACAGCCGAGCCGTTGCCCGCACTCTTGTTGCCGCCGCCTTCTCTTGCCAGGTGCCCGTGTTCAAGCCGCATCGTTGCAGCTTAGGAATCGGGAGGGGGGCGATTCCAGGATGACGATGTCCGAATCCTCCGCCAGAGGCCGGAAGTATTCGCCCGTCTTTTCCTTGCTACAGGTTCGAGTTCTTGAACGCCTCGAAGGCTGCCTTCAAGGAGAACAGATCGAAGGACGCGCCGTACACGGAGTCCAGCCCTTCAAGGGTGTTCCAAATGATGAACGGGGCGCTGCTATCGCCCGCGTCGCGCTTCATGTCACGGTGGGAGTCCGCCACGGAGGTGCCCCGTGAGACCGCTCCGAGGCCGCTCACCTGGGCGAGCGCATCGACGAGGTCCACGTGCCAGATGGTCGCGGTGTCGCCGTTGGCTGCTTGGTCGGCGGCGCGCACGTACTCGATGTTGGCCAGCCCCTTGTCGCTGAACTCACGGATGCGCATATCCACGGCCGTCGTATCGCCCCCGAGGATGACGAGGACGTGCCGACCGACCGACGCCACCTTGAGGTGCAGGGATGAGTCTCCGAGGTAGGTCTTGAAGCCGTTGCGCATCGCTGCGCGGCTGTCGAAGTCCAGGCGGCGCGTGTCGAATCGGACGTTGTAGTCCTCGACGAGCGTCCCATCCATCATGCTGCGGATCGGCAGGGCCATCTCGAAGCCCCAGGTCTCCAGGTCGCACTTCGAGAGAAGGAGCGAAATGGCCTCGCGGGCCCGGTCGGGGTTGCGCGCTGCCAGGTAGATCGCCAGGTGGGCCTTGGACGGCTCCATTTGGAATGCCACGCCGGCGCCGGGCTGGAACGACTCCAGCATCCTGATCATGGCCAGCTCCATGCTGTCTAGCGCGGACTTGCTGAGCTCACTGCGCGAGTTGCGCTCATCCTCTTCGTCCGTCTGGAAGATGTCGACGCCGTCGAAGAGCGTCCACTCATCCCGGCGCTCCCAGAGACTCCGAAGGGCCTGGACGGCGGTCTCGGGGTCGAAGGCGGTGACGAATGCGACGGGTGCCGCGGTATCGAGATGATGGCTCAGCTCGTCGAGCGTGGTGCTGACGTCGAGGGCGGATTGACCGTTGCCGTACGCGCTTTCGTTGTAATCGACGAGCCTCAGGTCCACGGAGACACGATCGCCATCCATGCCGATTCCAAAGCCCACCTGCTCGCACCCGCGCAGGTGCTGCGTGAAGTTGGCGGGCGAGAAGTCAGGATAGTCGCCTGTCCAGCCGCGGGGGCGGGACTTGCGGTAGCTCTCTTCCAACGCGTCCGCGATCGGCTCGAGCGATGGGTTGAGGAGCGGCAAGAACGTCTCCGTGTCGAATCGACCCCGGATCGCCGCCTCGGGGAGATCGTTCGTGAGCGCCGAGCCGCCGCGCGAGGCGGTGTCGTCGAGCCCTGCTGGTTCGATGACGACGTATCCGCCTTCGATGCGACGGACCCTCAATCCGCGGTTAGCGATCGCACGGAGCGACTCCACCACAGGGCCTTCGTCGCTGGCCGGAACGATGACGATGGGAGACGGGAAGAAGTCGCCCGGTACCGGCACGTAGGCGAGGGCAATGCGCGCCTCTCGATCGATTCGGGACAGGTCGATCCCGACGCCCGCGATGGGCAGCGCCGCGAGGGACACTCCGATCAACATCTCGGGCGGGGCTTCGGTCAGCGTGGCGATTCTGAGGGAGAACTCCTCGAGGGTCGTCAGCGACTCGAATTCGAAGTAGGCGAGCGCGGTGTCAGGCACCTGGGCCCGGAGATCGGCGGCCTCGCGGTCGTAGCCCGTGTCTTCCTCTTCCTGGAACTCGTCTGTGCTCGTTCCCGATGTGGTCGTCGTTGCCTCGACGACGACGCCGCCGGCCGGCTGAACAGGTGCCGAGGAGGAGGTCGCCGATGGGTCGACCGCGACCTCGGCTGGCGTTTCGTCTCCGCCGCAGGAGCTCGTCAAGACAAGCGCTGCCGCCAGGAAAGAGGCTCGGAGGCGTGCTGGCGGCGTAGGAGCAGCTGTTTGCCTGGGCGAGCACGGGTGGGGGCGCTTGGGAGTGAGCATAAGTGGGGGCACTGGGCGTCTGGGTCGGGAGGCGTCGGCGGGCGCTCGACCTACGCTTAGATGGATCGGGTCCCCATCAGGGCGGGCTGAACCGTGATTGGGCGCCTTAGGGCCCGCTCCCAATTTGGGGCCCTATCATGGGCCCATGAAACTGAGCTTCTGTGGGTCGAAGGGCCCGAGCGCGTGGGTGCTGGTGCCTCTTCTTGCGGTGCTGGCCTCCCCTGAGGGCCATGGATCGCCTGGATCGCTGGTCAATTCGGGTGAAGGGCGCGTGGAGCGCCATCTGGTCGTGCTCCACACCAACGACATCCATGGCCAGGTCCTTCCACGCCCGGCGACCTGGCTCAAGGACGTCAATCCCATCCCTGATTCGGGCGGGCTGCCACGCCTTGCCGCCAAGCTCCAAGAGGTCGCGGCCGAGGCCCGGGCCGCCGGGGCAGCGGTCGTGATCTGCGACGGCGGCGACTGGTTCCAAGGCACGCCCGAGGGCCAGATCGACCGCGGGCGAGGATTCCTTGGGGCGCTAGCCGAAGCGGGCCATGACGGCATGGTGGTCGGCAACCACGAGTTCGATCATGGGGTGGACGTCCTCCTCGGGCATCTCAAGGAGCTGCCGTTGCCCGCGCTCCTCGCCAACGTCCGTCTGCCCGACGGCTCGGCGCTGCCGGGTACGCGCGACTACATTGTGGTGGAGCGCGCGGGCATGCGCATTGGCCTCGTCGGTCTGCTGACGACGTCGACGCCATCGATCACCCACAGGGAGACGAAAGATCTCCTCTGGACCGATCCGGCAGCAGCGCTGACCCAGGTGCGCAGTGAGCTCGGCGATCGAGTGGATCTCGTGATTCCCATCACCCACATCGGCATCCAGGAAGACCGTGCACTCGCGCGCGCCCACCCGGACCTTCCTGTCATCGTGGGGGGGCACTCCCACACCTTCCTAAGAAAAGGACAGCGCGAAGGGGACACGCTTATTGGGCAGGCGGGATCGAAGGCGAGCGTCATCGGTCGGATGGACGTCTGGTTTGACGCGGACGGAGAGGTGACTCGCAGTGAAGCGAAGCACCTGAGCCTCTACGAAGAACCGACAGAGGGGACGCGCGTTGCGGCCTTGGAGGAAGCCTGTGCTGCGCTGGTCGAGGCCGCGTCGCTGCGCATGGACGAGGTGGTGGGCGTCTTCGGAGGTCCTTTGGAAACGAGTCGCCGTGAACTTGTCAACGCGACCGGCGGCAACTTGATAACCGACCTGATGCGGCAGCGAGCGGGCGCGGACGTCGCGATCCACAACCGAGGCGGCACGCGAACCACGTTGCCGGCTGGGATCTGCACCCGGCGGGATTTGTTCATGCTCTTGCCCTTCGACAATCACATCGAAACGCTCGAGATGTCCGGTGCGGATGTGACGGAGCTCTTCCGCCGATCCATCGAGGAAGAGCGCCGTAGCGGCGTCGAGTTCAGCGGCGTTCACCTGGAGGTGCGCCTCGTCGAAGGCAAGCCCAAGCTGGTGCGCCTCCTTCTTGGCGGGCCGGACGGGCGTGAGATCGAGGCGACCGACTCATTGAGGCTTGCGACGAACAGCTACCTCGCGAGCGGCGGCGACGGATGGACTCTGCTCCAGGAGCAGGAGATTCGCGAGGTGGACTTCACGCTTCTTCGAGACATGATCGAGCTCGCGCTCGCGAAGGGGCCTGTGACGCCGTCCAAGGTCCAGCGCTACACGGTGGTTCGATGAGGTTTCTCGGTTATCTAGCCGTCGGGGCCTGCACCGGCGTTCTGGCGGCTGCGCTAACCGGCGCCGCGTCGCTCCCGCCCATCGGCGGGCCCATGCAAAGCGTCGAGGATCTGAGCGACAAGCTGAACAGCGACAACGCCCGGACGCGGCGGGAAGCGGTCACGGACCTTGCCGAGATCGATTCGGAGGCGGCTTGGGAAGCGATCATTGACCAGGCTCTCGGGGACCAAGAGGCCCAGGTGGCTGACGAAGCGCAGCTGCAGCTGGGCGCGGCGACCGCCTCGGAGGCGCTGTTCGAGGCGCTCGGTTCGAAGAAGGCCCTGCGGGCGCGGTCGGTCCTCGTGCGCGAGCGGTCCGTTGAAGCCCTCGGGCGTATCGACGGCGCGGTGCCGATCGGCCTCTTCGCGGGCGCCCTCAAGGACAAGGAGGCAAGCGTTCGCGCAGCGGCTGCCTATGCCCTGGAGCAGCGGGCCGAACGGGGGGAGTCCGCCCTCGACCTGACGGACTCCAAGGACGTCGCTGCTGTTCGCAAGGCGCTCTCAAAATCAGCTTCGAGCGATCGAGATGATCGCGCGCGAGCCAACGCCATCGTGGGCCTCGCGGCCTTCAGCCGCGTGGACGAAGGCTCCATCAAGCTCGCGGAGAAGGCCATCGTGCGGGGCGACAAGTCCTCCCTGTTGCGCGCGGCCTCGCTCCTCGCTTCGGCCGAGACCAACACGCTAGAGGATCTCAAGACGGGTCTTCTCGACGAAGACCACGGCGTCGCCATGGTCGCGATCCGGCTGCTAGAGCGCCGTGGCAACTCCGCGTCCGTTCAGGCGCTCAGCGCCGCGCTTCCCGGGGACGGTATTGAGGGAACGGTAGAGCGTCCCGCTGTCACGGCCGAGATCGTCTCGTCACTCCGCGAAGCATCGGGCCTCTCCTATGGCGTGGTGAGGGACCGGTGGATTCGATGGGCGGAAGGACTTGACGACGGCTGGAAGCGTGAAGCTGCGACCCAAGGGGGCAAGTCCGGCAAGGAAGCCGACGCTGGCTCCACGACGTTCTACGGGCTCCGCCTCGACTCCGATCGACTCGTCTTCATGGTGGACATGTCCGGGTCCATGTGGGACAAGAACGGCGCGACCAGCCGCAAGGCGCAGGTGGAGGTCGAGTTGGCGAAAGCGCTGCGGAGCCTCCCCGAGACGGCGATGTTCAACGTGATTCCCTATGCCAACGATCCTGGCCCGTGGGAGAAAGAGCTCGTGCCCGCGACGAAGCGCAACGTCGAGAAAGCGGTGCAATGGTTCGAGCGCAACACACAGCGTGGCAGGGGCGACCTGTGGAGGGCCCTTGTGCCTGCTTTACGTGACCCATCCATCGATACCGTCGTGATCCTCTCGGACGGTGCGCCCTCCGGCGGCGACCGGTGGAACCTGTCGCTCTGGCGCTGGCTTCTCCAGGACGAAAACCGGCTCAGGGGCACGGTGGTTCACATCGTGATGTTCGACGGATCTAGCTTCCTCAAAAAGGCGTGGAAGGACGTCGTGGGGGACTGGGGCGGAGCGCAACAGCTGATCGATTAGAGGAGGCGCGCGGAGCGGCGGGTTGGCAAAATGGCCGGCCCAAAACCCACTGAGACTCCTATGAATCTGCGCGAAACACTGAACGAAAAGGGCGAAGCCCTGGCCAACGGCAAGGTCCGCTACGCCGCCGCCGAGGGCGTTGCGCTGATCACGCTGACCAACGCGCCCGCCAACGGCTATTCGTACGAGATGATGCGAGACCTCGACGAAGCCGTCCTGCGCGCCCGCTTCGACACCGAAGTCTTTGTCGTGGTCGTCGCGGGTGAGGGCGAAAAGTTCTTCTGCGCCGGCGCCGATATCTCGATGCTCGACTCGGTGACGCCCGCGTTCAAGTACGCGTTCTGCCTGCATGCAAACGAGACGATGCTGCGCCTGGAGCACACGCCCAAGCTCGTGATCGCCGCCCTCGGCGGTCACTGTGTAGGAGGCGGGTTGGAGATCGCGATGTCCGCGGACCTGCGCTACGCACGGCGCGGATCCGGAAAGTGCGGACTCCCCGAGGTGGCCCTCGGGGTTCTGCCGGGGACGGGCGGCACCCAGCGACTTGCCCGTGCTGTTGGCGCATCGCGCGCGATCGAATTGATGGCGGACGGCGCGACGTTCGACTACGACAAGGCCGAAGCGCTGGGCTTGATCAACGGACAGGTGGACGCCGAGAACGAGGCAGACTTCCTGGATGCCATTCTTGAGAAGGCGCAAGGGTACTGTCCGCCCCAGAAGGCGGGGATGTCCGTTGGCCTCATCAAGCGCGCCGTCCAGAGCGGCGTCGATCTCCCGCTGGAATCGGGCTTGGCGCTCGAACGGGAAATGCAGCAGCGACTGTTCTGCTCCGAGGACGCACGCGAGGGGATCGCGGCGTTCGTGGGCAAGCGCAAGGCTGAATTCAAGGGACGATAGATGGGCCCTCCAGCCTCTAGCAGCGTGGGCTCGGGCGCGTCGATGCGCGCCGTGCACCTGAAGGAGCACGGCAGCCCTGAAATGCTGCATATGGTCCAGGTGCCCGTGCCTGAGCCCGCACCCGATGAGGTCCGGGTGAAGGTGGCTGCGATCTCACTCAACCATCTTGACGTTTGGGTCCGCCGGGGCATGCCGGGCGTGGATATCCCCATGCCCCACGTTCCGGGGTGCGACGGCACCGGCGTGATCGATGCCGTCGGCGGCGACGTTCCTGGTTCCGTAGCCGTCGGCACGCCGGTCCTCATCGAACCCGGCTACACCGTCGAAGACGGCCCCGAAGTTCAGGCGGGTATGGATCACCTCGCTCCGGACTACGGGATTCGCGGCGAGCACTCGCCGGGCCTCGCAGCCGAGTACGTCTGCCTTCCGGCGCGCTACGTGACGCCGCTGCCCGCGGGTGCGGACATGGTTCAGGTAGCCGCGATGCCGCTCGTGTTCCTGACCGCGTGGGGGATGCTGCACACGCGAGCGGCCATCAAGGCTGGGGAAACGGTGCTCGTGCTCGGGGCGGCGTCCGGCGTGGGCTCGGCGGCGATTCAAATCGCTAAAGACGCGGGCTGCCGCGTGATCACGACGGCGGGCAGCGAGGCCAAGCGCTCCCTTGGCAAGGAGCTCGGAGCCGACGAGGTCCTCGACCACGGGGACGCCCATTGGCCGAAAGAGGTCAAAGCACTCACGAACGGCCGCGGCGTCGACGTGGTCTTCGAGCACGTTGGACCCGCCACCTGGGACGGCGCGATGCGCAGCCTTGCACGCTGTGGGCGGCTTGTGACCTGTGGCGGCACCACCGGGCCCAAGGTTTCCATCACGCTGCCGCACCTCTTTATGAAGAACCAATCCGTCCTGGGGTCCACCATGGGCCCGCGGACGGCGTTCCGCGATATTCTCGACGGCCTCGAGCGTGGTTCCTTTCGCCCGGTCGTCCACAGCGTGCTCCCGATCGAAGAGATCGCCGAAGCGCACCGCTTGCTGGAGGACCGCAAGGCCCTCGGCAAGATCGTCCTCACGTTCTGACCCGACGGCTCTCCGACTTAGGGCACACAAGACTTGAGGCACACAACCTGCCGCCGGATCCAAGCCGGCACCTAACACCATGACCACTTCATCCAACCCCGCCACTTCCATCCAACGCGCCGCCGTCCTCGGCGCAGGCACCATGGGCCACGGTATCGCCCATGTGCTCAGCGCGGCCGGGATCGACACGCGGCTCTTTGACATCTCCGAGGATGCGGTCGCGTCCGGCCTGAAGAAGGTGACGGGCAACCTGGACAAAGGCGTCGCGCGGGGCAAGGTCACCGAGGAAGCGAGGGACGCGGCTCTGTCCCATCTCTCTGGAACCTCCGATATGGATGCAGCGATCGACGGGGTACAGATCGTGATCGAGGCCGTCCCGGAGCGCATGGACCTGAAGAAGAAGATCTTCGCGGACCTCGGGGCGAAGCTCGGCGCGGACGTGGTGTTGGCCACCAACACGTCGTCGCTTTCGATCCTTGAGATCGCCCAGGCGGCGGCGTCCCCAGAGCGCGTGGTGGGCATGCACTTCTTCAACCCGGTGCACATCATGAAGCTCGTGGAAGTCGTGCGCACCGAGGTGACGTCGAACGACGCCGCCGAGATGGCCCTTGGCCTTGCGCGGCGCATGGGCAAGGAGCCGATCGACGTGCGGGACGCGCCCGGCTTCGCGTCTTCCCGCCTCGGCATCGCGATCGGCATGGAAGCGATCCGCATGGTCGAGGAAAAGGTCGCGTCGCCCGAGGACATCGATAAGGCGATGACCCTGGGCTACGGCTTTCCCATGGGGCCGCTCAAGCTCACGGACCTCGTCGGCCTCGACGTACGCCTCGCCATCGCGGACTACCTCAAGGTAGAGCTAGGCGATCGCTTCGATCCTCCGCAGCTGCTCCGCGATATGGTCGAGCGCGGTGAGCTCGGCAAGAAGTCCGGCAAGGGCTTCTACTCCTGGGAGGATAGCGCGCGTGGCTAGCGGAGACTTCGACGAAGAGCTGGCTTCGATTCCGGCTAAGCGCAAAGGACCGCCGCGCTGGATGGTCTTCACGGGCTGTGGGTGTCTGATTCCAGGCTTCCTCGTGGTAGCAGCGCTGGCTTGGTCCCTGCAGCTCTTCGGTGGGCTTGTGAACAAGGAGAGCGCTTGGTCCTCCTTGGCTGGGCTCATTCGCTACGACGACTCCGCCCGTGGTGAAGCCACGGGGCTAGAGGACGATCCGCGCTCGCCCCTCGATGAGTCACGGACGCCAGGCGAGTTTGAGCTGCTGCTAGGCGGCGACGTGCCGTTCGCTGGGGTCCAGGCCTATTGGTTCGGACGCGACCTGCCGATGCCCTTCGACCAGAACCAGGCCATTGGGCCCGATCCCCTCAGCATCACGGTCATCAAGCTGGAATCGGATCAGGCGGACAAGGCCTCCATGGCGTCCGCGGGCACCCCGCTCCACGAGGACCGAACTTATCTCGTGAATGGCAAAACACTCCGTGGGCGCGTCGTACCCGAGATGGTGAACGATACCCTCCACGTCCAGCTCTCTGGTCTCGGCGAAGTCCGGGGGGCGGGGGCTGTCGTGTGGCTGCGGGAGGGATTCCAGGATCCCGAGGAAGAGGACAAGGTCTTCGATCTTTTGGCGTTCTTCCAGCGCCCCAAGTCGAGCGTTCCGATCAAGGACGAAGAAGTCGCCCGCTTCCTTGCGCCGTTCGACCTGCACTCGTTCCCGGGCAACCTCGGGGCCGACGCGCCTCGTGATGGGGCCCCAGCGGCCGAGCAGGAGAGCAGCCCGGACGCACCGTCGGATTCAGACACGGATTCAGACACTGAGTCGGGACGCTAGTGATGGACGCGGAAGGTTCACCACGGGAGCCCGTCGCACCCGGCGCCGAAGGGCAGGCGGGGGCTCGACCCGTTTCGAATCTGTGGATCCTCGGGACGATGGTCCTGCTCTTGGCCTTGGTGGGAGGCATCGCGTTCCTTGTGATGCCCCGCGGCGAGGTGCTCGATGCGGAGGAGGCGCGGCTTGAGCTTTTTGCGAGTGTGGCGCAGCCGCTTCCCTATGGACTGGTTGCGAAAGAAGCGCGACGCCTTCCGGGCAAGGAGCTCGTTCTGGTCTACGCCCGCGCCGAGGACGGGAGCTCCGATGGGCTCGATGACCCCATCGAGCTGACGTTCATGGAGTTTCCAACCCAGAAGGCGGAGTCGGTGCTCGAGGAGCAATTTCAGAGGCTGCGCTTCGAGGACTCCGACAAAGGTCGCGGTCGTGGGCGAGGTGGTCGCGGTCGTGGCCGAGGCTCACGCGGCGGTGGGGGAGACGGCGGCGAGGAGGGCGGCTCGGGCGGATCCTCCAAGCCCACGCTACAGGACGCGGGCTTCCTGGATTGGCAGGGCTACAGCGCGAACTACGCGCGGCTTCGCCATCGGGCGCCCGACGATGAGGACAAAGGCGGAGCATCTAGCGACGACACGACGGGTGAGGCTGGTGGGGCGCCTCTGGAGTTCGCTGAGGCTGCGGCGGAAGCTCCAGCCGGGTCTCCAGCCGAGGAGGCCGCGGCCGTAGACGCCCCGGGGGAGCCGGGCGCAGATCTTGTCGGCGAGCCAGCCGGCGAGCCTGAGAACGAGTCCAGAGGCGGCGCCGATGGTCAGCCGGAGGGGGAAGGCAAAGCCAACGCGGGCGCGAAGAAGAAGGAGCCGAAGACCTATGACACGGTCCGCGTCAATCTCTCTACGGGCGGGCGCTGCATCATCGCCTACGTGAAGTTTCCGGTGGGAGGGACGGGGTCCAAGGAAGTGGTCCAGGAGCTCCTTAGGTGCTACGAGCCGCTCCCCAAGTCCCTGGGTCAGTCAGGGCAATAGGCCGCAAGGGCCTGTGCAGGTCCCGGGCGGGGCCTTTTGAGCGGAAAGTCGCTGAACAATCGAGGTGCGTCGCAGTCGTTGCCCCGTGAGCGTGCCCCCGTGGGCTCGCCATGGCCAGGAACCTCGAACCGCCTCCCCATGAAACGTCTGCTGTCCGCCCTCGCTCTTGTCTCCACGTCCGTGGGATCGGTCTTTGCCCTGCCCGGAGTCCCCGTTGGAGGCGGGCACGCCGCCCAGGATGCCGAGGAAGAGGTGAGCGCCGAGCAGCGCCAGCTCGAGGGTTACTTCCGGGCGACCCGCATGGCCCTGCGCAACGGTCCGCGTGACAGGTTTGCGATCGAGGCCGCAGGTGAGCTGGCCGGGAGAGAACCAGCCGAGATCCTCGCCTGGGTTCAGGAAGAGACGGACTGGGTGCCCTACGAGGGGGTGCTGCGCGGGGCCGTCGGTGTCCTGATGGACCGGCTAGGCAATGACTGGGATCGGGCTCTCCTGGTGGCGGCCCTCTGCGAGCACGCTGGCATGACGGTGCGGCTCGCGACGGCGCCTTGGACGGAAGATGCGTTGACGACCCTTGGCGATCGTCTCGACGTAGCCACTGGGTTGATGCCAGAAAGAGAGGGCCTCAGCGCCGAGAAGTTCGCGAAGGACGCGCGACTCCCAGGCGCTGCGCTCGCGGCGAGCGTCGCAAGTCTGCGCTGGCAACGCGATGAAGCGAGCAAGAGAGTGGAGGCGATGGTCGAAAAGACCCATCGGGATTTGCTCGCCGCTCTTGAGTTCTCGGAGCCCGGGTCAAGCGCCGAGGTTTCTTACCACCGCCCCTCGCCCGGGGCGCTTCACGTGTGGGTGCAAGTTGAGACCGGCAATGGATGGCTCGATCTTGATCCTATGGTCCGCGAGAGCGGCCCGGGGGAGCAGGCACTCGTCGCAGCCGACACGGTGGCTCCGAGCGAGCTTGACGACGCGCTCTACCATCGACTTACCCTGAGGGCCGTCGCGGAGAGCTGGGTTGGCGCGAAGCGCGAAGAGCACATTCTTGTGGAGCTGCCGCTGCGCTGGATGGACACGGCCTGTGAGTCGATCAAGTTTGCCATGACCCCGATCTCATCCAAGCCCACGCTAGCCGGGGCGCGGGGGGCTAGCGATCTGGGGAGCTACTACCAAGAGGTCGCATCGGGAGAGACGGAGTGGGTTCCGACCTTTCTCTTCATGGAAGCCTCGACATCGAAGATGGGCATTCGATGCGACGGCACCGCCAATGATTCGCCGCAGACCGGCGTGACCGGTCGAGCGGTTGAGCGCGCGGCTGACTTGATTGGCGGACTAGGGAAAGCGGGCGGCGGAAAGCGGGATCAGACGGGCTACACCGCGCAGTGGATCGAGCTCGTGAGTGAGGGACCGGGGGTGGCGGCCTCTGTGGAGCGCCGAGTGATCTTCGACAACGTTGGGCAAGCTGCCCGTGAAGCTGGGGGCCAGCGGCCTGAAGTGAATCAAGCCGACGTCCTCTCACGGAACATTCGGCTCCTGGGGGCTAGCCATCTTCTGCCCCTGGCCTGCGACATTCCAGAGGAGTTCATTAGCCGACTTTCGCTCTACACCCTGTGGCGTCAAAAGGACTTCTTCGAGCGAGCGGCTGAGAGCAGCGCCATGCCCCCGGAGGAGCTAGAGGCGATGCTGACCGAGTTGGAGACGTTTGACGCGCTCCTTTGGGGAATGGGCCGGGCTCGTCAGTGTTGGAACCCAACGCTTGCGAGCTTCATTGACCGAGGCAACCTGGTGATTCACCACGAGATCCCACGACTACGCGAAGACGATGAGCTGCTCACGGAGTCAGGGCTCGATATCGTCTGGAACGCACGTGCGGGCTTCGACTCTTCGTCGGAGGGCTTCAGGGATCGGCTGCGTGAGGGAATCGTCGACACTGCCACAGAGTCGGTGCTCGTCGAGGCGATGCAGCCCGAGGGGACTCGTTCACTCGCGCTGGCGGCGTTCGACGGGGAACTGCGTGCCGTGAGAAGCATCGACGCACTGCAGGAAGCAGCCGTTGGCTGGCCAGCCAACGTGAGGGCGCGCATGGCCCGCGAGGTTCAAAAGGGGCACGTCATCGTTCTTCCGTCGATCGATGCCCAGGAGCTTGGTGACTGGGAGCTGGCGTACTGGCGAGTCGATCCAAAGACCGGTGTATGCCTTGGGATGGGCGGCCAAGGGTGGGGGGCAGCCGTCAGTCAAGAGATGACCGAAAGGCAAGTCATGCAGGTGTTCTGGATTAGCACGATCGGCAACTTCGCTGCGTTTGGCAAGTGCCTCGCGGGCGCAGCCGACAGCGCGGCAGAGTCGCAGTGCATCCGAAGTTCGCTCTGTGCGAGCCTGATGATCCTGGTCGGTCTAGGGCCGCTGAATCCGGTCGCAGGTGCGGCTGGCGCCGCAATCTGCGGGATCGTGTAGGGGGGCAGCGATGCGACAACTACTCAGAACCGTGCTCTATTTGGGCGCAGTCGGCACAGCATGTATCCAGTACAGCAGCGCTCAAGGTGACGTGTGGATGAGCGCGGACCTCAAGGGACGGCTCTTGGGCTGCGAGGCGTGCCCCAGTGGCACCGGAGGACCCCCGAGCTTCGCGCAGCGCTCTCTTTGGTGGCAAGGCGCCGCGTCGCCGTCCAGCATCTGGTTGGATGCCGGCGGCTCGCTGATTGGTCCAGACACGTTCGCGAGCCAAGGGGTCGCCATGGTCGAGGCCATGGAGGCAGCCGGAGTCTATGCGGCCCACATCACGGCGTCGGACCTGAAGCTTGGTTGGGCACCCATGCGTGAAGCCCTCGATCGGGCGCCGTTCTCTCGCTTCTCTTGCAATCTGGTCGATGCTGGTAGCAAGGAGAGACTCTTCGACGCCTTTGTGCCCGTACCGTCGGCCGCGGGCACCCGAGTGGCTATTGGGCTGAGTGCGCAAAGCGCCGACTCGATTGAGGGAGTGTTGGTCAAAGGTCTGGCCGAGTCCCTAGGGCTGGCTTTGGACGAAGCGAGCGCAGCCGAGCCCGGTGCGCCCGTGGTTCTTTGTTTCCACGGCGACGGGGGCCAGCTCCGAGACCTCCCTAGAGCGCTCTTGGAGCGCTGCGAGTCTGTGATCCACACCGGAGCATTCGCACAGGTGAGCCTTGGCGCTGAAGGGCCCGTCGTCCACTACCTTCAGGACGGTGCTCGCGCCATGCTCCAGGGCGAGCTTGATGGGGGATGGTCGGCGCGACCCATCGCACGACGGGGAGCCAGCGACCCGGCCGTTCAGGCCGCATTGAGCGAGACGACGAGCCTGAGGGACCTTGCGGTACAGCCATCGGAACCGAGCGGTGAAGGGGCCGATGAGCCGACCCGCAGGAGGAACCGCGCGATGGAGGTCTCCATCATGGGGACGACGCGGCAGGATGAATGGCGTGGTCGCGTTGCGCCCGAGGGCTACGAGTGGTTTGTCATCGAGACAGACTTCGAGAACAAGCTAGCGCGGGACCTACGCAGAGAACTCGAGTACCAGGACGCGATTCACATCGCTAGTCAGACGCGGCAGCTATTCTTGCGCGTCGGTGGCACCCGTCTTCTTCGACCCTTGGAGGCTGGCCCAATCCCCGTAGCCAAGTCGCTGTTCCTGTCGGAGCCGGGGGACTTTCTGACCCAGCGCCTCGGCTATCTCTTGCCCATGGGCGAGACCGCTCGACTGGAGCTATGCGTCTTCCACGATCAGTTCGCGCCCATCGTCCTGCCTGTGCGTGACGGCGACGTCGAATCCCCCGTTTATTCACCAGTGGCCTCGGGGGAGAACGAGGCGATGCGGGCTGTGTTGCCGGCCGTTCCGAGGGCGGGTGTCGTGGGGGACAAGACCACGAGATGGCAGATCGACGTCTTTGCCCAGAGCAAGATCTTGATGGAGACCGACGCGCGTGCCCTACGGAAGGACGCGCCTCTGGACGAGCGTGCGCCCCTCGGCAAACCCCTCGAGTACCTGATGGCGCGCGAGATGGTGGCGTTGGTCGACGGGGAGGGGCGCCACTTTTGGCCTCTGGCTACGCCGGACGTCGACGCGGAGCCGGTCTTTGAAACAGACTCGACTTCGGGCGCGCGCTGGGCGTTCGAACTGCCGAACGACGCGAAGCCTGAAGAAGTCTGGCTCGCGCTTCCGGGCCTCCGGTTCACCCATGAGGGAGAGCAGCGGGACCCGGAGCCGCTGAGTCTCCGTTGGGACGAATCGGAGCCAGAGGAGCAGACTCTGTCTCCGCTGCATGCTCTTGGGGGTGAGCCGGTTGCCGTGGACCTCGCGTGGGCCAAATTCCGCGAGGGGCGACTCTCCGTGGGCGTCGACATCTACAACAAGGGGCCGGTCGCGGGAATGCTCGAGCCCCTGGGACGGCTCAAGGTCAACGGAGTCACGGCGGCCAGCGGTCCGGTGCAGGGGCTCCCCGTACTGAAACGGTTGTTCCTTGTGCCCGGGGGCAGGCGCTTCCGGTTGGATCTTGGGTTCGATCTCGCGGCGGACGCGAGAGCGTGTACGTTCGACTTCAGAGGGGTGGACGCAGTCCATAGCGTGACGCTGCGCATCGACGGGGAGTTCGTCACCGTCGCCGAGCCCGGGGCCGTCACGGCTCCGGATGCCTCTCCCGCTGCGCCAGCGGCCGAGTCTGAGCCGAGGCCGGATGCTGAGCCCGACTCAGCGGACGCTGTCCCAGACTCGGCGCCACAGGGGGCCGCGCCCGAGACTCCCGAGGTCCTCGCGGCGGACGCCGTGGACGAT
The DNA here is from genome assembly GCA_938030175.1 of uncultured bacterium. Lineage (GTDB taxonomy): Bacteria > Planctomycetota > UBA1135 > UBA1135 > Saltatorellus. The sequence goes on along the minus strand of CALHGQ010000556.1, from coordinate 1,837 downwards.
CTTCGCCCGCCGGAGCCCAAGGGCATTGCAGGCGTCGGCCTCACCGCCAAGGAAGTCAACGAAGCGATCGATCGAGGCGCGGACTTCCTGTGGGACGACCTTAAGGCGAGGTCTACCAGGGAGGACCTAAGCGACATTGGCTCACGCAGCGGAGAGGAGGTCCTCGCCCTCTTCGCACTGTCGCACACGAACCTCCGCGAGCGGAATCCGGAGTTCGCGCGGGTGCTTCCCCTGGCGATTCAGAACTTCGACGCGCACCTCTATGTCACCTATACCAACAGCGTCATCTGCATGATGCTGGACCATCTCGGGGATCCGGTGTATCAGCCTCTCCTGCGCCGAGCTACCCAGGCTCTGCTTGAGGGGCAACGGGTCGATGGAACCTGGGGCTACTCTGTGCCTCGACTCAAAAAGCCCGTCGACGCCGCGGGCTACATCTCTGTTTTTGCGCCGCAGACTGATGACCTGGTGCGCGAGCGGCCGTACGGCGAAACGGCGGGAGGCGATAACTCGGTTGCACAGTTCGTGATGATGGCGCTGCGCAGCGCGAAGCGCCAAGGACTCAACGTCCCAGACGATGTCTGGAACCGTACGCGGGAGACGATGATGAGTCGCGCCGGGGAGACCGGTGGCTGGGGCTACGTCAACTCTGGCGGGCCCTACGGCTCCATGACCTGCGCGGGGATCGGCTCGCTGGCCATCGCCGACTGGGCGCTGGGCATCCAAGACGAGGAGTCCACTGCTCTCATTCGCAATGGCCTGGCCTGGATGGCAGAGAGGTACTCACCGGCGAGCAACCCCAAGAGTGGCAGGCACAATTTCTACTACATGTACTCCACGGAGCGCGTCGGGCGGCTCCTGGACATTGAGTTCTACGGGCGGAACGAGTGGTACCCGCTCGGCGCACGCGCGCTCGTGGGTAGTCAGCAAGTGGACGGCTCATGGGTCGAGGGGAGGGACATCGTGCCGCCGACCTCGTTCGCGCTCCTCTTTCTGACCCGCGCGACGGAGAGCCTCATGGAGGACCCCGTCGTGTCCACGACGGGAACGCTCAGCATCGCCGCGAAGCCCCTTGAGGAACGCGCCGTCCACTTCATTATGGACGCGTCGGGTTCGATGCTGTCCAAGCTCGGTGAGCGCACCAAGCTCGACTGGGCTCGCACGGCTGTCGCGGAGCTCGCGGCCAGCCTGGACGAGAGTGTCTTCATGGGGCTCCGGGTCTACGGCCATAGATTGCGCGCGAATGCGGAGGGGGCGGGTCGCGACACGGAGTTGCTCCTTCCGCTGAAGATGCATGACGAAGCCCGAAGGCAGGAGCTGTCGGAGACGCTCGCGAGGGTCAAAGCCAGGGGCAAGACGCCCATGGCGTTCAGCCTCCAGGAGAGTCTCAAGGACATCGACCGCCGAAAGAGCGGAACGGTGGTGCTTCTCACCGACGGGGGCGAGGATCCGCGCTCGGGGATGGATCCCTTGGCGGTCGCTGGGCGCTTCGGGAAGTTGCGCAACTGGGATCTCGCCGTTGTCGGCTTCGACATCGCAAAGCCAGCGCTCCACACCCAGCTCAGGGCCATAGCCGACGCCGCCGGCGGGATGTACGTGGCTTCCGATTCCGGCGATGACCTGCTTCGAACGCTCCGGTCCGCGCTCTTGCCCCTGCCAGAGCGCATCGAGCTCGTCCCAGCCGACGGATCGCCCAGCCGCTGGATCACGCTCCCCGCGGAGCTTGAGCTGCCCGGCGGACTCTACCATCTTCGATTCGACGTGGGCGGGATCCCGTTCGACGTCGAGGTGAAGGTCGTGAACGGCGGGCGAAGCCGCGTCGGCCTGGACCCAGCGC
>CALHGQ010000555.1 GCA_938030175.1 uncultured bacterium | reverse complement strand
CTGCCAGCCCTTACCCGGGACCCAGAAGTTGAGCTGTCCCTTGCAGGGCGGGGTTCCGTGCATCGTGAAGGTCCCGTCCTTGGGATCGATCAGAGCGGGCTTCCCTCGGCTCAGTGGCATGCCGTTTTGGACTCCCGGCGGCATCAGCCGAAGTCGCCATGCCTTCCCCGTGACCGCGACGCCGTTCGGGTCCACCAGTTGGCCGGTGAGGACGCCTGCGAGCTCAAGCCGAATCTTGCCGAGGCGTTCCGTCTCTCCGGGCAGGAGCTTGGGCCACTGCCTGAACTCGCCCACGTACCCGTCCAAGTGGATGCTCACCCCAAATGAGCTGGGGTCCCTGCTGGGGAAGCTCGCATGGATCGAACCATCGGCCCCCGTCTTGCCCGTGAACGTCTTGGGATCCCAGACGCCCTTCGGAGGGAAGCTCATACCGCTGATCTTCCAGCTCGCCCCCACGGCGGGCGTTCCGTCGGGTAGCAACACCGTCGCCGTGACGTGCACGGGGTCGCCGCCCGGCGGCACCTTCTCCCCAGGCTCTTGCGCACCCGCGCCGCTCGCTTTCGCTGCGGAGTCGTCCGGTTGCGGCGCGGCGACGATGGCCGCACGGGAGGGGGCCGTGGGATCGGGCAACGGAGTGACCTCCGCGGTGCTTGCGTCCTCGAGCGTTCGCTCCGCAGGATCGGAGGCGGCCAGAGCAAGGGGCCCCTCCACCCCCCGAGCCGGCCCGCCGTCCTGGTTCACCAGAGCGAGGCCAAGGGCTCCTGTGCCGACCAAGGCCATGGTAGCGGCGGCCCACCCGACGGGAGTCAGCCCCAGAGTTGTGGCTCCGCCCGTTGCGCCCGCGCCCGCCTTCGCGCGTGATGGAATGGGGCTGGCCGCCAGGGGAGCCAGCACAGCGCGCCAGCTTGAGCGATCGTCGCCGTATTGATCGTCGAGGCTGAGCCTTAGCTTCTCGAGTCCCCGGGTGATCCGCTCGGAGGCCGTGGACTGTGCGATGTCCAAGCGTGATGCGACCTCTCCCACCGGTAGGTCTTTCAGGTAACGAAGGTAAAGCGTGGTTCGCAGCGGCTCGTCCAGCGCGAGGAGCGCACGGGCGGCGTGCTCGCGGAGCTGCAGGTCTGCCACGAGCTCGTCGGTGGGTGGGGCAGAGGTCTCCCCCCGGGCCGCCACGTCGGCCGCATGGTCCGCACGCCGAGCGTTGCTCCGCAGGAGCGCTCGCTTGCGGTTGCGCAGGACCGCGAGACTCCACGGGCGGCGCTCCAGCACGCGCCCTTCCTGGGTGAGCTCGGCGGCCCAGGCGTCCTGGGCCGCGTCTTCGGCCTCGGCGCTCTCGCGAAACAGGCTGGCCGCCATGCGTCGCAGCCAGTCGTCCTGCGTGAGGATGGATTGCATCTGGTCTCTGGTGATCGAATTTGCCATGTGGATTGCTTGGGGCTTCATTGGGACACGGTGGATGGGTCCGGTACCAAGCAGCTGATCGGCGAACGACGACCATCGGGTCCATCTTAGGAATTCTTGGGCGATCGGGGCTCCGGCCCCCTTTGGGGGCATGGGCTAGAGCCCTTGGCGCAGCGCCAGGGCCGTGGCGACGGTCGAAGCGTCGATCGAATCGGATTCGACACCGTCGAAGTCTGCCAGGGTCCGCGCCACCCTCCGAACGGATTGGATGGCCCTGGCTGAGAGGCCCTGATCGTCTGCGGCCCTCTGCAGAAGGTGCCGGGCCTCGTCCGTGAGGACGGCGACGTCGTCAAGCCCGACCGCGCCGAGTGCGGCGTTGAGCTGGCAGAGATTGCCGGGACGTGCGAGCGCACGGGCCTGGGCGCTGAGCACCGCCGCCCCGAGCTGGGCGCCGAGCTCTTCCTGGGCCGCCGTTTGGGAGCCGTTGGGCCCAGCCGCTGGTCCCGCTTCTGCTTCCCCTTCAGCGTCCCCTTCAGCTTCCCCTTGTGGGGCCGCGGCCATGTCGGGGGCGATGGCCCGGCCCAGGCCTTGTCCCATGAGCACCTCCACCGGCGACGGCTGCAGACTGACGCGCAGGTCGATGCGATCCAGGAGCGGCCCCGAGATGCGCTGCTGGTAGCGACGCACCGCGCCCGGCGGACAGTGGCACGGAATCCGCGGATGCCCGTGGTAGCCGCACGGGCAAGGGTTCATGGCCGCGATCAATTGAAAGCGGGCAGGCAGGGTCGTCCGGCGGGAAGCGCGTGCGATGTGCACGGCGCCTTCCTCCAACGGTTGCCTCAGTCCCTCCAGCGTCTCTCGTCCAAACTCCGGAAGCTCATCCAGGAACAGCACGCCGCGGTGGGCGAGGGTGATCTCGCCCGGCGAGATCGGACTGCCACCTCCGATGAGTCCGGCGAAGCTCGTGGTGTGGTGGGGGGCGCGGAAGGGCCGGCGGCTCGTGAGGCCGCGGGGCCAGCGTCCCGTGGCCGAGAGGATGGTCGTCACTTCGATCCGCTCGTTGAGCGACATCGGCGGCAGCAGGTCGATGAGGCGCTGGGCGAGCATCGACTTGCCCGCCCCCGGGGGGCCGATGAGCAAGAGCCCGTGCCCGCCGGCGGCCGCCACCTTGAGGGCCAGCTTGCCCTCCCCTTGGCCCTTGACCTCATCGAGCCTCCGCGGATCACGGGACTCCGCCGCGTCGAAGGGAGTCGGCAAGAGTGCCATGGGCGCGCCGGGGGCCATGGGGTCGACGGTCAACACCCGCAGGACCTCATGGATGGAGCGAGCCGAGTACGCCTCGATGTCTTCGATGGCAGCGGCCTCGGCCGCTGTCTCCGGGGGCGCTACCAGTCGCTTGATCCCGATCTTGCGAGCCGCGACCGCTGCGGCGAGCCCGCCCGGGATCGAGTGCAGCCGCCCGTCGATCCCCACCTCGCCGATAAACACCGTCCCTTCGACGTGGCCGGGGTCAAGGTGCCCGCCGGCCGTGGCCGAGGCCACCACGAGGGCCAGGTCAAGGGCCTCCCCTGACTTCTTGCGCGCGGCCGGGGTCAGGTGCAGGTGGAGTCGTCCAGGCCCGAGGCGCAGCCGAGTGGACCCAAGGATGCACCCCAGGCGGCCTCGGCTCTCCCTCAGCACCGAGTCCGGGAGCCCGGTCAGGTAGATCTCGGTGGCCCCTTCGTCCTTGGAGCCCGCGAACCGAGCCTCGATGGTGACGATGAGGGCGCCGGTCCCCTCACGGGAGGCGCCCCTTACGCGGATGGTCTTCATGCCCTGGGGACCCCTCGACGGGCCCTCCGGTTGCGAAATTCGCTGCCGAACGCTCAGTCACGGGCTTGTGCTTGCCCCGTACTGTCAAAAGTTAGACCCTCATCGGACCCCCACCATGACTGACACCTACTACGACCCGAAAGATCTCGCTCAGTTCCCGAAGATCGCCGAGCACGCACCGGAGCTCGGCGCCAAGTTCTTCGAGTGGTACGGGGCGGTCTTCGAAGACGGCGCCCTCACCGCACGGGAGAAGAGCCTGATCGCGCTCGGGGTCTCCCACGCGGTGCAATGCCCCTATTGCATCGAGGCCTACACCAAGGACGCCTTGGAAAAAGGCTGCGACGTCGAGCAGCTCACGGAAGTCGTCCATGTGTCCGCTGCGATCAAGGGCGGGGCCGCCCTCGTCCACGGGGTGCAGATGCGGAAGGTCGCTGACGACCTGGGGATGTAGACCGTGTCAGACCTTCCCGAGGACGTCCCTTCGTCCGAAACGATGGCGAACGCGCCCGCTGGCCTCGCCATCAAGATCCGTCCGACGTTGGCCCGCGCGCGCTCGCCCCTGGCCGCACCCGCCCACCAGATCGCGGTCCTCGACGGGCTGGCCGTTCCGGACGCAGATTTTGGAGCACGGGCTGCCTCGGCGCTGGGGGAACCGCTGCGCGCTTCGGGGGTCGACGTGCTGCAGCTCAACCTCGGGCGCAAGTGCAATCAGACCTGCGTTCACTGCCATGTCGATGCGGGGCCTGATCGCAAGGAGGACATGTCCCGAGAGACCGCGGACCTCTGCCTGGATGCCCTCGCCCGGACCGACATCCCCACCGTCGACATCACCGGCGGCGCCCCAGAGATGTCGTCGCAGTTCGAGTACCTCGTGCGCGGCGCGCGGGCCCTTGGCCGTCACGTGATGGATCGCTGCAACCTTTCGATCCTCCTGACCAAGCCCTACTCGCACCTCGTGGACTTCCTGGCCGAGCACCAGGTCGAGGTCGTCGCGTCCCTCCCGCACTATCGGGGACACGGCACGGACAAGCAGCGCGGCGACGGCGTCTTTGATGCGTCGATCCAGGCGCTCCAAAAGCTCAACGCCGCCGGGTACGGCCGCGATCCGAAGCTGCGGTTGGTGCTCGTCACCAACCCGGTGGGGGCCTTCCTGCCCGCGGGTCAAGCCTCCCTTGAAGGGGAGTGGAAGCGAGAGATGAAGCGCCTCTACGACGTCGACTTCAACGATCTCTACGCGATCACGAACATGCCGATTAGCCGGTACTTGGAGTGGCTTGAGGCGGGCGGCAAGACCGAGGCGTACCTCCAGAAGCTAGTGAGCGGCTTCAACCCAGCGGCGGTCGCCGGCGTCATGTGTCGCACGACCCTGTCGGTGGGCTGGGACGGACGCCTCTTCGACTGCGACTTCAACCAGATGCTCGACCTAGAAGTGGAGAGCGGGAGCCCCCGGCACATCCGCGACTTTGCCCTGGAGGCCGCGGCCTCCCGGGAGATCGTCGTTGGCAGGCACTGCTTCGGGTGCACCGCAGGTGCCGGTTCTAGCTGCGGCGGGGCCACGGTCTAGCAGCCCGTTGAGGAAGGCCGCACTCTCCAACAGCGCCCCTCGAAGCCCTGACTGCGTTGCTTGAAGGGCCCCGAATAGCTCGCTATGGGGGGCTTCAAGCGCCTTGTCAGGACTCCGATGGACGTAGTTGGTGAGCGCGGACTTCTTCAACGGGCTGCTAGGGGTCGTCCTGGCGCGGTCCCTCAAGGTCGCGTGGACCAGGGCATCTGGTCCGGGCCAGGGCCGTTCCGGGTATCCTCGGGCCCATGACCCTTCGCCAGCTGCCTGTTCTCCGCGTCGCCGCATCAATTTTCGCCCTCGCGGGCCTCTCCGTCCTGGCCGCTTGCTCGTCATCGAGCGACGAGCTCGCGCCGGAGATCATCCCCGAGTCGATCAACGAGTCCATTGTCGCCTGTGGCGAGCGCCTCTTCGTCGGCGCCCCCGTGGTGCTTTGGACTGACCCCCTCGGGTACAGCGCCTACGAAACGGACCTGCACTTCGCGCGCCCCCCCGTCGGCGTCAAGCGGCCATCGAGCGGCGAGCTGAGGTACAAGCCAGGCCGTACCAATCGCCAGACCGGCGAGGTGCTTGTGACCCCCGAGACGGGCTCCTTCGCCCAGCTCAAGGATGCGCTCGACATGTTCGTCGTGCACTACGACGTGTGCGGCACCAGTCAAACCTGTTTCAAGGTGCTGCACGACCGCCGTGGTCTCTCGGTGCAGTTCATGATCGACGTGGACGGCACGATCTATCAAACCCTCGATCTGCGCGACACCGCGTGGCATGCCAGTCAGACCAACGCGCGCTCCGTCGGCGTGGAGATCGCGCAGATCGGCGCCTATCCCCTGAACGACGCGGGGAACAATACCCTCAGCAAGTGGTACCAAGAGGGCCCCGATGGAACGCGGCTCACGCTTCCGAAGGACCCATCAGATCTCGGCGTGCTGACCTCTGGATTCGAAGGTCGCCCCGCCCGCGAGGGAAAGATCCTGGGGCGCGTGCAGGGGGAAGGGTTGCAGCAGTACGACTACACGCCAGAGCAATACGACTCGCTCGTGAAGCTAACGGCCACGCTTTGCCACCACTTCCCCAGGATCAAACCGGATGCGCCGCGCGACGCCCAGGGACGCGTCCTCACGGTCCGCATGGACGAGGCTGAAGAGCTAGAGTTCGGCGGCATCGTCGGGCACTACCACGTGTCGAAGCGGAAGATCGATCCAGGCCCCGCCTTCGACTGGCGCGGCTTCCTAGCGCGGGTGCGCGCGCGCCTCACCGCCATGTAGCGAGAGCCCATTCCTCGCCGCGTTTCCAGCGCCGCTAACAACCAATCGGACTGCCACCGATGAAGATCCTCGCCCTTCTTGTGTTCGTTGCTGTGTTGCTTGCCGCCCTGCTTGGCACGCCTTC
>CALHGQ010000554.1 GCA_938030175.1 uncultured bacterium | reverse complement strand
GTTGGACACCGTCTTCGCGCCCCAGCGGTCGAGGGCGATGAGGTCTTCGTCGGGGATCGTCCGCAGCTTGAAGAGATCCGCGGGCGACTTGAGGTAGCCCGCCTCGAACAGCTGCACGATCATCTTCTCGCCGAGGGCGTCGATCTCGAAACCGCTGCGCCCCACCATGTGCACGGTGCGACCGATCAGCTGGGGCTCGCAGCCGTAGACGTTCGGACAGCGCACGTACTTGCCTTCGCGAACCACCGATTCGCCGCATGCGGGGCATTCCTCCGGCATGGAGAACTCTTCGCCATGCTGGACGATCGCGCCCGCGCGGACGGAGCCGTCCTCGAGCTTCAAGGTCTCGGGGATCGCATCCTTCCAGTCGGACGGCGCGCTCTTCGATCGCTCGATCGCAATGCCCGTAATCTGCGGAATCACGTCGCCCGCGCGCTTCACGAAGACACGATCCCCAGGCCGGATCTTGAGGTCGAGCACGTAGCCCTCGTTGTGCAGCGTCGCGTGCCGCACGGTCACACCGAGGACCTGCACCGGGTCCACATGGGCCCGGGGCGTCAGTCGCCCGTTGACGCCCACTTGAATCTCGATGGCCCGCAACACCGTCGCGGCTTCCACCGGCTTGAACTTGTGGGCGTACTGCCACTTGGTCGTTCTGGAGTTCGTACCGAGTCGACCGCGGAGGGCGATGTCGTCGAGCTTGGCCACGATCCCGTCCATCTCGTAGGGGATCGAGTCGCGCTTCTCCTCCATGCGTGCCTGGTAGCTCAGACAGCCTTCGATGCCCGTCACCGTCTCGTCGTTGCTGGGCGCCGCAAAGCCCCACTTCGCCATCAGCGCAAGCTGGTCGGCGTGGGAGTCAGGCAGATCGATTCCCTCGGAGCGCACGATGCCGTAGGGATGAAACTCCAGCGGGTACTTCTGCACCTCCGCGGGATCGCTGCGGCGCAACGCGCCCGCCGTCGCGTTGCGCGCGTTGGCCAGAACCGCGATGCCGCGTTCTGCCCGCCAGTCGTTGAAGCGCTCGAAGCGATCACGCGCGATCAGCACCTCCCCGCGCACCTCCAGAACGGCGGGGGGCGACTTCATGTTGAGGCGCAGCGGAACATCCCGCACGGTACGCAGGTTCGCCGTGATGTCCTCACCCGTCACACCATCGCCGCGCGTGACCCCCTGATCCAGCTCGCCGTCGCGATAGATCAACGCGGCCGATACACCGTCGAACTTAGGTTCGACGTGCCAGACCAGCTCTTCGTCGGACTCAAGGCCCAGGAACCGCGCCACCTTGGTGCTGAAGTCACGCGCCTCATCCCCGGTGCGGAGGCTCTCAATCGAGAGCATGGGCACGACGTGCTTGACCTTGTCGAAGCTGCCGCCTTCCGGGAGCGGTGCGCCCACGCGCTGGGTCGGACTGTCTGCCGTCGCCAACTCTGGATGCGCCGCTTCCAGCTCCTTGAGCTCGCGGAAGAGCGCGTCGTAGTCCGCGTCCGAGATCTCAGACACCCCCTTGTTGTAGTAGAGGAGGTCGTGCTTTCGGATCTCATCGCGCAGCTCGGCTACGCGCGCTTCGTTCTTGGTGGCGGTCATGGGGCGCTGAGTGTCTCCGGTCGAGCGCACGAGGTTCGTGGCCCACTCGGGCGCGCTGGCCCCCAAGGGTATCGGCAGCCAGAGCAGGGTGGAAAAGATGAGCGCCAGCAGGCCGTTCAAAAGGCTGAGTCTGTTCAGGTTGAGCATAGGTTCGGGGTCCTCTCCCCCGCCCCTCGACCGATTGCAGCGCCCCCCGGTTACGCTCCATCCACCATGATTTCCAAGCTAATTTCCCCCATCGCCCTCCTCGCTCTCCTCGCCGGTGGCGCCGCCACTACGCTCTACGCGTCCAACCAAGAAGAAGCCGCTCCGGCGCGGCCCGCACCGGCCGCTCCGGAGGACGTCGAGTCCTTGGACGCCATCATCGCCGCCCTCTACGACGTCATCTCGGGAGAGAAGATCGGGCCCAACGGCGAGAACCAGCGCGACTGGGATCGTTTCCTTTCGCTCTTTCACCCCGAGCTAGGCCGTCTCATCCCCCTGCGCGCCAACGCCAAGGATCCTGAGAACCCCAAGTGGCAGGCCATGGGCATGGAGCCCGCGGACTACGTCACGATGGGCAAGACGTGGATGAGCAGCCAGGCGTTCTACGAGAAGGAAGTGCACCGCGTCGAAGAAGTGTTCGGCGGCATCGCCCACGTGTGGAGCACCTACGAGGGCCGGGACGGTAAGGACGCGGAGAAGCCCTTCCTGCGCGGAGTCAACTCGATCCAGGCCATGTACGACGGCGACCGCTGGTGGATCCTCGTGGTCGCGTGGGACGCAGAGCGCCCCGACCAGCCGCTGCCCGCCAAGTACCTGCCTGGCGCGGAGAAGCGCTAGGAGAGCTGGTCGCCGGTGAAGGCGGCCGGCAACAGCTCCTTGACGGTCCAGCGGCGCTCGACGCCGCTGCCGGAGACCGAGAGCACCGTCGCCGTGGGAGCAAACTCCACGAGCCACTGGCGGCAGGCACCGCACGGGGGCGTCGGTGAATCCGCCTCCGTTGTGATGACGACGGCGGCCACGGAGCTCGGACCGAGGCTACCCCGGGCCGCAACCGCGGCGCTCAGCGCCGAGCGTTCGGCGCACAGGGTCAGGCCATAGCTGGCGCTCTCGACGTTGCAGCCCGCGAAGATCACGCCGTCGGACATCACCATCGCCGCGCCCACGTGAAAGCCCGAGTAGGGCGCGTGGGCGCGCTCCATCACCGCTTTGGCGGCCTCCAGTCCAGCTTGTTCGTTCGGCTCCATGGAATGGAGTAGGCGCAATCAGCGGTGCCCCGTCCAGGGGCCTGGCCCATAAGCTTGGCCCTCAAGCTAGGTCCTGAGACCCAGCCAAAGAGCTCAGCGGATAGGCCCAGCGAACAGACTCAGCCCAGGGGGCCCCCGCTAAAACGGCATCGCATCCGCCGCCATGCCAGCCCCAGCCCCACCAGCTCCAGCACCGCCAGAAGGAGGCGCGAAGCGAGCGTACTGCTCGGCGTCCGGGCAAGGCGACCATCCGTCGTAGGGCACGCGGCTGCGTCTCTGGGGTCGACCCGTCTCATGGTGAGTCGACTCCTGCGTGATGAGCCGCACGTGGGCCACCTTGCCCTCGAGGTCAGCGGGCTCCACCTCCACTGGCACGGACACGTCGAACCCCAGCGCGCTCAGGATGCTCCGCACACGGTGCATGCCCCGGGGCGTGAAGTTCAGCCAGTCAATGCTCGCGGTACGACCCGCCCGTTCGCCCTCCACAAGGCCGAGTCGCAGCATCCACGACCTCTCTCCGTCGGCATTGCTCCTCTCCTGAATGGACTCGATGCGGAGCGCGTACGTGCCATCCTCAACGATCACGTAGTCGTCCATCCCGCTTCCCTCGTCTGGGTCAATCTGCATCGCTCGTCTGCCTCGGCTGCTATTGGGTTCGAATCAGCGGGACCTCCCCGCCTTCCGCAATCAGGAGCGATGCAACGGGCCCCAGGGTTGCAGTTGAACGCAGCAATTCCGGCGAGAAGAGAAGTGGGGAGCGAACGTTGGCACAATGTGGGCCGCCATGTCCGTTCCCCCCCTGCCATCCCGCCTCCAGAGCGCCGTCGCCCCATGGGCGCTCTTCGGCCTCTCACTCGCGTCACTCCCAGCCTGCGGTCCGAGCGCTCCCGCGCTCCCGCCTCCGCCGGCCCCGGCTCAGCTAGCAGGCGGACTTGAGCCCGCCACCCTCTCCAAGCTCAATGCCGCCACGGACAAGGTCAACGCCAACGTCGCAGACGCCGGAGGATGGGCGGCGCTCGGCCGTGCCTACGAAGAAGCCCAGGTCCACGAAGGCGCGAGCACGGCGTTCAGCTCCGCCGCAGAGCTCCGTCCCACCGACGCCAAGCTCTGGTACCGCGCCGCCATCGCGGCCGGACGCCTTGGGGAACTTGACCTCGCGCTGACGCGCCTCGCCCGCGTGCATGAGCTTGAACCGAGCTATGGCCCCGCCTGGCGTCGCCGCGGCACGTGGCTCCTCGACCTCGCGCGCGCACCAGAGGCCCGCGACGCGTTCGAGCGAGCGGGAGCACTCCTCCCGAGCACGCCCGACGCGCCGATTGGTCTCGCCCGCGCCGCACTGGCCGAGGATGAGGTCACCGCCGCTCTTACCCACGCGCGCACCGCCTATGAGCGCGCTCCGAGCGATCCCTACGTCCGGTTGATCCTCGGCAACTGCCTCCGCCGCGCGGGCGAAGCCGAAGAGGCACTGCCCCACCTGGAAGCAGGACAGGGAGCACGACCGCGCTACGTCGACCCGTGGAGCGAAGGGGCATCGGGCGCCAGGCGCAAGGACGACGAGATGTCAGAGCGGGCGAGCCAGCTTGCCAAAGAGAAGCGTTGGCCAGAGGCGGTCGAGGTTCTGAAGGAGTTGGCGGCGGCGCGCCCGGAAGACGGCGGTGTCAGCGTGCGACTCGGCGTGGCGCTGATCAGCGCCGATCGTCCGGCCGACGCGCTGGCGCACTACGAGAAGGCCATCGTTCAGTTCCCGGGCAACTACAACATCGCGACGGCCCACGCCGCAGCCCTGCGCGCAGCGGGGCGCACCGCGAAGTCCCTCTCTGCCATCCAAACCATCATCAACCGCTGGCCCGAGCGCGCCGCCGCCTATCTGCAAAGGGGCTCGACCCTAGCCGCGATGGGCGATGTGCCCGCCGCACGTCAGTCCTTCCAGCGCGCGAGCGCCCTCAACCCGAGCGACCTTCGCGGGCCGCTCTTCGAAGGACAGCTCCTCGCGAAGGTGGGGCGCTACCCAGAGGCCGCAGGCGTGCTCCGAGCCGGGCTCGAGCTGCCCGGCGCCTCCCCGCCGCTGGTCTACTTCAAGATGCTGCTGTCAGCGCAGGCTGCTGCGCGGATGGGACCCGATGTCATCCAAGAGACGTTGGACCGAGCGCGCGTCTACCACGGCGACGAGGCGGATTCGTTGACGCGCAAACAGTAGTCGGGCGCCGCGAGGGTATCCTGGCCCCATGGGCTTCTCAGGCACAGGACGACTCCTCCCACTGGCGCAAACGATTCTCTTGGCGCCGATCCTTGTGGCCGGCTGCGGCGGCTCCACCGACGAGGCGACCTCGAGCGACCGCTCAGCGGGGGGCAGCACGGCTTCCTCAGCCGAAGCGGCGCCTTGGTTCACCGAGGTCAGCGCAGAGGCGGGACTCGCCGACTTCCGCCACGCCTCGGGTGCTGACGGGCGCTACCTGATGCCGGAGATCATGACGACCGGAGCTGCGTTCCTCGACGTCAACGGCGACGGCGCGCTGGACGTGTACCTCGCCCAAGGAGGCGCAGTGGACCAGCCCAGGGCCGAGCGCCCCGGCAATGAGCTCTTCCTCGGCGATGGACAAGGGAACTTTCGGAGCGCGACCGAAGGCAGCGGCGCGGATGATCGCGGATACGCCATGGGGGTCGCCACCGGCGACTACGACGGAGACGGGGACGTGGACATCTACGTCTCGAACCTGGGACGCAACACGCTCCTCCAGGGCGACGGGACGGGCAAGTTCACCGACGTAACGGAAGCAGCGGGCGTCGGCGGCAAGCACTGGAGCGCGAGCGCGGCGTTTGTCGACGCGGATCGCGACGGGGACCTCGACCTCTTCGTCACCAACTATGTGTACTGGTCGGTGGAAGCGGAGATCGACTGCCGCTCGCCCCAGGGCGTACGCACGTATTGCAGCCCGAAGTCCTACGCCGCGCCCGCCCCCGACAGCTACTTCGAGAACCGTGGGGACGGCACGTTTGTCGACGCCTCCGAGGACGTGGGCCTGCGCGCCGCGTTCGGCAACGGGTTAGGCGTCGTGTGCGCTGACTTTGACCTCGACGGTCGCCCCGAGATCTTCGTCGCCAACGACGGCACCCCGAACCAGCTTTGGGACCCGCAGGCCGACGGTTCCTTCAAGGAGATCGCGCTCATGACCGGGTGCGCCGTCGACGTGCAGGGCGCCGCGAAGGCGGGCATGGGCGTGTCCGTGGCGGATATCGACTCGGACGGAGACGAGGATCTGCTGGTCGTCAACCTGACCGGGGAGGACGACTCTTTCTACCGCAACGACCGGGGCCAGTTCGTCGACCGCACGCCGGCCCGCGGTTTGGCGGTGCTGTCCCGCAAACGCACCCGCTTCGGCGTGGCCCTCCGGGACTTCAACCTCGACGGGCACCTCGACCTGTTCCACGCCAATGGCCGCGTCACCCAACCAGAGCGCGCGATCGAAGGTGACGTCTACGCGGAAGAGAACGTGCTGCTGCGCGGAACGCCCAAGGGACGCTTCGCCGAAGTACTGCCCCGGGGCGGCGTCCGAACACCGCTCGTCGCCACCTCACGCTCCGCCGCCTTCGGCGACATCGACGGCGACGGCGACGTGGACATCCTCGTCCACAACCGCGATGCCGGCGTGCACCTGCTGCGCAACGACGCCGCTGCGTCCCCGCGCTCTGTTTCCATCGAGGTCCTGAACAAGGCGGGCGCTCCGGCCCTCGGGGCAACGGTCTTCACCCAGGCCGCATCGGGCAGCGAGACGCGCCACGAAGTTCGGACCGCCGATAGCTACGGCGCCGCGTCCTCCCCCATCCTGCACGTGCATGCGGGCACTGGCGAAGCGGGCCTTGCCTACCGCGTTCTTTGGGCTGACGGAACGGAGGGACCGAGCGGCAAAGCGAAGGCCGGCGAGTTCCTCAAGCTCCAGGCGGAGAAGTAAGGCTAGACCGAGCGCGCGGCCTCGACGGACTTCGCGGCGCGGTACGTCCCCGCGTACGCGTTCACCGAAGAGTCGATGGGGTTCGCATAGCCGCCGCCGAGGGTCAAGGCCACGGGCAAGCCTGCGCCGCGGAACCGGCCCAGGGAGCGAAGGTCGCGCTCGTAGCAGCCTGCGGCGCTGAGGTGAAGACGCCCGAGGTGATCGTCCGCCAGCACGTCGACACCGCCCTGGTAGAACACGACATCCGGCCGCGAACGCTCCATCGCCTCGTCGAGGGCTGCATCCAACGCGGTGAGGTACTCAGCGTCCCCCGTGCCGTCAGGAAGGGGCACGTCTAGGTCGCTCGTCTGCTTGCGGCTTGGAAAGTTCTTAGCACCGTGGAGCGAACAGGTGAAGACGCGCGGATCCTCCGCAAAGATCGACGCCGTGCCGTCCCCCTGATGCACGTCCACGTCGAAGATCAACACCCGCTCGACGGCGCCGCGGTCCAAGAGCCTGCGAGCGGCGATCGCTAGGTCGTTGAACACGCAGTAACCAGAACCAAAGTCCCGGTAGGCGTGGTGCGTGCCCCCGGCGAGGGATCCCGCGATCCCCACTTCCATCGCCGCCTCCACTGCGCCGAGCGTGCTTCCGACACTGCCGAGCGAGCGCATCACCATGGCTTCGGACCAGGGGAACCCGATGCGCTGAATCACAGACCGCTCGAGCGTCCCGTCCAGGAAACCTTGGACGTACCCCGCGTCATGGACGGCGAAGATGTCCTCCAACGGAGCGGCGTTAGCGGGGACCAATCGATCGGCCCCTACGAGCCCGTCGGCAACGAGCTTCTCCCGCAGGAGTCCGTACTTGTGCATCGGGAACCGATGCTTGGGCGGGAGAATGACCTCGAAGTGGTCGCAGTAGAAGACGCGCACGTGAAGAGAATAGCGTGCCCGCCCCGCCCCGGGCGGACTCCCAGCGCTATCCGATCAGGCCAACGCGGGTCTCGGTCCATCCAGGAAGCACGGGCGCGAGATCTTCCACGCCCATGAATCCCGTCAGGGCCTCCGCGTAGACGTTGCGGATGTCGGTGACGGTTCGCAGATCGCGGTTCTGGAGCAGCTCGGCCTTGGCGAGCGTGGGCCAGTCCCCCACGACGCCCTTGACCTCGCCCTCTTTCCCGCGCACCGCGCCCCCGAGGGCCAGGACGCATCCGCCGCTTCCGTGGTCGGTTCCCTGGGTCCCGTTCGGTCGGGCCGTGCGTCCGAACTCGGAGATCGTCAGGACCAGCACCTCGTCGAGGCGCCCGCGCGCAGTGATGTCCTTCTCGAATGCGGCGAGGCCTTGGGCGAGGGGCGTGACGAGCCCTCCCCAGAGGCCGGCCTGGTTCTGGTGAGTATCAAAGCCGTTGTGGTCGATCTGGATCACTTCGAGCCCGAGGTCCGCGTCGATCAGGCGCGCCGCTTCCAGGAAGTGGGCCCCGAGCTGGCCGCTCGGATAGTCGCCGTGCACCTCGAAGGGCCTCTGCGCTACCTCTGCCAGCCGCCTCATGGCGCCGAGGGTGGCCGCACCGTCCCTCTCGAGGAGCGAGCGGGCTCCCTTCTGGCGCAATCCTCCGCTGGTCTTCGCCGCCTCTGCGTCCTGGCGGTTCTTGGCGTAAGCGCGGCGCAACGCGTTCATCGTAGAGTCGAGTGCCTTCGAGTCCCCGGGCACGGTCAGCTCGCTCAGGCTGCTAATGGCCAGTGCGGGAAGGGGACCGCGGAGACTGCGGGGTACACCTCGGCCAAGGGCGAGCGCGCGGATGGGTCCCCTCGGTACGCCCTCTGCGAGCGCAAGGTAGCGCCCCAGCCATCCCGGAGCGCCGAGGTTCGTGCCCTCGCTTTCGGTGTCGGGCTGAGCCAGCTCCCACCTGTCCTGCTCTTCGAAGTGCGACCGGGTGTTGGCCGGGTGCCCGACCGCGTGGGCCGCCGCGACCACCCCGCGCTGGAACAGGGGCGCGAGCGCACCCGCCGCAGGGTGAAGTCCGAAGTAGCCGTCGATGTCGACCGCGCTCGCGGCGCTTCCCCCAGGGCCCGGGACCGCGAGCCCCCGGCGCAGCGACGCGTAGTCAGGATCGCCATGGGGCACCACGAGGTTCAGCCCGTCGCAGCCGCCGCGCAGAAACACCACCACCAGCGTCCGCTTCTTCTTGGCCGGGGCAGCCGCCTCTTGGGGAAGGGCGCCGAGCGCGGCGAGGGCCGCGGAACCATGCAGAAAACTGCGCCTGTTCAGAACGATCTCTTGGGGCTCTTGTTGCATGGCTCTAGCGAAGGTTGGCTTCGGGGAAGCGGGTCAAAAGAACGCAGAACTGGTCGGCTCGCTTCCAGGGCTCCAGCGACTCCAGCTCCTTCAAGTACTCCAAAGCCGCCGACCGCGACTCTGGACCAAGGAGCGTCCCAAGGAAACGAAAGGACGCATGGTCGATGACGCTGGAAGCCCATTCTTCATAGGGACGGCGCGCGTCCGTGCGCCGAACTTCCTCCGGGGCGAAGGCGCGGACCGCCCATGACACAGACTGGGCCAGCCGCCAACGCGCGAGCAGTCCGTTGGAGTCCACCCAGGCCTCATCTTCCTCGGGGTAGCCGTCGGGGGCCGCGTGATCGAAGAGCCCCATGCCCGCCGACTTCATCATGGTGTCGACCGGACCGTGAAGGTGCCGCGGAGATGTCGTCCGTCCAAGGCGCAGGCCGAAATCCAACGGGCTGGAGATCCGGGGCTCGTCCATCGCCGCCCAGAAGTCAGGGTGTTCGACAATGCCCCGGAGCAGCGCCCTCGTATCGCCGCCGGTCGCCAAGAAGCGCTGTGCGAGGTCCTCGACCAGCGCGGGCGGGGCGGGCACGGAGACGAAGTGCTCGGCGAGCTTCTTGGCCCAGAAGCGCGCGGTCGCGGGGTGCGCGGCCAGGTGATCGAGGACCGCCCCGTAGCGATCAAAGGCCTCCGCTGCGCCGTTGGCCTCGGGAAAGCGCGCGCCCATGACCGTGTGACCCGCCGGGTCCGCGAGGTCAGGTGCGAAGCGGAAGACCCGGGAGAGGTAGCCCCCCGCGCCGTCCGGCGGGGCCTCTTGGGACACGGTGACGCCGCACAATAGCCCTGCGAGGGCCGTGACTTCCGCCTGGGTGTAGCCGCCGTTCACGCCGACCGTGTGCAGCTCCAAGAGCTCACGCGCAAGGTTCTCGTTGAGGCGCCCCTTGAAGCTCTTGTCCTGATCGAGGTAGACCAGCATCACGGGACTGGAGAGAGCCGTGTGCAGGAGCTCGACGAAGGGCGCGAGCCCGATGTCCTGGTAGCGCCGGTGATCCCCCCACTCCGACGGGCCGCCCGTCTTGCCCGACCACGTGTTGAAGTGGTTGTCGAGGAACAGCGCGAACCGGGCGCGCAGCGGCTGATCCGACGAGAGCGCGACCCGTAGCGCGAGCTGCTCTGGTCCGTAGGGGATCTTCGCCCCGATGGCTGCGGCGGCACGCCCCTGGGCTGCGGCGTGTCCGTTTCCGAGGGTCAGCTGCGACTCCACCCAGGGAAGCTCCCCCTCCAGCAGCACGCGGGCGAGCTGGCGAGGCTCGGGACCAAAACCGCAGCGATTCAGGAGGTGCACGGCGCGTCGAAAGGAGCTCGCGGGTCCCGCCTGGTCGTGCTCGGGAACCGTGATCGTATGGGCTTCGGATTCGGACTCGTTGCCAGCCGCGTCGAACACGCGAACGGCGATGCGGTGAACGCCTGGGGAGAGGTCGCGGGAGACGATCGGCAAGACCGCGTACCCAGCGCCCTGGGGGACGCGGCCGAAGGCCGACGCGACCCGTCCGTCGATGAGCAACTCGGCGGTCTTCACCGATCGATCGTCGAAGACGTCGGCGACGACGGCGTCGAGGCGCGGGTCAACGGTGGCCCCGTCGCTCGGGTACGCGATCGTCGCGCCCGGCGGCGAGTGGTCCGGCCCCGTGCTGAGCTCCGTGGCCTCTAGGACAAGGGCCCGCAAATAGAGCTGGGGCTTCTCTGAAGCGGCGCCTTCGGGCAAGGGGTCCGCCTCGATCGTCACGCGCTTGGGCCCAGCAGGCAGATCGATCTCGGCTACCTGGCGCTCGGACCACCAGTTCTGCACCTTGAGCGTCTCTTCCGCGAGGAGCGGTCGATCACCGGCAGCGTCGGGTGCGCCCTCGATGCGAACCATCACGAGTCCATGGTGGGGACCGCCGGGGCCGCGGGCATCGAGCTTCACCTGATAGCTCCCCTCCAGCGTCTCGGGGAGCTCGAGCGTAGCCTCGACGCTCGTCGTGGGGCGAGGCAGCGAACCGTCGGAGCTCCATCGCTCGTCCTGACTTGCGAATCGCAGTGCGACAGGTCCGCGTGGCGGTCCCGTGCGCCCTTGAACCGTCAGCGTCTGGATGGGGGTGACCGCCGTTCGGCCGCCAGCCTGCTCCGCGCGCAGCTGAACCGTGTGGGAGCCCGCCCCCACTTCGTCACGGGAGAGAACGAACACGGGCTCGCTGCTTTGGACCACTGCGTGGACTCGGTCATCGACGAGAAGCGCCACCCTCGGGGCGGCGATGCGATCCTCACCTCGCCAAGTCGCCTGACCTTCAATGCGCAGGTTGCCGTTCATCGGAAGCCCGTCGAAGACCTCTTGAAATCCGATCCAAAGGCCGCCGGGGAGCAGCTCGTCCGCAGCGGCGTCCCTTGCCCCCATCGAGGATTCCATCATGGAGGGGCTCGAGCCCATCATCGACGCTTCCATCGACATCATCGAGGTAGAGGCCGGCGAGGCCCCCGGCGCGGCGACGAGTTCGATCCGATCAAGATAGAGGTCGCGCCGCTCTTCGCGCCCCTCGTTCACCGGGTTGGCATGGCGTAGGCTCAGCGTGTGGGCGCCGGCTTCGACCTGGATCGGCGTCCCTACCGGGACACGGTGCCATCCATCCGAGAGCACGCGCACCGCACCGAGACGCGGGTTGTCGCTGTCCACGGACACGGCGATGGACGGGAACGCGCCGGCGCCGATCCGGCCACGCACGCGGGCAAAGACCTGCCAGCGGCCGGTCTCGGGAACGTCCACGGGGAAGAGCGTCGTCGGGCCGTAGCCCCGCATCACCGTCGCGACCCCCCCACCGGCTTCCTCGTCCCCCACGACCCTCGGCTGCCGGTCGCCGAGTCCGTCGGGCCGCGGGGCCCGCAGTCCTAGCTCTGCCTCGATGGCGATCGGCTGCGCTCCGTGGATGACGTTGACGAGGAGCGGCTTTGCCGCTTCGCCCGCGGCGTCCTCCGCTGTGTCTTCGGCTGGGTCCCCCGCTGGATCCTCCGCTGGGTCCAGGCGCACGCTCAAGAGCTGGGCGCCCTCGGGCATCGCGTCGGCGTCCACCTCGAAGATCCAGCGCCGTTCCATCCCGCGGCCCGGGGCCACTTCCGCCACCGGCTCGACGTCGCCCACGCCGGGCACTTCGAGGACGAGTGCGCGAACGGCTCCGCGGTCACCCGTTAGCTCGACGCCGACCGCGCACTTCCCGGCGAGCACGGCGCCTTCCGCCGGCGCCACGAACAGAGGCACCGATCGGCGGATACGCGCCTCGACGGCGGGCGGCTGGCACATGACCTCAAGGGTCGCGTCGCCCAACCCGAGTGTGCACTCCCCGCGTCCGTGGACGAAGACGGCCGCGCTGCCGTAGCGCTGGCCCGCGAGCACGACCGCCGGCCCGAGGGGTTCGACGAGCCCTGGCTCGCTCGAGGTCACCGCCCACTCCATGTCGCTCTCCGCGGCAGCGGACAGCTCGATCGCGACCACTTGGCGCCGACCGGTCCAGAGCGTGGTGCTTTCCCCGGCAGCGAACTGCCCCGTCCCAGGGACCTGGGGAGTCGGCGTAGCCCATGCGGCAGAGCAAAGGGATAGGCAGACAAGTAGTGAGCGCATCGCGACATCGTACCCTCCGGCCTGAATTGCCCCCCAAAGGACGGGCGATGTCCATTCCCCGCGACACGCGCGTTGCGCGAATTAGACAACGCTGTGTTTTCGCAACGCGGCCCGAGGAGCCCCATGGAGGCCCCCCTGCTGCCCCAACCGCGCTAACCCTTGGCCCCGCAGGCATTAGCAACTTCTTTCGGCCATGCCGCCCCCACTTGGCAACCCCTGTGCTCCTTAGGCCACCATGATTAGCGCATTCCACAACGACACCAAGTTCTGCCCCTGCTGCTCGAAGTACGTCAACTTCCTCTCCAGCATCGAGCTCAGCTACTGCATCGAATGTGGCGCACAGTGCGAGATGTTCTCCGAGAAGGACCGCCTCGCCTTCCAGGCCAAGATGGCCGCCCGCAAGCCCAAGGGTGGACGCCCCCGCAAGAACGCTCGCCGCGAGGCCGCTGCCGC
>CALHGQ010000553.1 GCA_938030175.1 uncultured bacterium | reverse complement strand
AACGATCATGTAGGGCGGCACGTCGAGCGCCTGACGGGTCATGCCAGCCAAGAAGGAGAACTCCCCCACGCTCACGAAGTGCACGACGCCGCACATCCCCGAGAGGTTCGCGTTGCGTCCGATCTTCACGTGACCTGCGAGGCCGCTGCCGTTCGACAGAACGATGTTGTCCTCCAGGTCGCAGTCATGGGCCACGTGACAGCAGGCCATGATGAGGTTGTTCGAGCCGATCTTGGTGATACCGCCGCCCTTGACCGTGCCGAGGTTGATGCTGACAAACTCGCGGATCGTGTTGCGATCCCCGATCTGCAGCATCGTCGGCTCGCCCTTGTAGGACAGATCCTGGGGCGCGCCCCCGAGGCTGGCTTGGCCCACGATGACGTTCTCCTCG
This sequence comes from uncultured bacterium, assembly GCA_938030175.1. GTDB lineage: Bacteria > Planctomycetota > UBA1135 > UBA1135 > Saltatorellus. The sequence goes on along the minus strand of CALHGQ010000553.1, from coordinate 7,458 downwards.
CCGATCGTCGTGTGCCCATCCACAACGACGAGGGGCCCGATGCGGGTACCGTTCCCGATCTTCACGTGCGGGCCGATGACGGCGGACGGGCCAATGACGACGTCCTCGCCGATCTCGGCTCCGTCGGCGACCTGCGCTGTGTGATGAATCTTGGTTCCCATGGCTTCTTTCTAGGCGTCGATCATGGTGAACATGAAGTCGGCCTCGCAGATCAGTCTACCAGCGACGGACCCCGTGCCCTTGACCTTGATGGTAAGGCCCTTAATCCGGACGGTCTCGACCTCGAGCCGCAGCTGGTCGCCGGGGGTCACCCCGCCCCGGAGCTTGACCTTGTCCATGGACCAAAGGACGGCGAGCTTACCGCTGAACTCCAGCTTGCGCAGGAGCAGCATCCCCGCCAGCTGGGCCATGGCCTCCAGCTGCAGGACCCCCGGCATCAGGGGCATCTGGGGGAAGTGCCCCTGGAAGAAGGGCTCGTTGATGGTGACGTTCTTAATCCCGACTGCGCGGCTGAAGCCCTCGACCTCGATCACACGATCGATCAGGAGGAAGGGGTAGCGGTGCGGGAGCTGCTCCAGGATCCGGCGGATGTCCATGCCGGAGTCGCGCTCCAGGAGGCCAGCGTTCTCCTTGTCCTTGACGATAGCCAGCAGTCGCCGCACGAGGTCCGCGTTCGCCGCATGTCCGCTGCGGGTCGCGATGACGTGGGCCACGAGGTCCGACCCGAGCAGCGAAAGGTCGCCCACGAGGTCGAGCATCTTGTGGCGCACGGGCTCGCCTTCCATGCGCAGCTTGGTGTCCGGATCCCCGAGCACGACGGTGTTCTCGCGGGTCGCGCCCTTGCCGAGCCCCATGGCCTGGAGAGCTTCGACCTCGGACGCGAGGCAAAAGGTCCGCGCGGGCGCGATCTCCTTCCGGAAGACCTCCGGCGTGATGTCGAACTGGTAGCTGCCCGACTCCACGCCGGGCTCCTCGAAGGAAGCCACGTACTGCAGGGTCAAGCAGTCCTTGTCCGTGGGGAGCGCCACGAGGGTCGCGTCGCCGTCGCGCACGAAGATGGGCTCTTCCAGTCGCAGCACCTTGGCCTCGGCCTTTTGCTCGAGGACCCCGCCACTCTCCAAAAGATCGAGGAACGGAAGCGCGCTGCCGTCGAGACCGGGGAACTCTGAGCCCGACATTTCGACCCGTAGGTTGTCGACCCCCAGCGCCTTGGCAGCAGCCAGGAAATGCTCGACGGTCTCCACCTCGACGTTCTCGCGAATCAGTCGTGTGCGTCGATCTTTAGGGGACTGGTGCGCGATCGAAGCGGGCACCGACGGCGCGTCTTCGATGTCCGTGCGTACGAACTCGATCCCGTGGTTCGGCGCGGCGGGCGCGATACGCACGCGCGTCTCTTCGCCGGAATGCAAGCCGACCCCGCGGGTCTCGACCGGTGTACGAAGCGTGTGCTGGCGACGATTCATCCTTGCCCCTCCCCTTTGGGGCTGGCCTGGCCCAATGCGGTGGCCAGCTCGGCAAGCTGCGCGCGCAGCTCCTTGATCTCTTTCTTCAGCACACGCACTTCCTTGCCAGCTTTTTCTGCGCTGACAATGCTGCGGAGCTTCTCGCGGCGCGGGCCGGCGGGGTAGCCGAACATCTCGGCGCCGGGCTCCACGTCGGCGATCACGCCTGCGCCTCCGAGGATGACGGCACCGTCTCCGATATGGACGTGACCGGTCACGCCGGCTTGGCCCGCGATGATCACGTTCTTGCCCACGGTCGAGGAACCGGCGACGCCCACATGGGCCAAGAGCAGCGTGTCCTGGCCCACCTGAACGTTGTGGGCGACGTGGACTTGGTTGTCGAGCTTGCAGCCGCGGCCAATGCGCGTCGAGCCGAAGCGCGCGCAGTCGATGGTCACGCCAGAGCCGATCTCGCAGTCGTCTTCGACGACGGCGTTGCCCGCCTGGGGCGTCTTGTGCCAAAGGGGATCTTTGGGCACGCCCTCCGGACGAGGGTGGAACCCGAACCCGTCCGAGCCGACGACCGTGCCAGCATGGATCACGCAGCGGGCTCCGACCTCTGCGTAGGGGTAGAGGACAACGTTCGGGTGCAGGATCGTGTTTGGTCCCACCTTGGCGTGGGCCCCGATGGCTACACCCGCGTGCAGCACGGCGCCGGCTTCGATGACAGCAGCCGGTCCCACGCTGACGTGGGCAGCGATCGCCACGTCCGCGGCGACCTGGGCCGAGGGATCCACATGGGCCAAGGGCGAAACGCCGACCGCCTGCGCTGGGACCTCGGGGGCAAACGCCAGGATGATCTGGGTGAACCACGCCTCGGGGTTGTCGCAGCGCAGGAGCACAAGATCGGTTCGCTCGACCGCTTGATCCTTCGCCACGAGCACCGCGCCGGCCCCCGTGGTCTCCAGTTGGGAGGCGTACTTCGGCTGGGCCAAGAAGGACACCTCTGTGGCCCCGGCATCGGCGAGGCCAGCCGGCCCCGTGATCACCAGATCCGCGTTGCCTTCCACCGTCGCTTCGCAAAGCTCTGCGAGCTCTGCGACTGTTCTCTGCCCCCCGATCGTATTCATCATTGGTCCCTTGAAGAATGGAGCGTGACGGTGCAGGAGCCGTAAGTCAAACGGCACGTCGGATGCGCTTGCGCCTTGGCCCAAAAAGTGGCCCGCGCGGGCCGGACAGCGCCGCCCAACTGGCTCCCAGATGGCTCCCAGCTGGCTCCCTGAGCCGCCCGGGGCCTTACCTGAGCGAGAGGCTGAACGCGAAGACCTGGCGCTCGTCGCCCTCGCCGATCTCGAGGGGCCAGCCGAAGCTGAACGTCACGGGGAAGGGCTCGATCAGGCCGAGGGCAAAGCCCGCCGTGGCCCGGCGCTCGCCAAAATCCAGCTCGTACGCGTCAGGATCGAGGACGCCCGCATCCACGAAGAACGACCCGCGGAAGACTTCGCGGCGCTGGGACGTGCCGGGGACCGTTTGAGCGTAGATCGGGAAGCGGTACTCCAGTGTCGTCCGCACGTAGGTCTCGCCGCCCAGGGCGAAGTCCCCGTCGTAGGGACCCCAGCCGCGGAAGCGCAGGCCTCGGCCGAACCGCGCGCCGCCGAAGAAGAAGCGCTCGCCGTAGTTCACCGTGCCCTTGGTTCCATCAAAGGGCACCGCGAGACCGGCCCCCATGTTGACGTAGAAGCCCGGTGCCGCCTCGGTCGTCTCCTCAGCGGTGTGGAAGTAGCGATCGAAGGAGATCTCGGACTTCCAGAGGTTGTTGTCGCTGCCCAGCTCCTCGGAGTAGACGGTATTCGACCACTGGGCGGTCCAACCGCGGCGAGGGAGCCTGCGGTTGTCGAGCTTGTTCGCGCTGATGGATCCTGTGATACCAAAGAAGCGCTCGCGGCCCTCCGATCCCAGCAGCGTGCGCGGCAGGGCCTCGGCGGGGTCGAAATCGTCGATGTCCAACTGCTGCCAGCGAAGGCCAGCGCTGAGCTGAACGTCCCCTTGGCCGATCGCACGCGTCATCGCGATCCGCGCGGACGTGCGCCCTTCGTCGTTGCTGCGGAAGATTCGGTCACGCTGCTGAACCTCGACCACGGTGCCGATGGGGTCGAAGTAGCGGGCGAAGATGTCGGGGTGCTGGTAGAAGAAGCGCCAGAAGCTGACCTCGGAACCGGGCGAAATGTCGAAGCCGAACGTTTCGCCGTTGCCGTTGAAGGCTTCCTTGCGATAGATCTCGCCGAGCACGCTGGGCCAGCTGCGCGGGAACTTCTTCGCGTCGAAGTTGCTGATCTGCACGGAGGCGATACCGACGAGGCCTTGGTCACTGGCGACACCGCCGGAGAGGTTGGCGTTGATCGTGCGGCCTTCCTTGACGGTCACGAGGGCGTCGACGCGGTCCGGCTGGCCTTCGACGGCGCTGTAGGAGAGCGTGGGCTGGGGGTGCTGGCCGCGGAGGTACGGGTCGTCGTAGTACCCGCTGGCGCGTACGCGCCGCATCGCGTCCTGCATCTTGGTCGTGTCGACCAACGTGCCGGAGAGCTGCGCGAAGTTCTTGCGGATGACGTGGTCCTTGGTGTTCTCGTTGCCTGCGATCTCAAGGAAGCGCAGGTAGAACGGACGTCCCTGCTGGAGGACGTAGGTGAGGGCCACGGTCTTGTTCTCGTAGTCCCAAACCTGATCGGGGGTGAGAAAGCGCCACCCTGCGCTGGCCGAGCCCTGCTCGAAGCTAGAGGCGGGGATGTGGCCGTCCTCGCCGTAGCGCGCGAGGAGGCTCCGGCGGTCGAGCTGAACGCGAACCTGTTCCAGGGGATCCCCTACCTTGAGGGACAAGAGCTTCAGAAGCTCTTCCTCAGGAATGGTGAGCTCGACGCTCCGCTCCTGGACCTCCGTGGTTCCGGGGAAGATCTCCACCTCCTCGAATTCCACGGCGCGGATGTTGATCGACTTGACGGTGTAGAGGGGCCCTTCGTCGACGACGTACTTCACGAACGCGCCCGATCGGTCAGCCGTGAACGTCACCTGGGGATCCACGACGGCGTCGAGGAAGCCGCGTTCGCGGTAGACGTTCGTCAGCGCGATGCTGTCGGCCGCCACGACCTCCTCGTCGAAGCGGTGGCCCCACCAGGCGAAGATGCCGCGGCCCTTCGTGCCCAGGCGGGCGTACTTCTTGAGCGTCTTCTTCCAGAGGAGGATGCCCTCGTCCGGGATGGATTCGTTGCCCTCGATCGACACCTTCTTGACGTAGACCTTGGGGCCCTCGCGGATCTCGAAGATCATCTCGCGGCGGCGCGCCCCTTCCCCACCGAGGACGTGACTGACCTCGACGAAGTGATAGCCCTGGCGCTTGTAGGCGCGACGGATGCGGTCCTCGATGCGCTCGGCCTCGTCCACGGAGACCTCGACGCGGTCGTCGATCAGAGCCCATTCGCGCAGCTGCTCGACGTCGAAGTGCACGTGGCCGACGAACTGCGGGTCGAGGGCCACGGGGGTCTCGAAGAACTTCAGGCGCACGACGACCCCGCCAACGACCTCTTCAAAGGCGTAGCCGTCGGACACGATCAGGATCCGGAAGTCTTCCCAGAGGCGCTTCTCAGGTCCGTCGATGCTGCGCGGGATCACCTGGCCCACCACGATCCCGAGGCTGTTGGCGATCTTGATCGGATCGTGGGCGGTGAGTCCTTCGACCTCGATCCCCATGACGACGGGGCGGTCGCCGAACGGGTCCTCCGGAACCTCGGGGGAGGCTTCCTGAGGCAGGGCCCCACCGCCCTGTGTTGGCGGGAGAGGCTCTGCCCATGCATGGGCATCCGACCCCAAGAGAAGGGCCATGAGCACCGCGCAGGCAACGGTCAGGACGGGTCGCAATGAAATAGGAGGACTCGAGTGGTCAGCGTCGGGCACGAGCACAGGCCGAAAGGCTGGCGAGGATGGGGAGGGGAAGACTAGCGAGGTCGCGTGTTGGAATCACCCCGTAGGAGCCGCTTGTTGGGAGGTTGACGCGTCCGTGACACGCTTGACTTGAGCCCGATCCCGCAAAAAACCCTTTAGGAGACATCCAGGGCCGACGATAGCCCGACTGATCGTCCCCTTTCTAGATCCCAACCAAAGGCCCCAGAAAGCTCCCCACGGGGTTTTGCGCTGGCCTCTACTACAGGCTCCCGCCACCCCTACGGTCGATTTCATGGCAATCCCCCCGTCCATCACCCCCGCGTTCGTCGCTCTCTTCGCTTCTGCTGCCCCCGCCATCGGGGCGCCGCTGATCCCGTCCGCTGCTCCGGCTCCTCAGTCGGAAGAGGCCCAGGAAGTCGTTGATCAGGCCGAAGAGGCCATCGACGAGATTGAAGAGGCCATCGAAGGACTCTCAGAGGAGGTTTCGGACGGGAGCTCCACGGAGGAACCGCGGATCTCTGACGTCTACCCGGCCCCGGAGACGATCGAGGAGCGCGAGCTCGAGGACGTCACCAACGCGATCGGAAACGGCGAGCGCCGCGGCCCGGCTGAGTCGCTCCAGGACGCCGTGATGAACGGCCGCTCTTGGGTGAACTTCCGGTATCGCTACGAGGCGGCTGAGGTTCGCGGCTTCCCGCGGAGGTCCTGGGGCTCGACGCTGCGTGGCGCGTTTGGTCACGAGACGCTGAGCTACAACGGCTTCCGGGCCCTCGGCGAGATCGAGGCAATCGGGCACCTGTTCAACCCCACCATGAACGATACGACGAATGGGCGGCCGGACCGCGCCCCTATTCCGGATCCCGAGGGCGTGGAGATCAACCAGCTCTACCTGGCCTATGACGGGCTGGAGAACCTCGACGCGCGCGTCGGCCGCCAGGAGATTCAGCTCGGCAACCAGCGCTTCGTGGGTAGCGATCCGTGGCGCCAGAACAACCAGAGCTTCGATGCGCTGCGCTTCATGTATCAGGTCGACGAGACACTGGCACTGGACTACTCGTTCGCGTTCCAAGTGAACCGAGTGCTCGGTAGCGACAGCCCGTTCGGCAACGAGGACATGGCTGGGCACTTCCTGGACGTTCGCAAGAGCCAGGAAGGGATCGGCAACTTTGGTGCGTACGCTTATCTGCTCGACTTCGATGAGCTTTCGCTGCTGTCGTCGAACACGTTTGGTCTGCGCTACGACCGAACGTTTGAGGGAGTCGACCGGTCGACGAGCTCAGATTTTTGGACCGAGACGGATTGGTCCGTGGCGCTTGAGTACGCGAAGCAGTCCGACGCTGGCGACAACCCAGCGAGCTTGGATGCCGACTACCTGCTGCTGGAAGGCGCAGCTGATTACCGCGGCTACCGGGTGTTCCTGGCTTCGGAGACGTTGGGCGGTGACGGGACGCCGGGGGGCAGCTTCCAGACGCCGCTGGCTTCGCTCCACTGGTTCAACGGCTTCGCGGATCAGTTCCAGTCGACGCCGGACGCGGGGCTTAACGACCGCCGGATCGGGGTGGAGACGGACGCGAAGTTTTCGCAGGTCGACTTTCCGATTCACATGGCGGCGACCTACCACTGGTTTTCGTCTGACGCGGGTAGCTTGACGTTCGGCACGGAGCTTGACCTCGACGTGATGGCCAACGTGAACGACCACTTCAGCGCAGGGTTGCGCTACGCCGACTTCAACCCAGACGACGTGTTCGACAACTCGAACCGCTTTATGGCTTGGGTTTCGTTCCGCGTTTTCTAGGCGGAACGGAGCGAGGCGAAGCGAGCGGGCGGGCGCGGTGCGGTGCGCTTGGCTCGGGAGCGCTTGATAGCTTGGGTCACGGCTCAGGCCACGCGTCGAGCGCTGCGCGCCGACGGCCGGTTGACGGCGTTGGCAAGACGGCTTGGGGTAGCGCGGCGTGGGGTGGCTACTCAAGACGGCGTGGGTCATGCCCCAGCCCACGCGTCGAGCGCTGCGCGCCGACGGCCGGTTAACGGTGTTGGCAAGACGGCGAGCGGTGCCGCGGCGTGGGGTGGCTACTCAAGCCGG
>CALHGQ010000552.1 GCA_938030175.1 uncultured bacterium | reverse complement strand
GGGCCAGCCAACGACCTGGTGATCGGGCAGTTCGACTCCGACTCCGACATCGACATGTTGGTCATCAACGGCGTCGACGCAACCACGGGCGACACGGGTATGCACCAGCCCTACCGCGGCTCGGTTTCCGGCGGCCAAGTCAACGCGTCCTACACCGCGGAGGCCCGCACGGAAGGACCGTGGCAGAGTGGCGACGGCGCCATGGGCGACGTCAACCGCGACGGTTCCATGGACATCATTGTCCCGGACGTGGTTGGCACCGTGAACATCCTCCTCGGCGATGGGGACGGCGGCTTCACGGAAGGCACGGCCTTCGGCGGCGCCGATGGCCGCTCGGGCGATCTCTTTGACGCTGACAACGACGGCGATCTCGACTACCTGCTGCGCAGCGGTGATGCGGGCGCGGTGACCGATAGCCTCTACTTCAATACCGGCTCCGGGTCATTCATCGACAGCGGCTTGACGCTGGGGCTCGAGACCTACGCCCCGGGCGACATGAACGGTGACGGCAACGCCGACCTGATGGTGTTCTCCGGCGCTGACGCCGAGGTTTGGAACGGCAACGGTAGCGGTGGCTTCACGCCCAGTGGCTCGATCCTCGACCTCACCACCGATCACGTCGTCGCAGCCTTCGCGGACTTCGACCGTGATGGCGACATCGATGCGTTCTCCGCCGACACCGCCGGCATCCGTGTCCTCACGAACGATGGGCTCGGGGTCTTCAGCATCGACAGCACCGTTGCGTTCGCGGACGCGGGAGCGCTCGCCATCGGCGACCTCGACCGTGACGGCGACTTGGACCTTCTCATGGGCAGCTCCGGCGGCGCGACGAACCTCAGCTTTGCGGCGAACGACGGCCTCGGAGCCTTCGGCGCAGCCACGACGTCGATCAGCTTCACGAACGTGATCAACGACATCGAGCTCGCGGACGTCAACGAAGACGGTCTCCTCGACCTCTTTGCTGTGGATGGGGCCACCGGCAACATCTTCATCAAGAACGGAATCGGCAACGGAACGTTCGCCTCGGGCGGCCCGACCTCCAGCCCGGGGGTCTCCTCCGCGACCTTGATCGATTGGGATCGTGACGGTGACATCGACGTCTACGAGTCACTCGGCAACGGCGGTGCAGCGGCAGCGACGGCGGACCAGGTCCGCACGCTTGACTGATCCTTCAAGGGCCTGACGGACCGGGCATTGTCTCGGTCAACGCGGCGGGGCCGGCCGGGAGCACTCGAAAAATGAGTGCTCCTGACCGGCCCCGCTTCTGTTCTCAACCTCGCGAACGCGAGCTGGCTTCGCCCCTTGGCCGCCTCGTTCTCTAGCCCGGCTTGCGCCCGACGAAGATGTAGTGGCGACCGCCCTTGCGGTTGGGCCGCGCGTTCGTGATGTGACGTTCGGCCCGGAAGCCGGCAGACTCGAGGCTCTTCAGGAAGTGCGATTCGTCGTCCGCGGCCCATACGGAAACGGCGCCGCCGGGGATGAGCGCGCGGTGGATCGCGGCCAGGCCCGGCCGACTGTAGAGCCACTGGTTCTGGCCCCGGATCAGCGGGGTTGGCCCGTTGTCCACGTCGAGCAATATGGCGGCGAGCACCTTGTCATAGCGCGGGATCACCTCGCAGATGTCGCCCATCACGAGCTTCGTTCGCGGATCGTCAAGGGGGGCGTCGGCGTGGAACGCCATCGGCCCACGGTTCCACTCGACGAGCTCGGGCATGAGCTCGACCTGGATGGCGCGGCCCCCTTCGGGAAGGAAGTCGAGGACGCGGCGCAGCGTGTAGCCGATGCCGAGTCCGCCGATCATGACCTTGGCCTTGGGCGGCAGATCCTCGCACACGATGCGCGCGAGCTCCTGCTCCGAGAAGTGCCTCCTCGAAGCCATCAGCGCGCGCTTCTCGAAGATCACTTCGTGGTGCCCATCGTGCTCGTACAGCTCCAGCAGCCGACCTTCCGGCGTCCGGGCTTCTCCGAGTTTGATCCGCGGCTTCAAGCTAGTTTGCGCTCCATGGGGGAGAGGCTAGCAAACCCCATCGTCCCATGTTGGCCGCGTTGGGCGAGGATCAGCAGAGCCGGCAGTCGTCCCCGTGATCGTGGTCTTCTTGGCAGTCTCCGCCATCCTGGACCGGGGCCTTGGCGAACTCCTCATCGCGGGACGCTTCTTCGTCCTTGGGGCCTGTGTCTGATGGCAGCGGGGCGAGGGGCTCGGCCCCCGAGGCGATATTGGGGTCGACGACACCGTCCTTCGACGTCATCAATAGCTGCACGAACTCAGGCTCCTGCAGGAGTCGCGACACCGACAGGCCAGCATGGGCCGGCTCCGAGAGGTCGATGATGTCGCCGTTCGGGAAGGTCTTGATCAGCGGACGGTCAAGTGCCTTGCCTGCCTTGGCGACGCGGCCCAGGGTCATGTTGCTGAGCAGCACGAAGCGGCCCGGTGGGAAGAGGCCCATCGCCCGCGTGAAGGACGAGAGTACCGCTGGATCGTAGGCGCCGGCGTCCGAGTAGAGGATCTGGAAGGCGCGCGCAGGCGAGTAGGGCGCCTTGTAGGGGCGGCGTGCCGTCAGTGCTTCAAAGACGTCGCAGACCTGGATCAGCGAGGTGGCCTGGGTGACTTCGAACCACGGGCGGCGCTCGGGGTAGCCCTTGCCATCGTGCCGCAGGTGGTGTCCCCATGCTGCGCCCAGTGCACAGGCACTCACGGACGGGCTCTCGAGGAGGATCTCCGTGCCGAGCTGTGGGTGGGTTGCGATCACGCGGCGTTCGTCGTCGTCGAGGCGGCCCGGCTTGTAGAGGATCTCCTCTGGAATGCGGCCCTTGCCGACATCGTGGAACATGGCGGCGGCGCCGAGCTCCGTCATCAGCTCTTTCGACGCGCCGTGCTGGCTCGCCACATAGGTCGCGAGCAGAGATACGCGCAGCGAGTGCTGCACGGTAAAGACGTCGAACTCGGGTCGTTCCGCGAGCTGCATCAGGTTGTCGAACCCCGTTTGGCCGACGGCGACGATGCTCTCGCTGACGGTGCGCGCCGTGTCCATCTGGATCGCTTCGCCCGCCCCCGCTTGGCCCATGGCCTCTTCGACGGCGCTGGCGACCTCCTTGCGCGCTGGAGCAGCGCTCTCGAGGGAGAAGCCGGCGGTTTCGTAGGCTTCACCCGCGGGGCCGTCGTCGATCCACTCCCAGGTGATATTGTCGTTGGGCTCGAGCATGGTGATGCCGCGGAGGGCCGCGACCCGTGCCTCGCGACGTGCCCCGGAGGCGTGCTCTTCGCCCTTGCATACGCCCCGTGCGAGGTCGACGAGCTCCACGACGCTGGCGAGATCGATGTCCTTCGAGAACTCGATGCCGCCGGAGTCCGTGAAGCGCAGGAAGGCGATCGTCGCTCGTCCGCGGATCGATACGTCCGCGAGCGGGATCCCTGAGTGCACAAAGAGGCTCTCGCACATGTGCAGCCTGATCGGCTTGCCGTGCTGCTGCTGAAGCCCGTGATGGATGAGCTCGAAGAGGCGCTGTGCGAAACGCATCGTCGCCGTCTCCCCCGTCCCTACGTCGAGAGCGCTCTCAACGGCGGCGGAGAGTTCAAGCCACAGCTTTTCTGCTTTTGCGAGACTAATCATGACCAGGCCTCGTTCTCGAGTGCTTGCTGTGCGGCTCGTCGGCAATCACGACTCCAAACCTTTCGAAGGCCACTGCGCTCCGAGACGATTCGCTTGAATAGGGTCCCCGTGGACTCCAGTTGGACGTCCGAGTCGAGGGATGTCTCGCGGCTCCCGAGCCATTCGAGGGCTGCGGGTAGCCAGACTTCGCCGCGGCGTTCGCCGTGCAGTTGATCGATCGACGACATGAGGATCCATGCCGCCGAGCGCTGGACTTCCTCCGAGACGTAGCCGTCCAGGTTCTTCATCTGCTCGGAGAGCAGCCAGCCGATGGACTCGTCGTATTGGCGGGCCGAGAACACGCAGTAGCTGACGCCGGGGTCGGTCGGGAGGTGCTCCTTGAACGCGGCGAGGAGCACGGGGCCGACGCTGTGCCGCGCGGGGCCGTCCATCAGGCGCAGCAGCAGGTCGTGGGCGAAGGTTTGCTGGAGCGAGAACATCCCGGGGGCGAATACCGAGCGGCTAATCGATGGGCGCTGGCTCAGTCGTTCGATGGCGAGGTCCATGCTGATCGCGGTCAGCGCGTGGACGCTTGGGTCCAGCTCGTGGGTCCGCCCCTTGAGGTTGATGAGCAGCTCGTCGACGATGTGCGGCCAAAGGGCCTCCTTCGCGTGGCCTGACGACTCCGCGGAGATCTCCGCTAGCCAGTCGCACAGCGAAGGGGTGGCCCGGCGCGCGGCCACCATGATCGTTGGAACCCAGGCGTCGAATACCTGGTGGGGTAGAGACGCACTCAGGTCCTTGATGGCAGCGCGGGCGAACCGCTCCACGTCCACTGAGTCGGCGCTGCGAAGGATGATGTCGACGTGCTTCCCGTACTTAGCCGTGTCGAACCCAATGATCTGATGCGCCTCGTGGAGGATGATCGAGGCGCGCTCGAGAGCCCCCTGGGCTTCATTCGAGAAGTTGGGCGCACTTGTGCCCGCTTCCAAGAGCGAAACGAGGCAGTGGATCTCGTTGCTGACGACGCCGCCGCCGCCCTCTCGCTCAGCCGCCACCGGGTCGAAGTCATCGTCATCGTCGACCTCAGCCGTGCTGACGATGCGCTCACGTGTCGCCGCGACGGCTTCGTCGAGGGCTTCGAAGTCGAGGTCTCCGTCGGACCCAGCGAGGTCGAGGGAGAGCCGAAGGTTTTGGGTGCCAGCCTCGAGCACGTCCTCAAGGGTGACGCGCGGCGCGTTGCCCACGTTGGGATCGGACGCACCTTGCGGTGTGTTCTCTTGGCTAGGAGCGATGCTAGGACTCGGCGTCCTTCCTAGATGGGGCTGCTGCTTTGGATCAGTCACGTTCGACGGCGCGGTCGATCCATAGGGACGAGGGATTCACTGCGCGGTGGGGGGGATGGGTCATAAGTTCTTCGGACCACCCTCCGCCGCAGCTGTGGTTCAAGTTGGTTCTCCGGGCGGAGGTGTTTCCATTTGAGGCCCGTCTGACTCGGCCCTGTTTTCCAGGCAATGGGCTCCCACCCCAAGGGCTATCCCGACGAGGAGCACGATCCATGCGTACTTCGTATCGAAGGGCCCGTACGGCTCAATCGAGCGCTCACCCTTCGTGAGCTTCATGAAGCCCAGGCACGGACCGTAGAACACACCGACGATGACGATCTGCGACGGCACCGTGGACAGCAGGCCCATGGGAAGACTTTTCCAGCCCATGGTCCGGATCGTGAGTTTCCAGGCCTTCCATTTGCCGATGACGAAGAGCACAGAGAAGGCGACTCCGAGGGGCACCACGATCCAGGGCGACCGCAGCATGAAGCCCGCGGCCATCGCCGACCCGACGAGCCAAAGACCACACACGAGGCGCAGGAACATCGAGGCACGGGTGAATTCGGGCAGTTCCATCGATGGCGGGGAGGCTACGGAGCGAGAAGAGGGGGCTCCCTTCTACATCGGATCAATCGGGGCGATCCTGGCGCATAAGTCCGCCCTGAAGCGGCGATAGCGCTCTAGCAGCCCGTTGAAGAAGTCCGCGCTAACCAATTGCGTCCATCGGAGTCCTGACAAGGCGCTTGAAGCCCCCCATAGCGAGCTATTCGGGGCCCTTCAAGCAACGCAGTCAGGGCTTCGAGGGGCGCCGTTGGTTAGTGCGGCCTTCTTCAACGGGTTGCTAGTGCTGCGTAACAGAAGTTCATTGAGGAAGTTTTGAACGTTTGCGCAGCTTCGCTCGTCTCAGGCATCATGAGAGCAGCAATGGGACGCCCGAAGGCAGAGCTGGAGATCAGCGCACATGAACGCGAGCAACTTGA
>CALHGQ010000551.1 GCA_938030175.1 uncultured bacterium | reverse complement strand
CCTCGCGGTCCCCAGTGGGGACGCGGGACCCGTTTACGTGATCGCTAGCAAAGCCGATGCGCTCGGCTACGGCGGAGGGCCCTCCGCCGATGGTCGTGCGCCAAGATCGGCAGAGTCGAGTGCTCGTGGCCAGCTCGCGCGGGGCGGCCCACTGCGCCGACGCGAGGCGGCCGAGTCCTCGTCGCCACCAACTTTCTACCCACGAAAAACAGCGGCACCCCCGCTGCGCCTCACCGGCCCCTTGTGGGGGCAGTGGGGCGCGGCGGAGGTGCCGCTGCCGTTGGGACGGAGGCTTACTTACCCCACCCGGCGACTTCCTTGCGGATCTCGTCGAGCATCTTGGAGTTGCGGGGGTCCTTGAAGACATCCGTCGCCCCGAGGACTTCGATGGCCTTACCGGCCAGCTCAGCGTCCTCTTCGTTGCGGGCGTGGGTGAGCACGCCGTAGAACCAGAAGTCAATGGCGTCGTTCCCCGTGGGGATACGGCCGGCCTTGTACATCTCGACGGCTTTCGCCGCGACGACTTCCTCGCCGAGCGTTCCCCGCTGGCCCATGAGCTCGGAGAACTCAAGGCCTGCCATCAGGCCTTCCAGCTCCTTCTTCTGCTCGGGGCTCACCTTGGTGAGTCCCTCGAAGCGCTTCTTGGCTGCATCGAGGGTCTCGACGAGCCCGAACTGCAGCTCGTACTTGAGAAGGTCGGTCTTGGCTGCTTCGTCACCCTCGGCCACCTTGGCGCGCGCGGACACGAGGCCAGCGGCGTTGTCGATCGATGCGACGAAGCCTTCCGCCGTACGGGGGCCGTTGTGCTTGCCGATCAGGTCGCCTTCAGGCGAGAGCAGCGCGATGGTCGGGAATCCCCGGCCACCTACCTCTCGAAGCATCTCGTCATTGGGGTGATCGGGGATCCGCGTCGTCACGTGGACGAAGAGAATCGCGCGTTCACCAACGGTCTTTGCAAAGTCATCTTGGGAGAACGGACCGCTCTCCAGCGAAATGCAAGGCGGTCATGGGGAGTAGGACCGCGTGAAGTAGGCAAACACGGGCTTGCCTGCCTTCTTTGCGCGGGCCAGTGAATCCTCGAGATCCAGGGACCATTCGGCGTTCTTGAGCCAGTCTTTGGAGACCTTGTCTTGGTAGCGCTTCTGGAGCTCCGCGGTGTCAGGGCCGCCCTGTTGCGCCGTCGCTGGCATCAACAAAGTGGCTCCGAAAACGCCGAGCGCGAGAGCGGTCAGTGTTCGTTTCATAGGTAGTTCGGCCCAGGGGGCCGAGAGAGCGTGAGGCGTGCTAGCGGGGTAGCACCGCAGCCCCAGCCTAAACTCCTGCGCCCCGGAGCGGAGAAAAGACACGGTGAAGTGCCTCGAGCCGCGCATCGAGTGCCCTGGACCCGTGTTGAAGAAACGTAGGCCTGGCGTTCACGGTCCCACCCGCGAGGCTCAGCGGCCTTTGAGCGTCTCGATCAGCTCCCGGGTCCACTCCTCAGAGCCGACCGTGTTGAGATGAGATCCGTCGCTTGTGTGGGGGCTTGTGCCGAAGTCGAAGAAGGGAACGCCGGCGTTGGAAGCCATCTCGGAGACTCGCTCCGGCGCGACGGCAAGGTCCTCGACCCTGCGCAGCGTACGACTGATCGGCAGCCGGACGGTCACGAGGTCGAGGCTCTGGCTCAGCTCGCGCATCCGGCTAGAGATCGCGTCCGCCGAGGCCTGGAACGCCTCCTTGTAGCGCTCGGTCGTGAGCTGGCGCCGGTACACGTTGTTGGACTTCTTCTCGTTCTGCACGGGGAACCACGACTTCTGCCAGATACCGGTCTTGAGAGGCTCGCAAACCTCGGTGCGGGTGCCCCTAAGGATCCGCATCAGGCCGCGGTCGATGGCCCCCGCCTTCGTGAAGGCTGCGCTTTCATCGTCATAGGCGCGCTTGAGCGTCGCGAGCAAGGGATCGATCGTGGCAGCGGGGAACTTGTTCTTCAGGAGGTGCTCCTTTTCATCACGCATCCACCCGAAGATGGCCGCCCTCGTGTGCTGGCCCGGCTCGAAGATCGGCGCAGGCTTTCGAACGACCTCCTGCATGATTCGGTTCTCGTACGGCGAGACGGAGATCGGTGAGAGCGCGACGACCAGAAGCTCGATCTGGTCGGTGTCGATCACGCCCATGATGTCGAGGAGGTCCGCGCCGCCTCTCCAGATGACGCAGCTCGGGCCGAAGCCCGCGTCGTCGAGGAGCTCGCGCCTGACGCCATTCATCGTCCTGCTGTCGCCGATCACGACGGTGCGCGCCGCGTCTAGGTCCCCGATCACCGTCAGCGGGAGTCGGCCGGGCCCGATCCAAAGCGTGGTGGAGTCGAGCTGGCTGGGATGCTCCGCGCGCGGCGTGATCGACGCGCTCACGCTCCTCCACATCATCAGGAGGACCGCAAAGACGCCCGCGGTGGCGAGGGCGCAAGTGAGGGTGCTGCGTCGTCTCATCAGAACTGGAAGTAGATGAACTGGAACGAACGCCCGCGCTCGAAGAGCAGGAGGCCAAAGAGCATGGCGCCGGCGGCCGCGGCCCGGACAAGCTCCGACCGCGGCCAGCGCTTGAGCTCGAAGGTGAGCTGAGCGAGGTGCATCAGAGCCACGGGCACTAGCAGCACGGCGTAGCGCAGGCTGGGCGAGTAGCTGCCACCGTCAGCGCCCAGCACGACCTGATCCCAAAGCCCGACCGTCATCTTGGACGCGATGGCCTGGGCCGTCGCGAGATCGGTGGCGCGGAAGAAGACCCAAGCGATGTGCACCCAGGCAAAGACGAGCGCCCACGAAGCTAGCTTGAACATTAGTGCAAACGGCGAGCCACTCGCACCGAGGCGGCTGCCCACCGTGCGGCCGAACCCGCGCGCCACGACCAAGCCAGCGCCGTGCAGGACGCCCCAAACGACGAAGTTCCAGGCGGCGCCGTGCCAGAGTCCGCCGAGCACCATCACGATCATCAGGTTGAAGTAGGTGCGCACAGGCCCGCGTCGGTTTCCTCCCAGGGGTATGTAGAGGTAGTCCCGAAGCCACGAAGACAGCGAAATGTGCCAGCGCGTCCAGAAGTTCGACAGGCTAGTCGCGATGTAGGGGGCGCGGAAGTTCTCGGGGAAGCGCAGTCCCATGAGGCACGCGACGCCGATCGCGATGCCCGTGTACCCGGCGAAGTCCGCAAAGATCTGGGCCCCGAAGAGGATCGCGGCGTACCAGGCGCCGGCCGGTGAGAGCTGCTCGGCTCCCTGGTCGAAAGAGCGTATGACCGCGGGCGCGATGCCGTCCGCTACGACCACCTTGAGGAAGAGCCCCTCGATGCAGCGATAGACGCCGTGACGCACGCGCAGGCTCGAGATCGGAGAGCGGCTCTGTAGCTGGGGCAGGAACGTCGCTGCTCGCACGATGGGACCAGCCACGAGCTGGGGGAAGAACGACACGTACAGGAGGAAGTCCCGGAAGCTCAGCGCAGGGACGGTCGCACGCCGATAGAGATCGATCGTGTAGCTCATCGTCTGGAACGTGAAGAACGAGATCCCCACGGGCACGATCCAGGTGGCGAAGAGCGCGGAGCTGCTGTCCACCCCGACGAATCCCCCAAGGCTGCGCGCGGCGAACGGCGTATACTTGAAGAACGCGAGGATGGAGAGATTGAGCGCCACGCTCGCGCTCACGAGCGCCTTTCTGGTGCGTTCGTCGCCCGACCGGTGAAGTCGCTGACCGATCCAATAGTCGAGCGTCGCCGACACCACGAGCAGCGGCACGTACCGGATGTCCCACCAGCTGTAGAACAGAAGGCTGAATCCACAGAGTGCCGTCCGAGCGAGGCCGAACGGGAGGAGTCGCCAAGACGCCCACGCAGCGGCAAAGAACACCCAGAACGTAACCGTGTCGAACGACATCGTGAGCGACTCTAGCAGGCCTCTGGAATGCTGGGGGGAGCAGGCGGGCAATCCTCTTTGGCTAGGCTGCCACGACGTCTCGCTGTCGCTCGTTGCTGACGCCATCCAACGAGTACGACAGGTGATTGTGCGGTTGAGTGCCGTTAGACTCAGGGGCTATGGCTTCACTTGGTTCGACATCGGGGGCCCGCCGCTTTCTCGGCTGGGATGGACCGCTTCTGGAGCGCGCCGCGCGGGCGCTGGTGGAGGACCTGGAGGACCCCATGGGGCTGGCCCATGCGCTGGTCGCCGTGCCGGGTGCCCGGGCGGGGCGGACGCTGCTTGGGCTCTTGAGCGCGGCTGCGGCGGAGCGCGGGTTCAGGGGGTTCTTTCCACCGCGCGTGCTGACCCAGGGACGACTCGTGGACGAGCTGCTGCAGACCAGTGCGCCCTCCGCTGATCGTGCAACGCGCACGCTCGCCTGGGAACGTGCGCTGCACGGCGCGGAGCCCGACGTGCTCTCCCGGTTGGTGGCCCAGGTTCCGCCGCGGTCGGATCGCTCGGCGTGGTGGCGCATCGCGGAAGGGCTGCGGACCGTGCACGCCGAGCTGGCGATCGAGGGCTACGACTTCCAGGGAGTGCGGGAGCTTCTGGGATCGGATCGCGCCGGGGGCGCGGTACCGGCCTCCGAGCTGCGGCGCTGGGAAGCCTTGGCTTCTGTTCAGGACGCATGGCGCGCCGAGCTTGAAGGTCTCGGCCAGCTCGATCCCCACGAGGGGCGTTTCGCTGCGTTGACCTCCGGCGCCCTCAATCGATCCGCCGAGGTGATTCTCGTGGGTATCGTGGATATCAGCGGGCTCCTGCGGCGCGCTTTGGCCGAGCTGGAGACGCAGCCCACCGCGCTCATTTTCGCGAACGAGGCGGAGGCCGGGGGCTTCGATGAATTCGGGGCGCTTCGCACGGAGGCGTGGGCGAATCGCAACGTGCCGCTGTCCCTCGACCGCTGGCGGGTGGTGAGGACCCCGGAGGACCAAGCGAGGCTCACCGTCGCCGTCGCTGCGGCGAGCGAAGGGTTGGAGCACGCGGGCGATCTTGTCATCGGCGTCGCTGATGACGAGGTCGTGCCTTACCTGGTGCGCCGACTGGACGCGACCGACGTACGCGCCCGCGATGCGGCGGGTACGCGGTTCTCCTTGACGGCCCCTGCGCGGCTGCTCGCCGAGCTGCGGCTCTTCCTAGAGACGCGCTCTTCAGCTTCGTTGGCGGCGCTCGTGCGGCACCCGGATCTAGAGCGGGTGCTCGCCGAGATGCTGGACTTCGACCCCGTCCTCCGCGTCGACGACTACCGGCCCGAGCACCTTCCGCGCAGGTTCAACCTCGTGGAGTCCGACGTGCCGGACGACGCGCGTAGGTTTCGGGACATCGAGCCGCTCATGGAGGCGCTGGACCGCCTCCTCGGTCCGCTGGTTTCCAACGCCCCGCGCTCGATGGCGCGAGCGGTGGACGATCTGCGCGAGGCTCTTTCGGCGATCTATTCCGGGCATCCGTTGATGGAAGATGAGGTGCCGGCAGCCGAAGCCGAAGATGCACGGGTCTTGCGCGCGTCGCTGGAGGGCACGGCGGCCGCCCTGATGACGCTGGAGAGCACCCCCGCGGAGATCGCGGGGGACGCGAGCCCCGCTGCCGCGATCGGTTTGCTGCTGCGGGTGGGGGAGGCGGAGGTGATGGTTCCGCCCGCGCCCGTTCCCGCTGGCCAAGCTTCGGTGGAACTCCTCGGTTGGCTCGAGCTCCTGCTCGACTCGGCGCCGCACATGATCGTGACGGGGTTCAACGAAGGGCGCGTGCCGGCGTCGTCCGAGGGGGACTCGTTCCTGCCCGACCGCGTCCGCGGGCTCCTCGGGCTTGAGGATGATGAGCGCCGCACCGCCCGCGACGTCTACATCACCGAAGCGCTTCTCGCGTCGCGCGGAACGAACGTGACGTTCGTCAGCGGCCGTCAGACCCGCGATGGGGATCCCATCTTTCCCACGCGCCTCGCCTTCCTTTGCGATCCGTCCGAGGCGGGCGAGCGGGTGGACCACGCGCTGCACCCCGAGTCGTTTGCGCCCGTCGAACGCTCGACGGACGACGTGGACGATGAGTTTCCGCCCTACATCCTCGAGCGCCCGGCGCCCACGACGCTGGCCGTCACCGCTTTCAAGGCGTACCTCGAGTCCCCGGCGCTCTTCCACGTCAGGCGAATCCTCCGCGCC
>CALHGQ010000550.1 GCA_938030175.1 uncultured bacterium | reverse complement strand
GCAGACGCCCGCAGCTGGCCTTTCGGTTCGCTGCGGGCGTCTGCAATCGGTAGGGATCTCGCCGCTACCCTAACGTTCGATCACTGGAACGTGACCGAGAGGCCATCCGTGAAGTTGGACGTTGCGCCCGTGGGGCCCGAGTCACGGTACCAAGCCTGGTAGTTCCACGTTTCACCGGCGGCAACGGACACGAAGCCGAGGGGTTGCGGGACTTGCGTCAGGTCGATGCCCAGGGAAATCGTGCCGCCGGTACCAGCCTGCTGGATCTGGCCCGGGCCGACGTAGCGACCGATGGAGCCGCCAAGGCAGAGGTTGCCTGAGCTGCCGCCGGGGTTCATGGCGAAGCCCTGAACCTGGCTGGTGATGAAGAATGCGAAGGCGAAGGCTGGCAGGTCGCTGCCAGCGAGGAGAACGCTGTTGTCCGAGACCGTGGTGGAGCCGACGGCGGACATGGCGGCTGCCACGCCGGTGGAGTTCACCACGGGCGTGCAGTAGTTCATTCCGATGCCGACGCCGTTGCAGTTGCCGCCCGCGCCAGTGACCACCATGGAGTAGTCGTTGCAGTCCTCGGTCGGGTCATCGGCCCAAAGCTCGACCCGCATGAAGACCTCAAGCGGGGTGGGGTCCATGTTGTCGATGACGATCTGCTCGTTGTCGTCGCCGCTCGTGCTGTTGCCGAAGCTGGCGCTCGGGGCGGTGCAACCATCGAACGTGAAGACGTCAATGTCGCCCTCCTGATCGATGAAGAGAATATCGACGGTCATGCTGCCGTTGCCCGGGATGCAGAACTTGTACCAGTCCGTATCGGCCTTGGAGACCCAGAGGTTCGAGTAGGTACCGTTGGTCAACGCAAGCGCATCGGTGCAAACGTCGTTGTCCTCGAGGTTGTCATCCAGGACGGCGGGGCAGGGCTCGTCGCGGAGCCGGATCGCGCCCGCGCCGCTGCCGCCCACTTGCCGCGCGCCCACGCGGAGCAGGTAGGTCTGGCCCTGGATAGCGTTGAAGGTGAGCTCTGAAAGGCCCAAGCAGGACTGCGATGCGCAGTCAATGAACGAAAGCGAGCCGCAGTTCGTGTCGGCGTACACCGAGATGCGGGTGTCGAACGGGGTGCTTGTGTTGCAGGTCTGATATCGAACTTCCCCCGAGACCGGCGAGGTCCATGCGAACCACAGGTCTTTGCGCGTCGGGAGGCCGTTGCAGTCAGCGATGCCGCTGGCGGTCGCGGTCGTGTTGTCGAACGCGAACGTTCCAAAGCCGGCGATGGGCGTCGCGCTGGAGCAGTCGTTGCCGCCTTGGGCGAGGCCCGCGGGCGCAAGGAGGCAGATAGCTCCGAGAAGGGAGAGGAGTTGCTTCATAGGGTGAACAGTAGAGATAGAGTCGTGAGATCTGGTGGGTCATAGCGGAGGGGGCAGACCCTCCGTCGCCCCCTATCCTGGCACGATTTCTTAATCCTGCTCAAAAATACTCGCCCGCTGGGGAATATCGCCAGGCGGCACCGCAGTAGCCCTTTGCCCTTACCCCCGTGGGGAGGGCGTGGACCCAGAGTCCAAAAAAATGCGGCCCAGATTGAAACCTGGGCCGCGTCGTGACGGCTAGCGGGGCGAAATCGCCCGGATCCCGTGTGTGCGCGGGGGCGCGCCGCTTTGGCTAGAAGCTCTCGTCGAGGGCAAAGTCGCCGCTGATCGACACTTGGTACGCGCTGACGCGGCGCTCGAAGAAGTTCGACAGCTCTTGGACATCCTGGAGCTCCATGAACGAGAACGGGTTCTTCGAGCCGAAGTAGGCGGGCATGCCGAGGTTCGCGAGGCGCTGGTCCGCGACGAACTCCAGATACTTGCGCATGTCCACTTGGCTGAGCCCCGCGACGCCTCCGGACAAGAGGTCCTCTGCGAACTGCATCTCGCAGTCGATGGCCTCCTTCAGCATCTCGATCACTTGCCCCTGGAGATCATCGTCGAAGAGCTCTGGGGACTCGTCGCGAACGGTCTTGACGACTTCGAAGGCGAAGGCCATGTGGCAGCTCTCGTCGCGGAACACCCAGTTGGTGCCCGAGGCAAGGCCGTTGAGCAGGCCCTTGCTGCGCAGGAAGTAGACGTAGGCGAACGCCGCGAAGAAGAACAACCCCTCGATGCAGCCGGCGAAACAGATCAAGTTCAGCAGGAACTTGCGCTTCTCTTCCGGGGTGTTGCATGCCTCAAGGGAGTCGACGGAGTCCATCCACTTGAAGCAGAACTCTCCCTTGCGCTTGATCGACGGGATGTTCTGGATGGCAGAGAAGGCCTCCTCCCGCTCGGTCAGGTCCGGGATGTACGTGTCGAGCAGCGTCAGATAGAACTGAACGTGCAGAGCCTCCTCGAACAGCTGACGCGACAGGTACATCCTCGCCTCGGGCGAGTTGATGTGCTTGTAGAGCGAGAGCACGAGGTTGTTCGAGACGATGGAGTCCCCAGTGGCGAAGAACGCCACCAGACGGTTGACGAGGTGGCGCTCGGCGGGCTCAAGCCGCTTCTGCAGGTCCACCGTGTCCGTGCTGAAGTCCACCTCCTCCACGGTCCAGGTGTTCTTGATCGCGTCCTTGTACATGTCGAAGAACACGGGGTACTTCATCGGACGCAGGGTCAGGTCGAATCCAGGATCTAGGATCATCGGTGAGGCTCTCGGGTTATGGGGTGCGGCCCATCGGGCGGTCTGTCTCAGTTGGCCCGCTTCTTTGCCGTGCGGAGTTCGGCGACGTGACAAGAGAGAAGGTCATCCCTCTTCGGTGGTGTGCGGGGCAGCGGCGGGTTGTCGCTGCTGCCCCTCGGCTCAGGTGCGGTGGTGCGCCCTCGTTCCGTTCGACTGCTGAGTGCAGGCGTTGGATGAGGACATCCAACGCCGCATTCGACAGCCGGGCTCAATCAGTTGCAGGCTTCACAGCTCTCTGGGTTTTCCAGCGAGCAGGCGAGCGCTTCGGCGTCGCGCGCCTGGGAAGTGCCTGGCGTAATCGAGGCGTCCGCGTTGGACGCGCTGTCGGACTGACGAATCTTCGTCGCAGGACGTGAACGCAGGTAGTAGGTGGTCTTGAGCCCCTGCTTCCACGCGTACATGTACATGCTGCTCAGCTTGCCGATGGTCGGGCTCGCCATGAAGAGGTTCAGCGATTGACTCTGGTCGATGAAGGGGCCGCGTGCAGCGCCCATCTCGATCAGTGCCTTCTGGGGAATCTCCCAAGCGGTGCGGTACAGCTGTCGCACCTCGGCCGGGAGTTCCTCGATCTCCTGGATCGACCCTTCAGCGCGCTTGATGCGTGAACGAACGGACTCGTTCCACATCCCGCGCTCTTGCAGCTCGTTCACCAGGTAGTTGTTGATCTGCAGGAAGTCGCCGGAGAGCGTCTCGCGCTTGAACAGGTTCGAAACCTGCGGCTCGATGCACTCGTAGCAGCCAGCGATGCTTGCGATCGTCGCCGTCGGCGCGATGGCGATCACCAGCGAGTTGCGCAGGCCCGTCTTGGCGATCTGCTTCTTGACCTCGGCCCACTCCTCGGTGAGCGTCGGCTTCACGTCCCAGAGATCGAACTGCAGCTTGTTCTCTGCTGCCCAGGTATCACCAAACGCTGCGTGGGCGCCTTTCTCGGCGGCGAGCTTCGCTGAGGTGCGAATCGCGTTGAGATAGAGGTGCTCTTGGATGCGAGCGGTCAGTTCCTGGGCCTCGGGCGCATCGAACGCGATGCGCATCTGGAACAGGACGTCCTGGAGGCCCATGCAGCCGAGGCCCACCGGGCGCCAGCGGCTGTTGGACGCAGCCGCGTCCTCCGTGGGGTAGAAGTTGATGTCGATCACGCGATCGAGGTACTTCACCGCCGTGCGGACGACGGCTCCGAGGCCCTCGAAGTCGAAGTGCTTCTCCCCGGCGTCGTCCGTGCGTACGAACTTGCCAAGGTTCACGGACCCGAGGTTGCACACCGCCGTCTCGTCCTTCGAGGTGACCTCGAGGATCTCGGTACACAGATTCGAGAGGTGCACGACGTTGCCCGCGACCTTCGCCTGGTTGCAGCGCTTGTTGCTGGTGTCCTTGAACGTCATCCAGCCGTTGCCGGTCTGTGCGAGCGTGCGCATCATCCGCGAGTAGAGCTCGCGTGCGTTGACCTGGCGCTCGAACTCACCACTGGCTTCCGCCTCGGTGTAGAGACGCTCGAACTCGTCGCCGTAGGTGTCCGTCAGCTGCGGGTGCTTCTTCGGATCGAAGAGCGACCACATGCCGTCGGACTCCACGCGCTTCATGAACAGGTCAGAGACCCAGTTCGCGAGGTTGAGGTTGTGGGTTCGGCGTGCTTCGTCGCCGGTGTTGTCGCGGAGTTCCAGGAACTCTTCGATGTCGGCGTGCCAGGTCTCGAGATAGACGCACGCGGCTCCCTTTCGTCGGCCGCCTTGGTTCACGGCGGCGACGGAGCTGTCGAGGGTCTTGAGCCACGGAACGATGCCGTTGGACTCACCGTTCGTGCCGCGGATCAGGGAGCCACGGCTGCGCACGCGGTGGTAGGCCACTCCAATGCCGCCCGCGAACTTGCTCAGTCGCGCGATGTCCTGATAGCGGTTGTAGATCGACTCCAGGTCGTCCTGGGGGCTATCGAGCAGGTAGCACGAGCTCAGCTGCTGGTGGTGGGTGCCCGAGTTGAAGAGCGTGGGAGAGCTGGGCAGGTAGCGCAGCGACGAGATCAGGCGGTAGAAGTCCCGGGCCTCGCTGGGCGTTTCGGCCAGTCCACACGCCACTCGCATGAAGAAGTACTGCGGGGTCTCGA
>CALHGQ010000549.1 GCA_938030175.1 uncultured bacterium | reverse complement strand
AGCGCCGGGGCGCCGCCTTGGGCGCGGGCGGTGAGCGCAGCCATGGCGACCGCGCGGTCGGCCGAGTGCCTTGGTGTCGGACCGTCGGGCGGCGGCCAAGGGGTGACGCTCCCAAGAGCAATCCCCTCGGCCTCCATGGCGCGGCGCAGGTCCGCGCCGCTCGTGGACGTCGGGCAGGCTAGGTGAACGGGCTCGGACGGCCGCGTCGTTTTGCTCTCTAGGAGGCGCGCGATGAGCCGGGCCGCGCTGCGCACCGGGGTGACGTCGAACGCGCTTTCATCGCGGCCGGTGGGCCACGCGCCGATCTCGGCCGTGCCTCGAATGACTCGGCTGAGTTGATCCATCGGTTGCTCGGGCCCCGACTCGGCGGTCAGGAGTCCAAGGCGCAGGACACTGCCGCCTAGCGGGTAGCGCTGCGCAAGATCATCACCGACCCATTTGGACTGCGCGTAGCCGCCGAACACGCGATGGTTCGGGGCCAGCCGGGCTCGCTCGTCGATGGTGCCGCTTGGAAGGTCGCTCTCCACGAAGATCGACAGGGTTGACACGTGGTGCAGGCGTGCGCCTAGGCGGGCCGCGACCTCCATCACCCGGGCCGTCCCGGCGACGTGTACGTCGTACAGCGATCCGTAGCTGCGCACGAGGTCCACCGCCCCCGCGGCGTGCACGACCTCGCCCACGTTGTCAGCCAGCGACGCGATCGCCGCTTCGTCGAGGCCCAAGGACGGGAGCCCAAGGTCCCCGCGCAGCACGTGGACGTTCGGGGGAAGCGGCGCGCCCAGGAGCCGTCCCAGGCGCTCGGCCCCGTGCTCTGCGGTCTTGCCGCGCACCAAAGCGTAGACGGGACGCGAGGCGAGGTCTCCGCTCCGCAGCAGCTGAAGGCCGAGCATCCCCGTCGCGCCCGTCATGAGGACGCCTCTCTTCTGTGATGACGGCGACGGCGACGGAGCGGACGCCAGATCCATGGACGCAAACACCTCGTCGCTGCGGCGCTGCAGCTCTTCGACCCTGACGCCGCGGGTGAGGGCGGCGCGCAGGTCGCCGAGCCGTGGGTGCTCGAAGATGGCCTCTGGTTCCAGTGCCACGCCGGCTCTGGCTGCCTCGACGGAGAGCTCGAGCGCGGTCACCGAATCGCCCCCGAGGGCGAAGAAGTCTTGGTCGTCCTGTGCCTCCGCGCACCCGAGCGTCTGGCACCACGCCAGACTCAACGGGTCGACGGTGTCCTTTGTCGCCTCCTCTTCCCGCGCGGCCTTTCGGGTCAGCGCAGCGAAGTCCACCTTATCGTTCGCAAGGCGCGGGAGCGCGTCCACGGCGCGGATGCTCGCGGGGCGCTTCCACTCCTGGAGAGACTCCGCGGCGACGGTCGCGGCCCCAAGGTTCCCCTCCACAAACGCGACGATCCGCGGTGCGGGGAAATGAACCGCGACCGCCGCCGCTGCCCTCACGCCTGCGCCCTGGCAGAGCGTTTGCTCGATCTCACCGAGCTCCACCCGTTGTCCGCGGAGCTGCACTTGGCGGTCGGCGCGCCCATGGAATTGGAACGTTCCGTCGTCGAGGGCTTCTACGAGGTCCCCCGTCCGGTACGCGCGCGGTCCGTTCGTGCTGAGCATCCCAAACGCGCCAGGCTCCTCCACGAGATAGCCGAGGGCCACGCCCCAGCCGCTGATCAAGAGCTCGCCGTTCTCCACGTGGAATCCGACGCCGGGGAGCGGCCGCCCGAGGCTCGGGCGATCGTCGGTGCGATCCGGGTCGATGACCTCCACGCTGGCGCACACCGTCGTCTCGGTGGGGCCGTAGACGTTGAGGACGCGCACGAGCCTTGCCGCGGAGCGCAGCGCGTCGGGCGCCGCGGGCTCTCCGCCCACGACGATCGTCTCGAGCGTCGGGGGCAGGCCGCGCGCGACGAGGGCGGGGAGCTGCGACGGCGGAAGGTCGATGTGCGTCAGGCCGGACGAGCTGACAAAGTCGAGCATCGAGCCGCCGTGGTCTGTGCCTGACCAGATCGCAAGGCACGCTCCGCTCCAGAGCGGCACGCCGATGTCGGAGATCGATGCGTCGAAGTGGCCGGCGAGCATCCACGACGTGCGCGCGGAGGATGAGACCCGGAACGCACTCGCTTGGTGCTCGAAGAGGTGGGGGAGGCCGCCGTACCCGATGCGGACGCCCTTGGGTGATCCGCTTGACCCGGATGTGAAGAAGACGTAGGCCTCGTCCGAGCCGCGGACTTTCACCGGCGCGGTTCCCAGCGGTTCGGCGCGGAGCTGGCTCGCGCTGAGCAGGCGAACGTCGAACGTATCCCCGAGCTGTGCGAGCATGGCGGCCTCCGCTTGCCTCGGGAGTCCTGTGGCCACCGGTATCACCGATGCGCCCAGGTACCAGCCCGCTAGCAAGCGAACGACGTACTCCTCTCCGCGTTGAGCGTCGATGAGCACGCGCGCTCCGGGCCCAACGCCCAAGGCGTGCATGGACGCCGCGCAGCGCCGCACCGTATCGCTCAGCCATGCGTAGCTCCGCGGGCTGTCGCCACCGGTCTGCAGCGCAGGGTGATCCGAACGCCCTGCGCCGTGCGCGATGACACGGGCCGCGAGGGTCTCTACGGTGCCGCTCATGGAAGCGCCCCCACGGCGGGCCGCGCCACGAACGCTTCGTGGAGCCATGACAGCGAGAGTGCGAGCATCATCGCAGGCTCCCATGCGGACCGCTCGGCCGCCGGGGCCCCTTGGAGTGCCTGGACTCGTTCCGTGAATGCGCGCGACGAGAGCATGCCTCCCGGAGCGAATGCGTCTCGATCTGTTTCGGCCAGGCTCGCTGCGGCGCCGTAGCTCGTTGGCGGCGCGAGGAAGGGGTGCTTCTCACGCTGGCGAACGTCCTCAGGGATCCAGCCCTTGGCGGCCTCGCGCAGAACCGCCTTCTCCAGCCGCCCGCGGATCTTGAACTCCGTTGGCAGCGAGGCGGCGAGCTTCACCACGCGCTGATCGAGGAAGGCGGGGCGTCCTTCCACGGCGTGGGCTAGCTCCATGCGATCGGAGAGCGTGCCGAGGATGTAGCCGCTGAGCGCATGGTCGCTCCAGGTGCGGGCGCCCACGGTGGGCGCGTCGCCGCTGTCCCGATGATGCGCCACCGAGGACGCAAAGCGCTCGATGGGGCGGTGCGTATCCAGTTCCGCGCGGAACTCAGGCTGGAGCAACGATCGGAACCGCGCTCCCAGCTCTCCCTTGGCGCGAACCCAGGTGGGCACGAACCCCAGCGCGCCTTGCACGGGGCCCAGGTCCAATGCTGACGGCGCGTCTGTGGGGAGCATCAAGCCCGCGCTTGCCGCGTTGCTCGCGCCCACGCCCGCGACGCCTGCGTCGGAACGCAGGTGCGCGTAGCCGTAGAACAGCTCGTCAGCCCCCTCGCCGGTCAGCGCGACGACGACGCCGTCCCCGTGCATTCGCTGCATAAGCAGGTACTTCGCGGCGATGTGATGATTGATGGAGAGTCCAGCGCTCTGTGCGACGGCGACGGGCAGGCACTCGGCGAGCGCGCGCTCATTGAGCGAAACCACCTGGTGATCCAAGCCAAGATGCTTCGCCGTCGACGCCGCGAAAGCGAGCTCGTCGTAGGCGACGTTGCCCTCAAAGCTGACGGTGTACGCAGTGAGCGTGGGCGCCTCTTGCGCCGCGAGGGCGGCGACCATCGTAGAGTCGAGGCCGCCGCTGAGGAGCGCAGCAACGGGCACTTCGGAACGCATGCGCGCCCGGACCGCTCCCTCGAGCTCCGCGCGCACGGCCTCCGCCGCTTCTTCAAAAGAACCAGTCCACGGGGTGGGTTCAGGTTGAAACCGCTGGCGCGTCATGGGTTCGCCTGCTCGCTGCAGGATGACCTCCCCAGGGAGCACGTGGTGGACGCCCTCGAACAGTGATTCACCGGCGAGGGGGTACTGCAGGGCCGCAGCCACGCTGAGCGCGCGATGGCTCCAACGAGCTTCGACGCCCATGGCGAAGAGCGCGCTGGCTTCGCTCGCAAAGAGCCACTGGGAGTCGCCATCGACGGCCAGCTCGGCGAACAGCAGCGGGCGCACGCCCATTCCGTCGCGCGCGGCCATCAGCCGTTGCTCGCGCTCATCCCAGAGCACGAACGCGAACTCGCCGCGCAGGCGCCGCATGCAGCCCAGGGGGCCGTATTCCTTGTAGAGATGGACGATGAGCTCGCAGTCGCCGCCCGTGCTGAAGCGGTGGCCTTTGGCCTCTAGCTCCTGTCGCGTCGCGGCGTAGTCGTACAGCTCGCCGCTGCAGGTGACGACCACGGACTCGTCTTCGTCCGCGACCGGTTGGTGCCCGCTCGCGACGGCGAAGGTCGCGAGGCGCACGTGACCGAGGGCGACGGTCTGACTCTTCGAGTTCGCCCACGCACTCTTTCCATTGGGCCCGCGATGGCGCAGTGAGTGCAGTCCACGCTCGACCTGCTCACTCGTTCGCCCGGGATCGCCGCCGAGCACGGCCACGACGCCGCACATCAGTGCCCCCGAGTCGCTCGCCCAGGATCCTGTGTCGCTCGCTCGAGATCGAAGAACTGCTTGACGCTCTCCGCGGCGCGCGCGTCGCGGAAGACCTGCTCGAACGCAGACAGCGGCCGAGGCGTACCGAACAGGTCCTCCAGGACGAGCCGCTCATCTGCCACGGCGCGCGCCGCTTGTGCAAAGGACCCATAGGCGCGGGCCGCGACCGTGATCTCTTTGGCCACCCATTCGGCCGGAACGAAGGAGCGAGCGGTCGACGTGCGGCTCTTGAGCACGAGGGTTCCGCCCCTGCGAAGTGCATTCGTCATCGCCGTCAGCGCGTCGTCACCGGGGAGCCCCGCGTCGATCACGAAGTCGAGGGTCCCAGCGGGGACGGCGGCTCCCCACAAATCGGTCGGGAGAATCCTCGGGCGGCGGAGCCCCGCGTACTCGAGGACGCGAGCTGTTAGCTCCGCAATGCGGCCGGTTCCAGCGACCAGGCCCACGTCCTGGGCCCGGATCCCAGCCGTGAGCGCTCCCATGGCGGCGGCCACGGGCTCTAGGTACGCGGCCCGGAGAGGCGACACGTGATCTTTGATGGGGTAAAGACAGGCGGCGGGGACCACGACGAAGTCGGCGAAGACGCCGTCGAGGTCGACCCCGAGCTGCCTGGGGCTCACGCAGTCGGTGGGGGACGGCGACGCCGCGCCGCGGCATCCATCGCACTCCCCGCAGGGAACGCGCGGATCGATGCCGACGAGCTCGCCGATGCGCAGGTCGGCGGAAGGGCCGCGCTCGCAGACGATGCCCGCGGCTTCGTGCCCAAGGACGAGGCCCTTTGGGGCAGG
>CALHGQ010000548.1 GCA_938030175.1 uncultured bacterium | reverse complement strand
CGACACCGGCACACCGCCGCCACGAACCTCCGAATTTCGGGCCGACTCAGATGCACGGTCAACTCGCCTAACGAGGGGGGCTGCGGTAAGAGCTGTCTGTAACTCGGCGCTAGTTCGCGGCGGCGATGTGCCGGTGTCCGTATCGCGCGGGCTCTCTCCCTCGTTCGTGGGAGCGCTCCGCGGGCGACTGGTCGTGGAAACGGGTGACCTCTCCTTGCCTGAGCTGAGTGCACTTTTCCTCGGCGTCTGCCGCGCACGCGCCACCCGACGCGAGCGCTGATTACTCAAATAGATCGACAAGCTCTCCGTCTGCAGCGGCAAGGGCAGATTCGGCAGGGTCGTACAGGAACGTCCTGAGCGCGATGCCGTAGAGCGGTCCAAGCAGCATGCTGGCAGCGAATCTTGGCCAGACCCCTGCGTCCACTTCGCCCTTAGCCCCGGCGATGGCGTTGATCTCCTCGACGAGGCCCATGCAGGCCACGATCACACCCGCCGCGATCGAGGCTCCAGCCACGAAACGGAGGCGTGAACGGGTCGCGACGAGGCGCGTCGGCGGAGTGCAAGATGGCTTCGTCAGAAAAGCGTCGGAGAACGTCGCGCCGGCAGCGTGGACTGAGTCGGTGCAGGCCAGCGTGATCCACGGCAGGAAGAGCACGACGGCCAGTCCAACGGGGTCCACAAGGGCCGTCGCATGACCCCACCGGGCGTTGGAGGCGACGAAGAGAAAGAGCGCACCCACAAGGAGTGGCGCGAGCCGGCGAAGAAGCGTCATGGTCGGGGTCATTTGACAGGGAACTTGTAGAACCCAAGGAGCAGCGGAAGGACGAGTGGAACCAGGAAGAGCAGCGGAAGGAAGTCGCTGCCAGAACGGAAAGGCGCTCGTTCCGACCGCCCGCTCTGACGAAACGCGGCGTCCGCCGCGCCGCCAAACCACAGATGTCCCACCCAGAGCGCCGTGAGCGGCACCGCGAGGCTCCCCGAGAGGCCGCGGCCCATGGTCCCCGGCGTGAAGGCGTTGAAGGGGGTGCCGTCAAGGACCGCTCGGATCATGGCGAGATCGGACATCGAATCCGTCAGGGCTGCCAGCAGGCCTATGAAGACCACCATGCGAGCGGCGAGCGACAGGGCTTCGGCTTCGGCCACGAGGTGAGGCCGAGCGGGGGCATTCGGCATGACGCGCGGGGCCATGAGCGCTCTCTTGAGTCCGCTAATGGCGACGCGTGGCCCGTGGGTCAGTGCGGCCGTGGAAAGGGCGATGCCAACGATCGTCAGGATTCGGCTCTCGAACCAGAGGAAGGAGGCTAGGTCGCCAACGTTCACTTGGCTGACCGGCCCCGCAGGGTCAGGGGCGGCAGCGGGTCCAGCTAGGGCTGACTCAAGGGCGGGAAGCAGAAAGAGCGCGGGAAGGAGGATCAAGGGGATCGCCAAGCGCACGCCTGCACGCAGCATCTTCCGCCCGCCAGAGTCGCGGCTGAAGCCGCGCTGCTCCGGCGAGGTGCGCTCTTGCTCATCGTTTGAAAATGTCATGGGGTTATCGCGGTTCCTTGGTGGCTGGTGGATCGATAGGCCCCTTGGGAGCCACTTCCCGCCGCTTCATGAGGCTCTCCATGACGCTTTGCTGAAGCGGCTTCGGTGCGGCGGTGGGGAGGCTCTCAAAGGCGCGCTCAAGGACAGCGCGCAGAGGGGCATCGAGGGACTTCGCGGCTGGATTCGGCGCGAGCCCAGCCAGGCCAGAGGCCACCGCCCCGGCGGCCAGGCTTGCGGCTGCGAGAGCGTCGCTACGCTGTATCGAGGCCGGAGGAGGGGCTTGTGCAGCTGGCTCCAGTAGATCAGCCAGCGTTGGGTCTTCTCCAGGAGCGCGGGCGCCTTGTGCTCGCTCGCGGCCCGCTGCGCGCAGCATCTCTGCCCAGTCTCGTATCGTCGGAGTCATGCGTTCACCTTGCGGTTAGGGGGGGCTGGCGGCACCTGTTCTTCGGGCGTTCGCTCCGCCTTGAACCGTTCGCGGAGGCGCTCCAGTGCCAGCGCCGACCAGCTCTTGGCCGTGCGAATCGACACGCCCAACGCGGCCGCGACCTCACGGAAACCGAGGTCTTGAACAAACCGGAGCTCCAGCAGCACGCGGTCCCGTTCGGAGAGAGACCCAAGCAGCTCTTCGAGGTCGACGGGGCCTCCATGGTCCATTTCCCGAGGTCGCTCACGCAGCGCTCGGGCCTCGCGGAACTTTCTCCGCGCATCGGACCGGCGGCGGTCGCGCAGCTGATGCATCGCGATTCTCAGGAGCCAAGGCCGCGCGCTACCGCACTCGAACCGGGCCGCCTCGGCCTGAGCCTTGAGGAAGGTCTCCTGAACGCAGTCTTCGACCGTCGCGGCGTCCACGCCACCGAAGCGACCCAAGAGGCCCCTCACGGCGTGGGCGTGCCGTTGGTAGAGCTCCGTTAAGGCCGCTCGCCCAACCGCACCAAAGGGCTGGGCGAGCGCCCGAAGTAGCTCGAGGTCTGTGGCGTCGCTTTCTTGCACTCAGGGTAGAAGGGCCGCCGCGCGCGCGCGCAGTGCAGAAATTCGAGTCAGAATCTCAAGAGTGCATCTGTTCAGTGATACTGACACGAGACGGAGACGGTACCGACACCGGCACACCGCCGCCACGAACCTCTGAATCGCCTACTCACTCACGCGGCTGTACTGGCTGTACTGAACCGCAACCAAAGTCGCCACCTTTCCAGATTGGTCGCCCCTGGCCCTATGGTCATTCCGCTGTGCGGGTGTGTCTACGCCTGCGACCGGGAGGCTTGAGGTGAACGGTGCGGCCGATGGCAGCGTCGCAGCGGAGAGGTGGCGGCTTCAATCGCGGATCGGTACCGAACACTTCTGGACTCGAGAGACTATGCACTCCACCGCGTCAAATTCCCTGGTTTTGGTCGTCGCTCTTACGGTTGCGGCCTGCAGCAGTACGCTTGTGCGTAGCGAAGTATTCATATCCGATGGGGCTGAGCTCGATGCGATCTCGAGCGAAGCATCGTGGGAAATATATAGGTCGTACGAGCACGGAGTTACCTTCACCAAAGTTGACACAAGCCGATTCGGGTGGGTCCCGTTCGAGCGGCAGGCTGAGGCAATGGCGCTTCTTGAGCATGATCACTGCGTGAAGTTGAGTGACGAACAGGCCGTGTATTTTGGAGCCGGTAGTTTGCCAGGATACGAGCCTCCCTCCCACTTGACGCCGTTCCTGCTCCGCGGCGTGAGGATGATCGATGCTCCAGATGGTCAAAGCGGTGGCACCTATGACCGATTAGAGTTGAAAGAGGCTGAGTCTATGCTCCGGGTGATACAATACGCCAGTAGGCGTCATCCCTACAAAGGAAGAGTCAATCAAGCAGTCGTTGCTGTACTGGGTTCTGAGCCGGAATCTCTTCGACCAATCGTAAGCCTGGTCTTTATAGGTGACGTGACCACTCGACACTGAATTGGCAGTGCGGAACCGTCTGTGAGAAGGCACTTTCAGTCAACCGTAGGCGTCGCGTGCGCCAGGCGAAGCTGACGCCATCGCAACCGTTCACGGGGGTATCGGGCCAAGATCGGACACGAGACGGTACCGACACCGGCGCACCGCCGCCACGAACCTCCGAATGACCTGTCGACTCAGATACGCGGTCTACTCGCATACCGAGGGGGGGCTGCGGTAAGAGCTGTCAGGGACTCGGCGCTGGTTCGTGGCGGCGTTGTGCCGGTGTCCGTATGGCGCGCATCGGCCGCTACTGGATCGCGCAGCTGATCGCTTCACTCAGATCGGCGCGCCGGTAGGGCTTGGAGAGTTGACCTGCTAACCCTTGAGTCACCATTTCCTGAAGCTTATCCGGGCATGAGAACCCCGACGTGGCGACGACCCGCACATTGGGGTCAATACGCTTTAGTTCTATGGCGGTACGGTACCGCAACCGAAGCCGCCACCTTTCACGTGGCCGTGCCGACTGTGGCGGTACCGCCACGACATCACGCCACGCCACGCACACGCCACGACGCGCAGTTGCATACTTGCAGGCCTTGCACGAGGGCTCACGCCGAAAGGTGGCGGAATCGATTGCGGTTCGGTACCGCCCACGAGTGTCCGTACCGCCGCAGAAACGCGCCCCTGGTGATGACGGCGTCTTCGTCGCCGAACGCTAGGTCACCCAATCGTTACGGAATCGAGATA
>CALHGQ010000547.1 GCA_938030175.1 uncultured bacterium | reverse complement strand
CTGCACCTATTCACTCCGGCGCAACGCACAGAAGTATCCCCCGCGCCCGCGATCGTGTTCTTCTTCGGCGGCGGATGGAAGTCCGGTCATCCGAAGCAGTTCTTCGAGCAGGCGCGGTTCTTCGCCAAGCAAGGCTTTGTCGCGCTCTCCGCCGAGTACCGGATCAGAAACACGCACAAGACGTCGCCCTTTGAGTGCGTCGAAGACGGCAAGTCCGCCGTGCGCTGGATCCGGGAGCACGCAGAGGAGCTGGGTATCGACCCCCACAAGATCGTAGCGAGCGGTGGATCCGCCGGAGGACACGTCGCCGCGTGCACGGGCGTGATCGACGGCCTGGATGGCCCCGCCGAGAACGCCGACGTGAGCTCGCTGCCCAACGCGATGATCCTCTTCAACCCCGTGATGGACACCACGGAAAATGGCTTCGAGATTGGGCCGGTCGGACGCGAGCGGCGGGACGAGATCTCGCCCAGCGAGCATGTGCGCCCCGGGCTCGCCCCCACCTTGGTCTTCCACGGAACGGACGACAAGACGGTGCCGTTCGCCCAGGTGGAGCGCTTCACGAAGGGCATGACCGAGGCCGGCAACACGTGCCAGCTGGAGAGCTTCGAGGGCAAAGGCCACGGTTTCTTCAACGGGTCGTTCTTCAGAAAGAAGAGCGACGGCGTCGACTACGAGCGCACCATGCAGGTGAGCCTTGCCTTCTTGGACGAGCTGGGCTTCGTGCCGAAGAAGCCTGCCGCAGCCCCTCGGCCCACGGCCGGTCAAAGCGACGGGACGCCTCCCCCCAACGTCGTCCTCATCTACACCGACGATCAAGGCTACGGCGACGTCAGCGCCTTCAACGCCGAGGCGAAGTTCAAGACGCCGAACTTCGACCGGCTGGCGGCGGAAGGCGTTGCATTCACCAACGCCCACAGCGCCGACTCCGTCTGCACCCCTGCCCGGTACGCGCTGCTCACGGGCCGCTATCCCTGGCGCACAAAAATGAAGCGCAGCGTCCTCGGGGCCGAAGCGCCGTGCCTCATCGCAAAGGGACGCATGACGATCGCGTCGCTCCTCCAGGCAAACGGCTATCGCACGGGCATGGTGGGCAAGTGGCACCTCGGCATGGACTTTCCGGGGACTCCGGAGGACCGCGACTGGACCCAGCCCACGCTTGAGATGCCCCTGGATCGCGGCTTTGAGTACTTCTACGGTATCCCCGCGTCGCTCAACTACGGCGTCCTCGCGTGGTTCGAGGGGCGCCATGCCGCGGTACCGCCCACGCTCTTCACTAACAAGAAGCCGAATGAGCGCCACGCCGACTACCGCATCATGCCGCCCTACGAGGAAACGGCGGAGGCTGTTCGGACCGCGCTCAAGCGTCCTGGCTTTGAGGTTGCGCCAGACTTCGTCGACAACGAGTGCCTGACGCGATTCACCGACAAGGCCATCGAGTGGATGGGCACCCGCGTGGATGCCGCTAAAGCGGGCGAGCCGTTCTTTCTCTACCTGCCCTTCACGTCACCCCACTATCCGGTGTGCCCGCTGCCCGAGTTCCATGGCCGAGGGGCCGCTGGCGCATACGGCGAGTTTGTGATCGAGACCGACCATCACGTGGGTCGCATCCTCGAGTTCCTGGAGCGCTCTGGCATCGATGAGAACACGCTGATCATCTTCACCAGCGACAACGGGCCAGAGAATTCATGGAAAGGGCGCCTCACGGAGTTTGGACACGACAGCCGCGGCGGACTTCGCGGAGGCAAGCGCTCGGTCTACGAGGGCGGGCATCGAGTCCCCATGATGGCACGTTGGCCCGCGGGCATCGACGCGCCGGGACGCGTCTACGATGGCCTTGTGGGGCAAACCGACGTCATCGCGACGTTGGCCGACCTCATCGGCGCCAAGCTCCCCTACACCGCGGGCGAAGATAGCCTCAGCTTCGCCCAAGTGCTCAAGGACGCCTCCGCGCAGCCCGAGCGCGTTCCGCTCATCAACCATGGCAACGGGGGCGACTTTCGCTACTCGATCACCGACGGACCGTGGAAGCTCGTTCTACCCGGCGGCAACCGCGCCGTGGAGCTCTACAACCTCGACTCCGACCGAGCCGAGAACGAGAACGTTGCGGCTGACCACCCCGAGGAGGTCAAGCGCCTGACCGCCACCATCACCCGTTTGGTGGTGGAAGGGCGGTCAAGCTCTGGGCCTAGGCAGCCCAACGACACGGGGCATTGGAAAGACCTCACTTGGATGACCGAGGAGGTCTTTGAGCGGCGCTAGCGCTCTTCGCTGGCAACCGGCAGCGTCTGCTTCAGGAGCCATGCGTAGAACACATCGCTCAAGTAGACGTCGGTCCACGCGTCGTGGCCTCCCCCAACGGACGAGGTGAACACGTACTTGTGATCGAGGAGGTCCGATCCCGCCATCTCTGCGTGGGTCATGCGCCGGAACGGCGTCCTGTGGATCGCCTCCAAGTCGGTAGCCGCCCGCTCGACGCTCCCGATCTCGACGATGGAGTCAGTCACGTTGTGACTCATCCAGATCGCCACGTCGCCGAGACCCGCGAGGCTCTCGACCGCAAACGTGTCGCTCCCCATGGGCGCGATCGCGGCAAAGCGTCCGGGCAGCCGCGACGCGAGCCCCCAGCACCCGTGCCCGCCGATGCTCAAGCCTGTCACCGTGAAGCGCCGAGGGTCCGCTCGATAGTCACGCTCGAGCGCTTCGAGGATCGCGGTCATGGCCTCAGGAGCTGAGTGATACTGGCCGCCTGCGCTGTGGGGACAAACCACGATGAACTCGTCGAGGAGCATGCGGTTGCGTTCGATCGACAGGTCCGTCTCATCCCGAAGAAGCCGCGCCAAGCCCCAGTGGTGAAGGTCCTCGATCTCACCTCCAACGCCAAAGGCACCCTGCAAGTAGACCAAGACCGGCAGAAGCCCCTCGCGCTCACCGTAGGAGCGGGGCAGGTAGAGGGTGTAGCCGTCGATGTTCCCGATGGGCTCCTCGAACGCAACCGTGGTGATGACACCGGGCTGGGCCGGAGTGTTGGTTGCGCTCACCATCCGGGCGCGCGCCTCGTTGGAGATAGGGGGGAGCGCGCCGCCGGCGCTGCTGCCCGAGCCACTTCCGCCTAAGCCGCTGCCGCCTAGACCGCTGCCGCCCAAGCCACTGCCCCCCAAGCCAATGCCACCCAAGCCACTGCCACCGAGCCCGCTGCCGCTACCGCCCAGACCCGAGTCGTCGCTCGACCCGCTACTGCCAGAGCCGCCGGGCGTATCGGCCGGTCCCGACTCGTCCCCGCCTGCCAAAACCACTTCCCCTTCCGTCGGCTGTCCATCACCGGTATCCCTTGGCGCGTCGCCCTCTGTCGGCTGATCCAGCGGTCCATCCGAGGCTCCGAGGTCCTCTACGCGCACCGCCACCCGGCCCGAGACCATCGTCACCTGGATCGGCTCAGCGCTGCCCTCACCGATCTGGGCGGCGGAGTAAGGCAGGCGCCCATCCCCTGGATCTTCCAGAGCGAACTCGATCGCAGAGTCGACCTCCCCGCGCACGTGCAGCGTAGCGTCGACCTCGTCATCGAGGATCACCTCGACGTTGCCGCCGGTCGCGCTGAAGAGCGACACCGCCGAAGGAGTTGCGTGAACGTTCACCAGGACGTCCCCCACCGAGGCGTACCCCCCGGTCGTTCCGTCGATGCCGTCCACGTGGATGTCTCCCCCAGAGGTCTGAACCGTGACCGTGCCGGGGTTCCCGCTCAAGTAGGCGTCGCCGTTCGACGTGCGCGCCCAGATTTCGCCGGTCAGACTGGCGACGTGAACGTCGCCGCCGACGGCGAGCACCTCGGCTTTGTGGGCGAATCCCGCCGTCATCTGGATGCCGCCACCGTTGGTTCTTGCGTCGAGGTCGCCGGTCAGCTGCCCCACGACGGCCGATCCGTTGGCAACCAAGTTCGCGGCGCCAACGCCATCACCAAGCGTGACGTGTCCGGCCCTCGTCGTGACGTCGACGCCCATTCCCTCGGGGACCACCAGGCGATAGGTCGCTCCCACACCCGTGATCTCAGCGGCATCCCTGAGGATCGCCGCGCCCTCTTCCTGGGCCAGCTGAACCGTGTGGCCGGAGATCGAAATCGCCGCGGCTTCAGCGTTGGCCGCCCGAACGCGCCGGACGGACCGCAGCGTCACGACCCCGGGCTCGCCGACGACGATGTCCACGTCGCCGCGATCGATTTTGACCACGGCGGACTCGAGCCCGTCGGCTTCCATGAACCGCGTCTCGGTGAGCGCGTAGAGCTGCACGTTAGGTTGGCTCTCTGCCTCCGCAACGACGCTCCAGCCCTCCCCGAGAACCTCCCCCGCATCGTCCTGCGCGCTCGAGCTGAAGGCGCTGGTGATCCCAAAGAAGAGTGAGCCGCGAAGGGCCCGGCCCTTCTCCGTCCCGTTGATGCCCCACGCTCCGAGGAGAATCACAAGCCCGCCCGCGCACCAGGCGAGGATGCGCTTCCGATTCGGCGACGCTGGCGCTTCCGCTTCCCGATGCCACCAAGCCCGCGGCGGCTCGGGCAGCAGGGTAGGGCTCTGCAGGTGCGCGAGCTCCTCACCCAGCCGATCGGCCACCTCAGCGGCGGACCCAAAGCGCTCGGCGGCGCTCTTCTCCATCAGCTTCTCAACAAAGGCCTGCAGCCAAGGATCAATCGCTGGCTGTAGCTCGCGAATCGGTCGGGGCTTCGACTCACACACGCGGCGAATGACGCCGTAGACGTTCTCTGCGCGGAAGGGCGGGCGCGCCGTCGTCGCGGCGTACATCAGGCTTCCGAGGCTGAAGAGGTCGGAGGACGTATCGACGGCGTCGCCGCGGGCCTGCTCCGGCGACATGTACTGCGGCGTGCCGGCAATGGTACCGCTGCGGGTCAACGCCGCCTCGTCCGCGACTCTGGCGAGCCCGAAGTCGGTCACAAGCGCCCGGTCAACATTTGCCTGGAGCAGCACGTTGGCCGGCTTCACGTCCCGATGAATGATCCCCTGGGCGTGGGCGGCTGCTAGCCCCTTGGCCACCTGAAGCCCAATGCGAGTGACTTCGTTCGTATCGAGGGGCCCGTCCTGGTCCAGTCGCTGTTGGAGCGACGGACCCGCGACGTACTGCATCACGATGAAGGGGAGTCCGCGATGGTCGTCGACGGCGAAGACTTGGACAACGTGCTCGTCCGACACGGCAGCGACCGCTTTGCCCTCGCGTTCGAAGCGGCTCCGTGCGGCGCCATGGTGCCGATAGCGCGGCGACATCAGCTTGATCGCAACGAAACGATTGAGCCTCGGCTCCATCGCCTTGAGAACGACGCCTGTCGCTCCGCCGCCGATCACGCCGCTGATCTCGTAGGCGCCGATGCGCCCGAGGTAGGCGGGGTCGTCGGTGGGATCGAGGAGGCTGATCACCTCGTCGACCTGAATGCCCTCCTCACTGTCGCTCCCAGGGAGCGTCGCGGCTGGCAAGACATCCGGTACGCCGGCCGCGAGCTCGGTCCAAACCTCAGGCTCCGCGGCCTGGAGTTCCATGGTGCGGCGGCACGCGTCGCACGTCTCAAGGTGCGCTTCGACGCGGACCTCGTCGGACTCGTCAAGGTGCTCGGCCAGGTAACGCTCGAGGGTCTGCGCATCAACGCACGCCGTTGGAGTGCTAGTCGCCGGGGACGGATCAGTTGGTTTCATGGAGAGCCTCCAGGCCCATTAGAGTCGATAACAACGTCGGGGAAATCACGAGACTCATGACTCATCCTCCAGGCCCTTGACGTGGGCCTGGATCCGCGCGACGACCCGGCACTTGGCCGTGTAGACGCTTCCGAGGCTTGCCCCGAGTTCCTTGGCGACCTCTGCGGCACCACGCCCTTCGAGCGTCGTCCCCACGAAGGCACGCCAGGTCAACTCACGGACTTCGCCGCGCGCTTTTTCCAAGGCCCAGGCCATGGCCGTGCGCCGAAACTCGCTCTGGAACTCGTCGTCTTCTCCATCCGCTTCGAAGGCGGCTCGGTCGAGCCGCCGCTCCATCTCGCTTCCGCCACCGACCTGCTCGCGTCGAGCTCGGTCCGTTATGCGATCAACGGAGATGTTGCGAGCCGTACGAAGCAGCCAGCCCCGGAAGCTGCCGCGGGATGCATCGTGATCCCAGGTCGGGATCCGCTGGTGCACCGCCGCGAGAACTTCCTGGGTCACGTCCCGCGCGTCGGCGTCCTGGAGGCCCAGGGCGCGGCAGCGACGAAGGATCGTGGCCTCGTAGACCTCGAGGAACTCAGTCCAGGCTTCGTCGCTCCGACGAGCCAGCTCGATCAGCAAGCTCTGACGGGTCGCGGGGAAGTCTGACATGGAGGGTGTAGCGTGGGATATGAGCATGATCTCTGCCACCACTCCCTCGGCACCCTGGATCCTTACACGGAGACCCTGGGTTTTCTTGCGCGCTCCCTACAGGTCCCTAGGAGCCGCTCTTACTTGGGACTCCACGGCTCCGCTCGCTCTACCGCCCGAGACTGGACCTGGGCGATCTGCACGGCCCGATCGATCATGCTCTCCACCCGTGAACCGCTCCACCCACCCCGGATCGTGTCGGTGAACAGCTGGATCCAGCGTTCGAACTGGCGGGCCTCGAAGGGCCGTACTCGACTCAGCGCCGAATGCTTGGCCGTGGGCGCGCCGTTGAACCCAGGAATCCCTAGCTCGATCTGGCACCAAAACGCCGTGAGCCTGGGGATGTGCTCGTGCCAATCAACCTCGGCCTGCCCCACAAAGACCGGACCGAGGAGTGAGTCCTCGGCGACGCGGCCATAGAACCGACTCACAAACTCCGCTACGTCAGCGGGGGACTCGATGTCTCGGGTGGGCGTTTCGATCGTGGATTCCTAGGTAGGCGGAACTGGGGCCGGTGCGTATCACGTGGGTCGGTAAGATACGGTACTCACCTCCTCTGTTCCGCTTTTCCCAGCGGCACCACTCGTCCATCGACCATGACCACCGCCCTTCTCGCCGCCACGCTCCTTTTGTCGGTCTCGCAGTCTGAAAGCGCGGCTCCCGGAGTGATCTCGCTCGCCAGCGCGTCGAACCATCGCGCCACCGTTCACTACGACACGGACGCCCATGGCACACTCTGGGCGCGCGGGCGCGGGTACAAGGCGAGCGCCGACGCATCAGGCTTCGCGTTCATCCCGTTCCTCGGGTCCGATGCTCCGCGGAACTATCCCCTACGGTTGCGCGTTCAAGACGTTCAGCGCGGAGGCGACCCGGTCCTCATCGAGCAGGCCAGCCAAGTGAGCCGGTCAGGCGACCGCATCACCCTCAAGCGCGGAAACCTCTGCGTTCGCTACGACCTGACACCGGACGGCGTCGAACAGTCATTCGAGATTCAATCAGCCCCTGGCATCGGCGACCTCGCACTACGCCTTGGTGTCACCACAGACCTGTCCGCCGAGAGTCAGCGCGGCGGATTCGTATTCTCGAACGAGCGCGGCGGAGTCGAGTACGGCGCTGCCGTCGTCTTCGATGCGGAAGGACGAGCGGCCACCGTCGACGCGTCGTGGCAAGACGGCGAGATTCACCTAGTCGTTTCGGCGTCCTTCCTCGAGGGCGCGGCATGGCCCATCGTGATCGATCCGCTGCTCACCCCGTTTACGGTCGGCACCGGGACCGCTGACCTGACCAACCCAGACACCGCGTACTCGCCGTTCGGCATCAGGTACTGCGTCGTGGCCGAGGAGACCTTCTCGGCCACGGACACGGATGTCATCACCTGGTACGTCAGGGCGAACGGCACGGTGACGAGCGGCGGCTACGCCGACCAGACCTCTGCGAGCTGGACGAACCCGAAGGTCGGTATGCAGACGGCCGGAGCCGACTTCACCCTGATTGTCGCTGAGGCAGACAGCACCAGTGTCAACGGATCGAAGGACATCGTGGGCAGGGCCCGGCGGGACGATGATCCGTTCTTCCTCCCCTACACCATCGACAGCGCGACTTCCGTCTACACCTTGGCGGCACCCGACCTCGGCACAGACGGATTCCAGAAGGAAGGCACGACCTACCTTGTCGCCTACAATCGCATCGATCTAAGCGGTCGGCGCTCGATCTACGCGGTAAGGGCCTCCGCCCCTGGCTCTGGTACCCCGCGAGCCATTACCGATCGCCCCACGCACAGCACCTCGGCGCCATCGGTCTCTAGCAGTAGCGGAACCTGCTGCCTCTCGCTCCAGTACGTCGTTGCCTGGTCTGAGCGCGAGCTTGCCACGGGAGCCTCCAGCGTCCGAAGGACCTTTATCGACTACGCGAACAACCAACCATTCGTCATCAGGTCGGTTGTGGGGCCAAGCACAGGATCGATCTACTTCGACGTAGACGCCTCAGCCATGTCCAAGCTCAGCGACTCATGGGATGCCCCCAGCCCCTTCCTCATTACCTACGACGATCGACTGTCGGCGGTGGGCGATGCTTTCGTCGCTCTGGATGCATCATCAGGCACGACTCCGACCCTCTACGAGCTGCAGCTTTCAGAGCACGCCGATCAAGCTCCTAACCAGAACGACCTCGTCGTAGCGACAGGGCGCGGCCGCTTCATGCTCGGCTACGAAGAGAACGGCGTTCTGCACATGACGACGATGGAGCCCACGGGCGGCGAGTTTGCCATCGTCGAGCGCCGCCGAGTTGCGATTGGCTCTAACCTCGAGCCTGGGACGCTCGCCACCGCGGGCGCGCTCTACTCTGCCGTCGACTACTGGGGCAGCCTCTTCGTTTGGACCCAGAGCCGTTCAGGCTCACTGGACATCGCCGCCTCCCTCGCGATCAGTCCACCGGGCAGGGCCGCGGGCGTTCAGTTCTGCTACGGCACGGTGAACAGCACGGGCGACA
>CALHGQ010000546.1 GCA_938030175.1 uncultured bacterium | reverse complement strand
GTCGACCTTCACGACCTCGTCGGGGCCGCCCACAAGGCTGTAGGCCACCTGCTTCTCTTCGTCGCCGACCTCGTGGTGACGACGACCCATGAAGCGCTTGATGGAAGCGACGGTCTTGGTCGGGTTCGTGACGGCCTGGCGCTTGGCCGGGGCGCCGACGAGGCGCTCTCCATCACCCTGGAAGGCCACGACCGAGGGGGTCGTGCGTGCGCCTTCGAGGTTGGTAATCACGATTGGCTCGCCACCTTCCATCACAGCCACCACGGAGTTCGTGGTGCCGAGGTCGATGCCGATGATCTTGCCTGTACTGGTGCTCATACTTGGAAGGTATCAGTGAGCCCCTCAGGGCTCGGGTTGTCCGCCGGGAAGGAGCCCGGGCGGTGGGTCAGCGCACATGAAACAACTCGTGTGCCAACTCTTCCCCCAAGGGCGAAGAGAGGCGGCAACCGCGCCTCACGGCCCCTAGGGGCGGCCTAGCGCCTTGCTTTCGCCGCCCCCTGCCATTCTGGCAAGCCCCTGGCGGGCGTGCCTGACAGATAGGCACCGCATGGGGGAGGAGCCCGTGCTGGCCCCGCCCGACGGGGCTACTCCCCTACCCGCTCCAGCTTGGTGATCCGCCCGTGGCGGTTCCAATCGAGCACGTACAGGTTGCCGTCGGCGTCCGCGCCGATCCCGTGCGGCGACAGGAATTCGCCGTCCGCCCAGGCCTCCTTAGGCACGCCATTCACCGCGCGCTTCTTGGGGTCGGGGTTCTCGCCGAGGTGGGCAAGGACGATGCGCTCGCCTTGCTCATCGAGCCCGAGGAGCGTCACGCGGCCGCGGAGCTCTGCGATGGCGAGGCCGTGCTTGCTGAAGACGCCGTTGCACGGACGCTCGAGCAGCGGCGACTCCGCCCGCACCAGCTTGCCGTCCATGGCAAAGCGCTGGAGACGCTTGTTCTCTCGGTCGCACACGACCAGGTAAGGCTCCTCCCCACCGAGCTCCATCACGAGTCCGTGGGGTGTCTTCACCTTGCCCGGTTCCGTACCTGGGCCTCCGAACAAGCCAAGGTACTCGCGGTCCTTCGAGTAGCGATGGATCCAGTTCTGGCCGTACCCATCAGCGATGAAGATCTGCCCGTCGGGCCCGACCGCGATACCCGTCGGCTTGTACTGGTCCGCCGACTTGTACTTGCCCGAGATCTCGGGCCACGGGAGAGTCCAGACGATCTCGCCGAGCAGCGTCGTCTTTGCGACCTCGTGCCGGCCCGTGTGCGCAAGGTAGAGGAACTCCTCGTCGCCCTCCTTCACGAGGGTCATGCCGTGCAGTCCGCCAGCCCAGTCCTTGCCCCAGGTCGTCTCAATGGTCCCGTCGGGGCGCGCGATGATGATCGCGTGCTCAGAGTCCGTGTTGATGAACACGCGGCCCTTGGAATCCACGGCGATGCACCCGTGGGTGTTCCCGAGCTCCATGCCGTCGGGAACCTTCAGCCAGTTCGGCACCCATCGGTAACGGTTGGCCTCCGGCCCAAGAAGGATGTCATCGGTGGGCGCAAGCTCCGCCTGGACGGGTGCGGGCTCCTGGACGGGCGTCGCAACGGGACAGCTAAGGATCAGCGGGAGGAGATTCAGCATCGGAGAAGAAACGAAAGCGTCGAACGGATGAAGGAAGAAGAAGAAGGACTAGAGGTCTTCGCCGTGTAGGCGCTGCCTCCAGAGGGCGTCGGC
This sequence comes from uncultured bacterium, assembly GCA_938030175.1. Lineage (GTDB taxonomy): Bacteria > Planctomycetota > UBA1135 > UBA1135 > Saltatorellus. The sequence continues at coordinate 11,299 of CALHGQ010000546.1, read as the reverse complement.
CGACTGCAGCCTGAGCAGAGCCTCGCGCCCCTTGCCGAGCCGCTTCTGGCGTGCCTCGATGGATGTGCGTGCCGCTTGGCCGAGTCGCTGCTCTACGCCGCCACGGACTTCGGTGAGCAAGGAAGAGCTGCGTGACGACAGGCGCATGCGCACGAGAGCGCGCGCAAGGAAGAGCCAGGCGAACGCGATGATCGCGGCGCTGACGAGGAAGTCGCCGCCCACGTAGCTATCGCGCACGAAGCCGAGGATCACGCGAACGAGCACCCAGATGCCGAGGCCGTACACGGGCAGGTCGATGAGTAGCCGCAGCCCCTTGGGGACGGCGTGCCCAGCCTCCCGCGGAAGATCCACGCGAACGAGGCGATCCCACGCGTCGTCTACGGCGCCAGCCGCGTGCCCATCGAGCTCGTCCGAGGTCGGCACCATCTCGTCAGCGGCGCCGTCCATGTAGGCGTCCTCTGCGGCGAGACGTGCACCGAGGAACGCGTCGCGCTGGAGCGCCTCCAGTTCGGACGCCCCGGGCAGGAGGCCCGACGTCGACTCAAACTGACGCTCGCGCACGGCCCCGCGGAGACGATCGGCCGCCACGCTGCCCACGGCCAGCCCCGCAGCCAGAACCGGGTTGCGACGTGCCACGGCCGCTCCGGCCCCCATGCCGACGGCCGAGAGACCGCCCACACGCAGCGCGTACCCGCCGGGGCCATCCCAGACCTTCGCGGCGTCGTTCCAAAGCATGCGCGCGAGGTCCGGCTGGCGCACGTCGAGGCGTTCGTGGATCGCGTCCACGAGGCCGCTGCGCCAGGCCTCCGCGCCGCCTTCAAGCCCTTCATCCAGGGCCTTCGTCGCGCCTTCAAGCTCGGCGGCACGGCCCTTGATGAGAGCCGCGATGCGAGCGACGTTCCCGACCGCGTTGCGCCGGCGAACACTGCCCAGCTTCTCGGCGGCGATGAGGCTGGAGAGCTGAGACTTGAGCGCAGCGACGTTGCCCCCCCCGGGGTCCGTCTTGGCCGTGCGCGCGCTGATCGCTAGCACCGGAGCATCCGGGGATCGCCAACGATCGTCGCGGAGATTCCGGAGCTGGCCCAATAGCTCTTCCTTGGCGGACTCGTCCAGCTCGTCGGTGCGCCCGAGCACAAAGACCATGCCGCGCCGCTCCGCAAAGAGATCAATGAACGTGGCGGAGCTGAGCTCCGCAATGGACTGGCGGTGCGCCACGACCACGAGCACGTCGGCCCGCGCGCTGAGGCCCTTCACCACCTCGCGGTGGACCGTGGCCACGCTGTTGGTATCGGGCGCGTCGATCAGAATCTGCCCGCGCCAGAACGATCCCGCCCCGGCGTCGGGGTCAGCGTCATAGGACACGACCGTCGGCGGCTGACCGGGGAGTCCCTCGAGGATCTTCGAGACGTCCGCGTCCCGCGGCCTGTAGATGACCGGGGCCGATGTCGTGGGCCGATCCACTCCTTCGATGGCGACGTCACGGCCCACAAGGGCATTCAGCAGGGTGGACTTACCCGCACCCGTGGAGCCCACGAGGCAGATCACCGCCGCGGACTTGGCGCGGTCCAGCTGCTCCTCAAGATCCTCACGGAGTTCGCCGACCTCAGCCTCCATGGCCGCCATCGGGCGAAGCTCGCGAACGGAGCCAAGGTCACGGTCAAAGTCGGCTAAGAGGGACGACAAGACGGCGCGCGAGGCTCCTGGATGGATCTGGGTGGTTGGAGTGTTGTTTCCCATGGTGCGGACTGGGTCGGGGACCCCCCGTCTGGCGTTACGAGGTACCGTCAGAAGACTGTGCGCTCTCGGGGCCCTGAAGCGAAGCGGCCTGCGCGATTCGTTCGGCTTCATCCCGAAGCGCGGAGAGGGGCCGCCCCTGGCCATCGCTCACGGTGGGCGTCCGCAGGAGAGCATCCACGACGGCCTGGGCAATCCTCGGGGTCCGTAGCTCCACCCAGCGTTGGCGAGCCGCAGCCGCGACGCCGGTGCCGAGCGTCCGTGACAGGCGCTCGGCGGCGGCTGCGCTCAGGGCTCCCCCGCCGGCCACCGCGATGTCCGCCCCCATGCCCCCGGTGTGCACGATGACGGCGCCGGCCACGCCGATCGGCAGGAGGTGCAGCGCATCCACCGCCAGCTGCAGCGCCCATTCTGTCCCCTGTTCGTCCAACTCTGCGGCGATGATCTCGCGGCAGGCGGCGTGGTATTCGCGCATGAGCTCGGGGTCGAGCTGGAGCGTTTCCTTGGCCACGTCGAGGGACTTGGGCGCGACACCAGCGGCCGTGACCTCGGTCAACGCGGCGCGCACCTCATCGGGTGTATCCGAAGATCGACGCATCGCGCGCAGCTCCACCTGAAGTGGCTCGATGAAGGCGCTCCACCCGGACTCCAGCTCGGCCCCCTCGGCGGAGAACAACGTCTTGGCCTTCGCGTCTTCCGTGGGCGCCGGCTTCGGCGCGCCACCCCGAACCTTGCCGCTGATCCACTTGGCGGTGCCCATGACCTGGCTACTCGTCCAGCGCAGGCCCCGACGAAGCTCCCGCTGCACCGCGGTGGGCCGCTCGTCGAGCACTTCGCGGAAGGCTTCGAGGAAAGGCCCCATGGGCATCGCTTCGCGGGCGACGGCCTTGGCGAGCCGCGTCGCGTGCTCTTCCGCCACTAGGGTGACCGCATCCACTTTCGCCAGGAGCGTTCGCGCACCGGAGGCCAGGGCCAAAAGGTCCTGTTCCAGTCCCTCGAAGGAAGCCTGGAGCGAGCGAGCCTTCAGATCCCCGCTGGCGCCAAGCTCGCGGAGCCACGCACCCATCACGGTGTTGCCATCGGCAGGAGCCGGAAGCAGAGTCGGCACAAGCGCGCGCTCACCGCGAGCCACCTCTAAGTCAAAGGGGGAATGGAAGATAGCTTCCGGCTCTCCCCCGAGATCCTCGGCGATCTTCTGGGCGTGCTTCAGCGTCGTGTCAGGGTCAATCGACTCGTTGTAGACGAGGACCCAAGGCCGTCCATGGGCCAGCCAGTCCGCCAAGAACTCAATGACATCGTGGTTCTGGTACGTGTGCCGCGTCACCACGACGATCGCGACGTCGGTGACCGCGAGCAGCGCGTCCGTAACGGCGCGGTTCTCTTCGAGCACGCTGTCGAAGTCCGGCGTGTCCACCAGCAGCAGCGTCTCCGGCAGCGACTGGGTCTCGACGAGCAGCAGCTCCGCCACCTCGGACGCCTCGGCGGTTTCCGTCGCGGCAAGAACGCCCTCTGGCCCTGGCGTGACGCCGCGCATGGGGAAGCGCTGGAGTGAAGGCTCACTCTCCAGGGCGTTCCGCAGCTCGCCGGAAAGCGCCCCGACCAGCCGCCGTGTCGCGCCGCCGGTCGGAAGCGAAGGACTGATGCGCGTGGGCGCGGGGCTTCCTTCGGTCAGTGCGCCGGCCACCAACGAATTGAAGAGCGCCGACTTACCCGCGTTGTTCGGACCGACGATGCCGGCGACGAGGTGTTCGTGGCCGCCCGCGGTCCTCGGCAGGAGGTCACGGTCGAGGCGATCGAGGGCTGATGCGATCTCCTTGCCCAGCCCGCCCTCCATGGACTCCCCGCTGCCCGCGCCGGTCGCGCGCAGCTCCACGAGTCGCTGCCTGAGCGCACGAAGCTCTGCTGGCGAACGCCGAGTCACTTCTTCTCCCGCGCGGAGGTCAGCGCGCGCGCCACGGCTTGGGTCCCCTGGGAGTTGGCGCCGGTAGCGGCAACCAAGATGTCGAGGTCCGCCTGGGCGAGTTCGAGGTCCCCCGCGTCGATCGCGGCGAAGGCTCGGTTGACGCGGGAGTTCACGTCGCTGGGCTCCAGCTCGATGGCGTGGGCCCAGGCCTCCAATGACTCGGGGAACCGCTTCATCACCTGGAGCGTGTAGGCGCGGGCCCGGTGGGCAATGATCGACTTGGGGTCCGCCTCCAGCGCGGTATCGAAGCAGCGTAGCGCCTTCGGGTAGTCCTCTGAGTTGAGGTACGTTTGGCCGAGACGGACCTGAACCTCGGCGCTGGTCGCCGGCGCTGTCGTCAACCGGGCCAGGTCAAGCTCGCGCACCGCGTCCACAAGACCGCGCTTCTGGAGTCGCGCCTGGAGCTTGCCGAGATTGGCCTCAAGGGGTGGATCCACCCAGCGTCCACCGAAGGGCGAAGCGAGCAACAGGCGCGCGTTGCCTAGCGTTTTGCAGAACACAAAGTCTTTCGCAGCGTCCCCTTCATTCCAGGGGCCGGTGCGAACAGCGTCCAGCCGCCCGTCGGCCCCCACGATCAGGGACCAGGGCAGTGGCGGCGCTTCGGAGGTGTCGAGCCTCCAGGCCACCAGCTCGGCCAGCGTGCTCGCGGTCGAAGCGATCGCGCTAAGCTCGTCGCCCTCGAATCCGGCTGAGGCGAGCAGGGCAGCGCCCTTGTTGAGCTGGGCCGGGAAGTCCGCTGGGTCTGCCTCGCGCGCCAGGTCGATGGAGACGACCAGCGCACCGGCGTCCTTGGCCTCCTTAGACAGAGCTGCTACGGCGCCAAGGCCGACGATGGCATCCGGCTCGCTCGAGTCCCAAGCAAGCACGATCACGGGCTGGCCCGCGCCACGGGGACCGTCGGGGGTGATCCCGAAGAGCTGCGCCGCCCGTCCGCTGGCACCGCGCGCGGCGAGGCTCGGGATCGATGACGGCGCCGGCAGAGCCAGTCGCCGTCCCGCGCTTGCCTCCAGATCGAAGTCCGGAAGCCCAGCTCCATCAAGCCGCACCTTGTCGGGAGCGTTGACCTCCCGCGCGACGCCAGTCCCTTGCTTGAGCAAGAAGCGCTTCTTGCCCAAACGGACCGTTCCGAACTCCTCCATCTGGCCCGTTCGTGGCCAGCGCACCGCTAGGCGAACGCGGCGCCCCCTCCTGGGAGTCGACTCCTCTGCGGCTATGGGGAACGCAAAGCGGAGCCACGCGCTCGACTGCGCCAGGTAGCCCGAGCCCACGGAGCGAGTCCTGCGCTGGGTCCGGCCCGGAATGAACTCGGCTGCGACCGCGTCTTCCGGATCCTCGTCCTGAACTTCGGTCGCATACACCACGCCGCCGATGGCCTCGGTGCCCGACTTCCCGGTGCCCTCCAGTCGAACGCTGAGCCCGGGCACGCCGTCCGCCAACCGGTTGCACAGGATTCGCACTCGCGGCTCCGACCGCGCGGTGAGCACGATGTCGTCATCTCCGTCGAAATCGATGTCGATGCGCGCGGCGCTGCGCCCGTCTCCGGCGTCGTCGAGCCCCAAGACGGCGGACACATCCACGAAGTCGAGGTCCTCGCCGCGGCCCCCGGAGTTCAAGAACGCGACGTTGCGCTCGTTCCCGCTCCAGGGCTCGCCTCGCCGGAGCCGCTGATTCAGATCAGCCCATCCGTCGAGGTAGGTCTGGTAGGTCGCCTGGTTCTCTGCCGCTTGCAACGAGTGGCCTGGGGTTTGCGACACCACGTGCCGCCAGAACGAGCTTCAGAGATCAGGTGCCTTGCCCTTCGAACCGGTCACGAACCCGTTGGGGACGTAGAGGTCGAGCGCACCGTTGCCATCCAAGTCCAACGGGATCGCGCCCCAGGCCCAGCGGCCGTCCGACGCCAGCGGCGACTCGGTGAACTTGCCGCCCTTGGTTCCCAGGAGCAGCGTGTTGCCTTTGGCATGGCGGCGGAACAGCGCCCGCTCTTCGTCGTCCACCCGGGCCTGGAAGACCTCCTGCCCCGTGATGCGCCTGCCAGCGGACGAGGCCATGTTCGCCACGTAGAGGTCCACTTGCCCGTCACCGTCGAGATCTGCGAACGACGCGGCCATTCCCGCGCCAATGTCCATGGCCCCGAGGTCTCCGGCGCGCTCCGTGAACTGGCCGGAGCCCGAATTCAGGTACAGCCCGTTGCGACCAAAGTCGTTCGCCACGTAGAGGTCCATGTCCCCATCGGAGTCGTAGTCCTCGAAGGTCGCGGCGAAGCTAAATCGCGCAGCTCCGACGTTCAGGCCCGAGCCCTGGGTCGCGTCGACGAACGCGAGCTCGTCGGCCTCCTTCGTGAGGTTCAGAAGGAGCGTGTTCTCCTGGCCGTTGGCTGCGTCGTGGTAGGGCACCGGGAACGCGGTCCCGTTGTAGGGATTGGCGTACGCGCAGGCGTAGATGTCCACCAGGCCATCCCCGTTCACATCCGCCGCGGCCAGCCCAGTGATCGAACCGCGCTCGAAGGAGGCCGCCTGCACGTAGACGTTGCCCTCGCGGCGGAACACGCGCAGGGAACCGTCGAATCCCATGCACGCATCGCGGTCACCGTCGCCGTCGAGGTCCACGAACACCGCGCTCGTCGTCGCATCGACGAAGTCGAGCCCCATGACCCCGGCGACCTCAGCCGCGGTGCCGTCCGGTTGGCGCAGCCAGAGCTGGTTGGGGATCCCGCCGGGCTGCGGGAGGTAGATGTCCTCGATGCCGTTGCCGTCAAGGTCGCTCACCGCAACGCCGTGGTGGCCGAGGACGCCCACGCCTAGTCCGCTGTCGAGAAGGTCCCGAAGATTCGGGATCGAGGGCCGCAGGAGCGCCGCACGGGGCCCCTTGAGCACCGTCCCCGCCACATCGACGAACCCGTCAGTGGTGGCTGGCCCGGCGGTCTGAACGCGAAGGTCGACTTGAAAGTCGTACTGAAGGAGCTTGAGAGCCTCCCCCTCTTCGATCACGCGCAGTCGAAGCGTGCTGGAAACAGAGATGGCTCCCAGCTTCTCAGGTGAACGCACGTGCCGCAGAAGCAAGCGGGCGTCGTAGCTTCCGGGCATGCCGGCCACGGGCGTCACTTCTTTGACTCGCACTTCCGTCGCGCGGGAAGGAACGCCGCCGAGGGCTCGTGTGACGGATTCCCGTGCTCGCTGGACATCATCCACGGCATCCTCGGGGCCCGTCGCTTCGTCCACCGTCTTGGCCATGGACGTGAAGCGCTCCACCGATACTGGGTGACCCGGCCCGCCCACCAGGTAGCTGGAGGCCGTGCGATCCCCGAGTCGCTGATCTTCGTCCCGGAGAACTCCGCGCGCGTCCTCCGCGAACAGAGGCATGAGCTGCTCGGCCGAGACCAGCTCGCCGCCCGACACAAAGCTCTCCTCAATGGCGCCCACGATGGCTCCCACCCGGGAGGCGATCTCCTCCCTCCGTCCGAGCTCAGCTAGCTCGGTCGCGCGTGTTTCGGCTACTTCCTGGACGGCAGCCGCCGGGGCCTGTTGCGGAGACGTTAGGAGCCCTACAGCCAAACACGCGAGCGTCATCATGGTGAGATAGTAAGACGCCGGAGACCGATTGGCACCGCCCTCTTCGTGAGTCCTGCGTGGCTCCGTAGGTCAGCGCACGCCCAGTCGCTGGCCGAGGTCCTCGATGACGTTCATGATGGTCAAGAACGCGTCGTGGGGGCTGTCGTAGGGGCTGAAGTACTGGTGTACGTCCCCGTCCGACGCACATTTCGTGGAAAGGTAGTACACGTGGTCCGAGGTGGTCATGTCGCGCCACTCCTCGAGGAGCTGCGGGTCCCCACAGCTGCGCGCCGCGTCGGCCAGCGCGTAGATCGCGTCGTGGGCCGCCCGCTGCATATGGTTGCCGAGCCACGCGGAGAGATCCCGCTCCTCATCGGCCCAGGAGATCGGGCGTGGATAGCTAATGGACTCCTTGGGCTGCTCGCGGGCGCTGAGCTCCGCGGGCGTCGCAAAATCGAGGTCCTTCTCCGAGGCGAGGACCATCTCGGGGAGGGCGGACATGAACTCGAAGATTCCGGTCGAGCGCGGCTGGTGCTCCCCGAACGTCTCGTAGTCCATGTAGAGACCGATGAAGCTCTTGCCCCCCGGAAGGGTTTCCAACCACTCGACGAACGTCTCGGCGTAGAGCGGAAACTGCTCCCAGGCCTGGTTGCTGAATCGGAACGCGATGTCGTCGGAGAGCGGGTAGTCACGCAGCATGAGCGGGAAGCCGTCCGCTCCCTCCATGCCGTAGACCACGTTCGACGTTCGTCCATGGAGGAGCTGGTCAGCACCCTCAGCGAGCAGCACGTTGAACCCAAGGGCCTTGACCTGAGCCGCCACACGCTCGTCCGTGATGAGCTCGGTGTTGCGGAACGACGTCGGCTCGACCCCGAAGTGGCGCTTGAGCAGCGCACGCTGCTCCTCCACCTGGATCCGGAACTCCTCCGGGTCCGCGAGCGCCGCGAGGCTGTGCCTCGAGGTCTCGCAGAGAAACTCCACTGCGCCGGTGTCGGCCAGTCGACGGAAGCTCTTGAGGACCTCCGGGGCCCACAGCTCGAACTGCCGGATCGCCGTGCCAGAGATCGAAAAGGAACAGCGGAACGCTCCGTTCGTGCGCTCGATGGCGTCCAAGAGCGTCTGGTTCATCGGCAGGTAGCACAGCTCCGCCACGCGCTTGGCGACGTCCTCGTTGAGCCAATCGTCGTAGTAGTCGTGCCGCACGCCGATCGCATCGTGGGGATACGCCTTGACGCGGAACGGCTGATGGACCTGGAAGTAGAAGACGAGTGAGGTCATCGCGCCCCCCCCATCCCGAAGACCGTTGCGCGGGATGTGGCAGCCTGGACCGAGCCCTGCAGGACGGCCTCTAGCGCCGCAGCGCTGCGCCCCCACGATAGTTCACTGAGCTCTTCCTGTCCGCGCTTCACCAGGGTCTCGGCCCGGCCGCTGGGCTGGCCCCTTGAGTCAAAGATCCCGATCAGCGCATCCGCCATCGCGCGCGCGTCCCACGGCTCTACGGCGGGCGCGGACTTGAGCACCTCCGCAACGCCAGAGGTCGACGTAAGAACAACAGGTGTGCCTTCCATGAGCGACTCGAGCGGCGTCAAGCCGAAGGGCTCGGACACAGAGGGCAGGACAAAGACGTCCGCGTTGCGATACGCCTCCAGCTTGGCCTCGTCGCTGATGGATCCAAGAAAGAACACCCGACCCGCGAGTCCGAGCTCGGCCACCGCCTCGATGAGTCGAGCGCGTTCTTCCCCGTCCCCCGCTACGAGGAAGCGGGCCGTCGGATGGGTGTCCAACACGAGCCGCGCGGCGCGCAGCAGGAATCCGACGCCCTTCTGGCGGGTGAGGCGTCCAAGAAAGAGAGCCGTGGGTGGCGCGCCCGGCTTCGCCCCTTGGGGTGCGCGAGGCGGGGCGCCGTTCGAAGTCATGGCGTTGTGGACGACGTGAACGGCTTCCGAGCGCGCACCGTAGTGCTTGAGGAGCACGCCCCGTGTGTATTCGCTCACTGCGCAAACCGCGTCCGCCGTGCGCACCCCCGCTCGCTCGACGCTGGCGATCGTCCCACGCTCTAGCCCGAGCTGGCCGCCGATCATGCGCGACCCGCCCCGGTCAAAGGAGGTGGAATGCACATGGAGAACGGCGGGCTTGCGCGCCGCCATCCGCAGCTGCAACGCCGCTGGATAGGTCATCCAGTCATGGGCGTGGATCACATCGAAGTCGAGGTGCGCGAGGCGTTCCAAAGCGCTCTTCGTGAACGCGCGAACCGAGTCCACAAGATCGGCACCGTAGAGCCGCGAGCCCGCCGCCCCCCAGCCGGTGGACAAAGAGCTCCTAGGGGAGCCCACGGAGCTTGAGTCCACGGGGGACTCATCCGTCGCGTACGGGTGAAACTGCGTCGCGCGTCCGACGCGCCCCGAGGGGGCGCCATCCCAAGTGCTTGAGACGTAGACCGGTTCAGGGTCGGGGCCGACGCCGCCTTGGAGTTCTTCCGCGTAGGGCCGACAGGCCTCGGGCAGCGCTAGCTGAACCCCGTGACCGCGCTCCGCGAGCGCCGTGGTGAGCCCTTGGCAGGCAGCCCCGAGGCCCCCCGCCACCGCCGGCGGATACTCCCAGCCTAGGACAAGAACCTTCATGACTTGAGACCTGCAGCGGCCGTGGAACTCCCAATGGATGTGAAGGCAGCAGCGGGCAAGCCTCCGGATAGCAGCCGCTTCGCGCGCGCTCCCTCGGCAATGTTCAGTGCGTACTTCAAGGGTCCGAGTGGAATGGGGTGTCTGGGGGTGGCCCCGGAGGAATCAGAAGACTCGTCCAGGAACGGAGCGGGTGAAACTGCCTTGCCCCAGGCATGGGCCCACGCCATGGGAGCGCTCGCCAGGGAAGGCGCGGAGCTGAGCTGCATGAGCATGCGCTGCCTGCCTCGATCCTGCCCGAATGCCCGCAAGGAGGCTTCTACAAACGGGCCAATCAAAAAGGGCCAGACGGCGCCGTTCTCGGGGGAGTCCCCGTGGAACTCAAGATCGTCGTGATCGAGGGTGGCGAGGCCGAGGGGCGGGACGAGGAGCCTCGACTCCGCCACACGCACGAGGACCCGGCGCTGGGCGGTGGTGAACGGAGCCCCCTCGAAGGAGGCCGCGAGGAGCATGTGCGGCCGCAGGCAAAGGCCGCGGATGGGGCGCCCCTCTCCCCCATGGAGATTGCCGAGGTCCCGCGCCCGGTCAGGCGTAGAGAGCCAAAACTCCCGCTGGAACCAGCGGCGCAGTCGGCGACTGAGGGCCCGGGCCCGGTGGGCCACAGCCCCTTCCCCGGCGGCCTCCGCGAGCCCAGCCGCTTGGACCGCGGCCTGGTGCATGAGCGCTGCGTATTCGATCGGAATCTCGTCGGCTGCCACGGAGCGAGCGCCATCGCCCTCTTCCCGAATGCCGCTGCTCCAGCGCGGAAGCCCCGCCGCCGCTGCGCCAGGGCAGCCTGTTGCACGCTCCTCCTCCTCGATCCGCCCGATCACGCCGCGAAGGAAGGGCAAGGTGACGGAGGTCACATCGCGCTCATGGTTCGGCGTCACCAGCAGCGCAGCCCTAGCCGCCCAAAGGGCCACGTCGAATCGCTCTCCGGTCACGTGGGCAGACGCCTGCAACAGCAGCGACCTCAGCTCGGCCGCGGCTACGTGGGATGACGTCTCCCGACGCACGAGGTCCCCGGGCAGCACCATCGCCCAGTACCGCACTTCGTCCGCGGTGAAGCTGACCTCACCGTTCCCGTCCGGTCCGGAATTTTCCTCGCCCGTCGAGGAACCGTGCGGCATGCGCGCCAGGAGGCTGCCGAGCTCGCCGCTGCGTTCCGATCTGACCGTGCTGACCTGGGGCACCGTGCGGATGGAGAGCGACACCGAGCTGGCCCCGGCGGGGACCGTCCAGCGGAAGGTGCCCGGGCTAAAGCGATCCTCTGCGCGCCAGCCCCCATCCGGATCCATGACCGGCAGGCCGAGTCGCCACTCGGGCCCCGGCTCGAACGCGAGAGCGCCTTCGGTCGGGATCACCTCCAGCTCGGGGAGCGCGGCATAGGGACGCAT
>CALHGQ010000545.1 GCA_938030175.1 uncultured bacterium | reverse complement strand
CACGTACTTCGACGCCGCGATGTACATGATCGACAAGAAGACGGGCCTCGAGGAGGCAGCGACTTGGATGGACAAGGCCAACGAGCTCCAGCCCGGCACGTTCTGGATGATGTTCCAGCAGGCCGACCTCGCGCTCACCATGGGCGACAAGGAGAAGGCGAAGCGCGTCGGCATGGCTGCCCTTGAGGCCGCCAAGGCCGCTAAGGCCACCGATCGCGGCGACTTTGGCTACACGGAACGCCTCGAGGGCTTCCTTGCGAAGCTGAAGTAGGCTACGAGGCGACTCTGTCGTCCGGCGGGGCCCAGCGCCCCGCCCAAGAACCCGGCCGCGGAGCTCGACAGTGTCGATCGCCGCGGCCGGGTTCTTGTTTGGGCTCACCCGCGCGTTCGCGCTTCCCTCCTTACCCCTGCCCGAGCCTCCTATGTCCCAACCCAAAGTCGCCGTTCTGACCGCCGCTGGATCCGGCATGGGCGCCGCTGCCGCCCGCAAGCTCCGCTCTGACGGCTTTGAGATCGCCGTTCTCTCGTCCTCGGGCAAAGGCGAGGCGCTCGCTGAAGAGCTGGGCGGCCTCGGCGTGACCGGATCCAATCAGTCTCCGGAGGACCTCGCTCGGCTCGTCGACGGCGCCCAGGCCCGATGGGGCCGCATCGACGTTCTAGTGAATAGCGCCGGGCACGGGCCGAGGGCCCCGGTCCTCGAGCTAACGGACGACCAGTGGCACACCGGACTTGACGTCTACATGCTGAACGCCGTGCGGCCCACGCGCCTCGTCACGCCGATCATGCAGGCCCAGGGCGGGGGCACGATCATCAACATCTCCACGTTTGCCGCGTTCGAGCCGGACCCCGTCTTCCCGACCTCGGGCGTGTTCCGAGCGGGGCTCGCGGCCTTCACCAAGCTCTTTGCGGATCGATACGCCGCGGAGAACATTCGCATGAACAACGTGCTGCCAGGCTTCATCGACAGCCTGCCAGAGAAGGCCGAGTTCCTGGAGCGCATCCCCATGAAGCGCTACGGGCGCGCCGAGGAGATCGCGAACGTGGTGTCGTTCTTGGCCTCTGATGGGGCGGGTTACATCACCGGCCAGAACCTGCGCGCCGACGGCGGGATCACAAGGTCCGTCTAGACGCGGTCGATCCACTCGCCGTAGGCGAGTAGCTTCCCGACGTCCCTCTTCACGACGGTGTGCTCCGCCGTGCGCTGATGCCGGCTGAACCACGTGAGCGCGGACTCCCCGTGCGCGTCTTTGATGCTCGGGTCGGCGCCGCGGTCGAGCAGCAGCGCCGCCGCGGCATTCGCCGTGCTCGCGTGTGATCCAAACCCCTTGGCCGTGACGCTGTGAAGGGGACCCTCCAGGGTGGTCGGGTGGGGGAGGTTCGCATCAGATCGGAGGGATCCTCCGTTTCCATGGCGCTACGGCCCGCTACTTGCGGCGGGTGAAGTTCACCTGCATGTACTGCTCCCACTCGCCCTTGTCGTTCATGCCGACGCTCGTGATCCGCTTGTGATCGGCGTCGATGATTTCGAGCCGGTCTTCGTACTTTGCGGTCTTCGTCGGATCGGTCATGGACGGCCCCTCGGCGGCCAACGTCAGAACACGCCGATCCTCGTCGAGGGTGCCGCGGTAGGTCCACATGCGCGTTTGGATCGAGTCGATCCAGCTGCCCACGAAGGCTCCCTCGGCGGGGTCGTAGCCGATGGTCAGCATCGAGGTGAAGTCGAGGCCCATGCCGGAGGCCTCCCCCTCTGACACGATCCAGAGGTCACCGACGGCCTTGATGCTCTCGTGGCTAGTCCATGAGTCGGCGCTCTCTGGGTTGCCGGGCTCCGTGTCCCACGTGGCGTCCCATTCGCCGACGAGCTGAAGGAGCCACTCGTGCTCGGCGGACTTCTTCGCCTGCTTGGGGACTTCATCCTGGGCCAGCGTGGCCGCGCCAACGGCGGTCAGCGCAGCGGCTCCCACCAAGAGGCCTGTGATCAGCTTGTTCATCGATTCGTTCCGGTTCGGGTTAGAAGAAGAAGGTGACGCGGATGGCGTCGCTCGTGGTGAAGGTCGGGCCGGCGGGTCCCGCGTCGCGGAAGACGTGCTGGAAGCGCCACGTCTCGCCGGTGAGGATCGAAATGCCGCCGCCGATGGACGGAAGGTCGAGCGGATAGCTCGTCGTGCCGCCCGCGGTGGACTGGGTCGCGCCCAGCCGACGTAGCATGCCGTCGACGCACAGGAAGCCAGAGCCCAGAGGGCTGTAGGCGGCGTCCCGGCCGATGACGTACAGCCCGAACGTGTCAGCGGGGAGGCCGGTGGTCTCTAGGACGAGGTCGTTGAAGAAGACGCTCGTGCTGCCGCTCGCGCCCATCCGTGCGCCGGGGCCCGCGGAGTTCGGGGTCGTCACGCACTCCGATCGGACGAAGGGCAGGACTCCTTCGCTCGTGAAGACGGCCGCCAAGAGTCGACTCTGGTTCGGCTCTCCCGTCGTGCTGGTGACGTAGGGCCCTTGATCCCCTTGGGCAGTGCCTGGGATGGAGATCTCGTAGGTACGGTTGCGCTCGAACGTGAAGTCGAACGCTCCAGGCGCTACGAGGTCCGGCTCGAAGATGATCCGTGTCGGGTCGAACAGCGAGACGCGCAGCGAGCCTGAGGGCACGGTGCCGTTGTTGACGTTGACCACTCTGAAAGTTGACTGGCTAAGGCTCGCCGGATCCACCGGGAGGCTGAAGCCAACTTCGATGACTTCGTTCTCGTGGACGTTGATCGTGTTGCAGATGACCTGGTTTCCGCCAGCGCCGCTCGTGCAGTCGAGGGAGGCGTCCGTGATGTAGAAGTCCTGCTGGAGGGGGAGGGCCAGGGCCGGGGAGGCGAGCGCTGCGATAGAGCCAGCGAGGAGCCAGGAGAGAGATCCTGCGAGGGATCCAGTAAGCGAGCCTGCGAGCGGGATAGAAATCATCGTGTTAGTTCGTGTGAATGCGGATGCCCAGGCCCCGGGAAGGGGGGGGCGCGTCGATGCATGTAATCTAGCATCTGGGCAGGAAGCGGATTTTCCGGCCTCTCAGCCCGTCAGCGCCGCCATGACGTCTTCACCGCGCTTGGCCTTGACGGCCCAGTCGACGGGCGTCTCTCCCTTCGCATCCGGGAGGAGCGGGTTGGCGCCCGCGTTGATCAAGACCCGGATGAACGCGGCGTCGCACTTGCGCGCCGCGTAGTGCAGAGGCGCGATACCCTCCGCCGGATGCGCGCGATTGACGTCGGCGCCCTTCTTGATGAGGAGCTCAACGAGCGGAAGGTTCTGGTCGTACGTGGCGTAGGCGATCGGGGTCAGCTCTTCGTAGCCAAACGCATCGATGTCAGCGCCTTTGGAGACCAGGTAGGCGCCGATCTCGAACGTCGGACCGCTCATCGCTGTCGTCCCGCCGTCCTCGTCGCGCTCGTTCACGTCGGCTCCGGCGTCGACGAGGAGCCGAACAACCTCCAGGCTGCCCGTCTTCGAGACCACGAGCGGCCGCTGCCGGTACGTACTCCCGTTGCCACGCGTGAACACGATCGGCTCGGCCGCGAGGGACGGATCGGCGAGCAGCATGCGCCCAACCTCGACGGGGTCCTGCTCCCGGATCGCCGACAGCCACCTCGCTTCAAGATCCTCGTCCATAGCTGACTAGCCTACGCCACGTGAAGCGTCGGGTCGGGAGCGATCCGGTCAGCTAGTTCACGATCCCTGCTTTCGCTGCACCCAGATTCAGGAGCGCTTCCTGGAGCCGAGCTCTGCGGTCCGCGAGCGGCCCCGCAGTCGAGGCTCTGAGTTGCAGGATCGCGGCGTCAAAGTTCGGAGTGATAGAGGGAAGGAGCGCTACCTCCCGGAGCACGCGCCGCGCGTCGCCCGTCTCT
>CALHGQ010000544.1 GCA_938030175.1 uncultured bacterium | reverse complement strand
GCGGACCGTCGGGTCAGCGGGGGTCTTCATGGAATGGCGGAAATGACTCCGGTACCGTACTGCTATGACCTCCCGAACGACGACCGTGGTGAGCCTCCTGGGGATCCAGCTCGATAAAGGCTGGCGTTCCTCCGAGGACCGCTGGAAGGCTTGGCGGCCGAACGTGGGGCTGTGCATGCAGGACGACCTGGAGCCGGACCGGTTCCTGCTCCTCTCCAGTGAGAAGCACCGCAGCCTGGCGAAGACCGTCGCCGAGGACATCAAGTCCGTGTCCCCCGACACGGCCGTCGAGCTCGTCCCGATCGAATTCGAGAACCCCTGGGACTTCGCCGAGGTCTACGGAGCGCTGCGCGAGTTTGCTGACAGCCGCCCCATCGATCCGGAGCACGAGGACCTGCTCGTTCACATGACGACGGGCACCCACGTCGCCCAGATCTGTCTCTTCCTGCTGGTCGAGACCGGGCACCTCCCTGGGCGCCTCATCCAGACGTCTCCTCCCAAGGGCGGCGACCGCGCGCGGAGCATGGCGGGCGACTACACGATCATCGATCTCGATCTGTCGCGCTACGACCGGCTTGCGGCGCGCTTCGAAACGGAGCGACGTGAAGGCGTGGACTTCCTGAAGGCGGGCATCGAGACGAAAAACGCGGGGTTCAACAGCCTCATCGAACGCATCGAGCGCGTCGCGATCCGCTCGGACGACCCGATCCTGCTGACGGGCGCCACGGGCGTCGGCAAAACCCAGCTTGCGCGTCGAATCTTTGAGCTCAAAGAGCGGCACACGCCGAGCGGCCCCAAGACGCTCGTGGAGGTCAACTGCGCCACACTGCGCGGCGACCAGGCCATGAGCGCGCTCTTCGGACACGAGAAGGGCGCCTTCACCGGTGCAATGGAGGCGCGCGAAGGACTGCTGCGGTCGGCCGACGGCGGCGTCGTCTTCCTGGACGAGATCGGAGAGCTCGGCATCGACGAGCAGGCCATGCTCCTGCGCGCCATCGAGGAGAAGTCCTTCTTGCCGGTGGGCGCCGACGCCCCCGTATCGAGTTCCTTCCAGCTGATCGCGGGCACAAACCGCGACCTCGGCGAGGAGGTGCGCGAAGGGAACTTCCGCGAGGACCTCCTCGCGCGGATCGACCTCTGGTCGTTCCAGCTCCCGTCGCTCAAGCACCGCCTGGAAGACCACGAGCCGAACCTCGACTTCGAGCTCACGCAGCTCTCGGAGTCCAGCGGACGGCGCGTCGCGATGGGTCGAGAGGCCCGCTCCGCGTTCCTTCGGTTCGCCGCGGACCCCGCGAGCACGTGGCGAGCCAACTTCCGCGACTTCGGCGCCGCGATCATGCGCATGGCGACCCTGTCCGAGGGCGGACGCATCACGCCCGATCTCGTCGCCGAGGAATGCGCGCGCCTCCGCTCTAGCTGGGCTCGCCTCGAGGGCAAGACCGAGGACGCGGGCCTTGTCATCGCCGCGCTCGGCGAAGCCGCTGCCGCCGACCTCGACCGCTTCGATCGCGTTCAGCTCGAGGACGTGCTGGAGGTTTGCAGCAAGTCCCGATCGATGTCGGAAGCCGGCCGCACCCTCTTCGCGGCGTCCCGCGCCAAGAAGACCTCCTCCAACGACGCGGACCGCCTGCGCAAGTACCTCGCGCGATTCGGCCTGACCTTCCAGTCGCTCCCTCGCACCTAGGAGAATGCGCGCCGCACGCTCCTAGCAGCCCGCCAAAAAAAGGCCGCACCATCGGGCAGCGCCCCTCAAAGCCCTGACTGCGTTGCTTGGAGTGCCCCGAATAGCTAGGCCCGGGCGAGAATCCACGCGACGCAGGCGGTCAGCCGTTCGGCCATCTGGATGTGCAAGAACTCGTTCGGGCCGTGGGCGTTAGACCCGGGGCCGAGGACGCCCGTGATCACGAACTGCGCTTCGGGGAAGGACTCCCCTAGAAGCCCCATCAGCGGGATCGTCCCCCCTTCGCCAAGGGAGACCGCGGGCTGACCGAAGAACGCCTCGCTCGACTCCTGAATGGCATCGTCAAGCCACGGCGCGAACGGAGGGGCGTTCCATCCGGTGGCTCCGTCGACGTTCTTGAAGGCGACCTGGGCCTGGTGCGGCGGCGATGAGGTGAGCGCGCCCTCGAGCGCCTTGATCGCCACGTCGGGGTCGGTCGTCGGCGCGAGGCGGAAGCTCAGCTTGAGCTGGGTCTCCGGACGCAGCACGTTGCCCGCGTTGGCGATGGACGGGAGGCCGTCAGCGCCGGTCACCGAAAGAGTCGGACGCCAGGTACGTCCGAGAATCCGATCGACGCCGTCCGCGCCCATGGGCTCGGCGTTAGGCTGGAATGGATACTTGTCATGGACGCCGTCCCCGAGCACTCCGGCCGCGGCTTGGGCCTGGGCCAAGCGATCCGGTGGGACCTCGGCACGGAGTTCCTCCACGATGACCTCACCGGTCGCCGCGTCCTCGACTCGGTCCAAGAGCTGACGCACAACGCGGAAGCTGGACGGGACAATGCCGCTGGCGTCGCCGGAGTGGATACCTTCGGTCACCGTCGAGACGCAGAGGTCGCCGGTGACGTTGCCGCGCAGGCTCGTGCAGAGCCACATGCGCTCGTAGTCTCCGGCGCCAGAGTCGAGACAGACCACGAGGTTCGGCGTACCGATTCGATTCTTCAGGTGTTCGACGTAGGCCGCAAGGTGCGGGCTACCGCTCTCTTCGCTCGTTTCGATCAAGACCACGCAGCGCGGGTGCGAGATGCCCTCGGCCTGCAGTGCCTCCAGGGCTCCCAGCGAACCGAAGACCGCGTAGCCGTCGTCCGCCGCGCCGCGGCCGTAGAGCTTGCCGTCCTCGATGACCGGCTTCCACGGCCCCTTATTGTCGTCCCAGCCCGTGACCTCCGGCTGCTTGTCCAAGTGGCCGTACATGAGGACCGTCCCCTCGGAGGGAGCTTCCCCAAAGGCTGGCACCTCGATGAAGAGCGTCGGGGTGAGCCCGTCCAGCTTGATGACCTCCACGGTGGCTCCCTCCAGCTTGCGGCCCCGCGACCACTCCGCGGCGAGCTCCACCGCTTGGTCCAAGAATCCGTTCTTCGCCCATTCGGCATCGAAGTCAGGGGACTTCGCCGGGATCTTGATGAACTCCGAGAGAGCCGGGAGGATCGAAGTCTTCCAGTTGTTCTGAACGTGCGCCATCAGCGCAGCGGGATCGAGCGTTGTCGTGGTCATGACGCTAGTCTGGAACAATGAGCGGAAGACGGAAACCCCGCGGGACGCGCTTCCTGGCCGGCGCGCTGGCGTTGGGCACGGTGCCCGCCTGGCTGGCCGCCTGCGGCGATCCGGAGTCCGGAGAGTCCCCGTCGCCCGGGGTCGAAGGCCCGGACCCGGCTCCCCGGACGGCCCGTATGGACCAGGTGCTGGAGTTCCAAGCGGACCTCGCGGCCACGCGGCACCCGGGCGACGGCGGCGGCACGGCCCGGGTCACCGAAGCCCCGGATCGGGTGGTCGCGGGCGCCCCCGCCCGATGGAAGATCGAGCTCACCGTCGGCGAGCACGGTATCGCAGTCGGGGGCGCGATCACGTTCCTGCCCGAGCCGTTCTGGGGCTGGTCCACGCCCCAAGCCGAGAGCGACACGTTCCCGGGCTACACCGAGGTCTCCATCGTTTCGAAGAGCGGCGCGAACGTTTCCACCGCCACGATCGGCGGCGCTGAGGCGGGCATGATGATCCTGACGGTGACGGACGCGGCGCTTGTGGCGGGAGATACCGTGACCCTCAACTACGGAGCGGGAGAAGTCGGCGCCCGCGCCGATCGATACGCGGGCCGCGGCGCACGACTCTGGCTCGGCGTCGACGCAGACGGTGACGGCGTCCGCGCGCTCGTGGAGTCGTCCCCCAGCATCGACGTCGAAGCACGCTTTCCGTCCCGGGCCGCGCTCCTCGGCCCCACGATCGCGAGGCCGAACGAAACGGTGGAGTTCTCCGTCAGCGTCCTCGACGAGTGGGCGAACTCCTCGCCGAAGACAGAAGACGGAGCCCCTTGGAGGCCAGCGGTCGTGATCGATGGCTACCCGGACGATTGGCAGGGGCCGACCGAAGTCGCGTTGGAGGCCAACGGCAGCGCAACCTTCCAGGTGACGGTCGGCTCCGAGCGCGCAGAGGCCACGAGGCTCCGCGCGTCGATCCCACTGCCAGTCGATCCCGGGCGCGAGGCGACAGCGGCCAACGCGGTGTCCAACCCGCTGCTCGTCGACGGATCTGAACAGCGGATCTTCTGGGCGGACCTACACGGACACTCAGGGCTCTCCGACGGAACGGGCGTCCCCGAGGACTACCTCGCCTACGCGCGAAATGTCGCCCGCCTAGACGTCATCGCGCTGACGGACCACGATCACTTCGGAATGACCTTCCTGGACGCGCGCTCCAGCCACTGGGCAGAGATCCAGCGCTGCAACCGGGAGTACCACGAGCCCGGCCGCTTCGTGACCCTCCCCGGCTACGAGTGGACGAGCTGGATCCACGGGCACCGCCACGTGGTGTACTTCGAGGACGAAGGCAAGGTGCTGTCGTCCATCACGCCGAAAGGGCTGCCCGCCTACGACACCCCCACCAAGCTGTGGGACGCACTGCGCGGCCAGCCGGCCATCACCATCGCGCACCATAGCTCTGGCAATCCGATCCCGGTGAACTGGACGTACCCACCGGACCCCGAGCTAGAGCCGGTGACGGAAGTCGTGTCCGTGCACGGATCGAGCGAGGCGCGCGACGCCCCCCACGTAGTCGCTGGCAGCCGCGAGGGAGCCTTCGTGCGGGATCAGCTCGACCTCGGTCGGCGCCTCGGCTTCATCGGTTCCGGGGACTCCCACGACGGTCACCCAGGGCTCCCCCACCTCTCACCGGGCTACGGATGGCGACCAGCCACCGCCCGGCGCGGCGAGCTTGTCGGCACCGGAGGACTCGCCGCCATCCGCGCAACAGACCTGACCCGTGCCGCGGTCCATGACGCGCTGAAGGGGCGCAGCACCTACGCCACGAGCGGCCCTCGCATCGCGATCCTCGCATCCTTCAACGGCGAGGGCGACCTGCATGTCGATGCGGCCGGGACCGCGCCCTTCCGAAGCGTCGAGGTGGTCTACGGCGCGCCTGACGCCGGCGTACGCAGGGTGGACATCGGCGAGACTCCCTCGCCCGAGCTCACGCTCACAGTCCCCGGAAACGAAAGGAAGGCACACGCTTACGTGTACCTTCGCTTCGTTCAAGTCGACGGTGGGACCGCCTGGCTGGGGCCGTTCTGGCCGTAGCCGGCTAAGCGCTGTAGCGCTGTTCCTCGGGGCCGTCGCTGATTTCGATCTCGGCTTGGCCAGCGACGCAAACGCGGTTACGACCCGACTCCTTTGCGACATAGAGCGCTTCATCCGAGGCCTTAATCAGGTCATCGACGCTCTCCATCTCGGGCGCCATCTGGGCGACACCAAGGCTGAGGGTGACGGCGCGGTCGAAGCCGCTGTGCCTGATCACGTGGCGCTCGATGGCGCTGCGAAGTCGCTCGGCGGCCTTCTCGGAAGTATCGACGTCCGTCGCCACGTTGATGACGAGGAACTCCTCACCGCCCAGGCGGCAAAGCACGTCTGACGCGCGGCCATGGGCCTGGAGCGTGTGCGCGACCTCCCGTAGCACGATGTCGCCCACGTCGTGGCCGTAGACGTCGTTGACGCTCTTGAAGCGGTCGATGTCGCAGATGATCACCGAGAGCGGACGATCTCCGCGGCGCGCGGTTTCCCACTCCTGCTTGAGGCGCTTCATCGCGTAGCGACGGTTGGGAAGCTCCGTCAGCGTGTCGGTCAGAGCGGCAGCACGAAGCTTCCTCGTCATGATGCCGAGTTCGGCGACCTGGCGAAGGCGGCCACGCTCAGAGTCCTCGACGCGCTCGCGCAGCTGGATCATGCGCTGGGCCGCGCGGACACGCGCGATCAGGATGCGCGGGTTGAATGGCTTGACGATGTAGTCGTCCGCGCCCGCGTCGAACGCCTCGACGATCTGCTCGTCATCGCCGCGCGCCGTGACCAAGATCACGTACATCTTCATCCCGACCTGGCTCCTGCGCAGTGTGGCGCAGAGCTCGATGCCGCTCATCTCCGGCATCATCCAGTCGGTGATCAGGATCTGAGGGGTGTGCTCAAGCGCGATCGCGAGGCCTTCGGCGCTCGTCTCGGCGGTCAGCACCTCGTAGCCCTCGCGGCGCAGATGGTGGCCGATGAGGCGGAGCATTTGGGAGTCGTCGTCGACGAGGAGGATGCGCGTCGGCTCGCCATCGTCGACACCAGCGCTGTCGAACGGGTGCAGCGGCAGGTCGAGCTCGGCTTGGAACAGTCCTGCTTCCGTCTCGTCGGGTACGTCCGGCGCACGCATGTCGGCCGGCACCGACAGAATTGCCGAGCGCAGTCCGCGGCGCTCAAACTCGTTGGCGACGTCCTGGAACGAGCCAGCGTTGAACGACGTGATCCCGATGATCTCGCCCCACTCCTTCCAGCTAGGGATCACCGCATCGCAGAGCGAGAGGAGCGCGTCGTACTCCATGTCGAGCTCTTCGCACAGGTGGCTCAACGAAAGGAAGCCGCCGCGCCAGCGCGCGTCGTCCATGTCCCAACAGCCCGTCAGGACCCGGGCGATCTGCCGCCCAGCACGCACGAGCGTGAGGAGGGTCTTCTTGCCGTCGTCGCCAACGTCGTCGTCGGGGACCATCTCATCCGCGGCCGTGTCGTTCTCTTGGGCGCGCAGCAGGGCGACCTCCTGGAACTCCCGGGGAAGACCCCAGCTGGCCATGATGGAGGCCGACACCTCGAAGTGATCGATGCCGAAGGCGCGGGACTCGAGGCGGGCCAGAGCCAGGTCCGGAACGCCCTGGTTGTCGCGCATCAGGTCCGAGTAGCGCTCGGGGTGGATGCTCGCAAAGGCGAGCTTACCGACGTCCGCGAGCAGGGCACAGGTGAACGCCGACGCGGGGTCCACGTGACGCGTGACCTGGGCGAGCACGTGAACCGTGACGGCCGTAGCCAGCGCGTTGGCCCAGTAGTCCTTGTAGTCGAAGTACTTGGCCTCACCCCGGCGGTTGTCCGCGACGAGGGTAAACCCAAGGGCCACGGAACGAATCGCGCGGCGACCGAGGCGCATCGTCGCCTGACCCACCGTCTTGACGTTCGGCAGACCGTCCTTGTTGCCCGCGTTCGCGATCTTGATGACGCGCCCGGAAAGGGCTGGGTCCGCCAAGAGCGTACGGATCAACTCCTCGTGGTCGTAGTCGTCGTCCTTCGTCAGCTCAAGGATGCGGTAACCCGCCGTCGAGGGAGACGGCAGAGATCCAGTGAGCCTGAGTTCGTCGAACTTACGATTCATGAGGGGGAGAGGAGTCGCAACGGCTCGCTTGGGCTACCAGGGAAAGCAGCTCGTGAGCCAGTGGGGCGCAGCGCCGAGGGGCCTAGGAGCGGCCCCGGGGCCCTGCAGGGCGTCGAGGTAGCACCGAATCGCTCATCCGAGGGACCGCCGGGGCGGCACCACTAGGCAGAACGCCGGCACTTGTCTTGTTCTTCGGGCGACGGGTGGGGCGCACCCGCAACTCGAACGCAATTCCGGCCATCATTCTTGGCTTGATACACAGCCTCATCGGAGGCCTTCAGCAATGCCATGAGGCTGGAGACACCGCTGTGGGTCCCCGCCACGCCGAGGCTGACGGTGACGGCTCGCTCGAAGCCAGGTGAGTTGACGATGTTGCTCTCGACCGCCTTGCGAATTCGTTCCGCGACGATCGCCCCGTCCTTCTCAAAGGCACCGCGACAGATCACGAGGAACTCCTCGCCGCCAAGCCGGCATACCTCGTCCTCACCGCGAAGAGCGCTCTTCACCGCGAGCGACGTCGCTTGCAGAACCTCGTCGCCTACGTCGTGCCCGAAGTTGTCGTTCACCAGCTTGAACTTGTCGATGTCCAGCATGATGACGCAGAACGGAAGCCCGTTCCTCTCCGTTGCCTTCCACTCGACTTCCACGCGGTTCATGGCGTGGCGGCGGTTCGGGAGCCCGGTCAGGGGGTCCGTCAAGGACGCTGTCCGGAGCTTGCGGTTCAGCGCGTTCTTGTCGGCGAGCTGTTCCAGGATGGTCTTGCGGTCGCGCTCGACCTTGGCCTGGAGCTTAGCGATCCGGACGCCTGCCTTGATGCGAGCGGAGAGCCCGGACGGCAGGAACGGCTTGGTGACAAAGTCATCTGCGCCCGCGTCGAACGCCTCCACGAGCAACTCGTTCGTGTGACTTCCGGTCAGCAGCAGAATGTACATCGAGTTGCCAACGCTCGAGCGGCGCAGCGCACGAACGACCTCGAGACCGTTCAGGTCGGGCATCTCATGATCGACGATCATGAGCGCAGGCTTCTCCTGAAGCGCCTTCTTCAGCGCCTCTTTGCCGCCACGCGCCATGGTGACCTCAAAGCGCTCCGCACGAAGGTGCTTGACGAGCAGTCGAAGCGACACAGGGTCGTCGTCGACCGCAAGGATCCGCATCCGCTCCTCGCCTTGGGAGGGAGCTGGCACCTTGGCGGGCGGCATGGAGGTCGTCACCGAGGCGGACCCGGTGCCGGTGTTATCCGAAGCAGCGGGCGCGACGTTCTCGGCCTGCAGCATCTCACGACCGCGGGCGATGACCGCGAAGACCTGGCTGAAGCGGACCTCCGACGTCTCGATGTCGAGGCTCTCACCCCACTGCTGCCACTCCTTCGAAACGCCATCGCAGAAGTTCTGGAGGCCTGAGTCGTCGAAGCCGAGCACGTCACGCAGGATCTCGAGCTGGTCGCCAACCTCCGTGATGCGCCTCGGCGGCGTCGTTTCACCGAGCAAAATGGCGCTGCCGATCGCGTCGGAAAGGCGGAGAATGTCCGAGAGGCGCGTAATGGGCTCTTCGCTGGGAACGAACGCGCGCTGGGAGTTGAACTCCACAACGGCTTCGATGAAGAGATCCGGGAGGCCCCACTCCGACAGCATGCAGCGGCTGACCGTTGCGTGGTCGATCTCGAACTCTTCTTGCTCGGCCTGCCGCAGTGCGCGAAGCGTCTGGCCCTGGGTCGCGATCAGGATCTTGCCGTACCGCTCCGCGTGCACGGAAGCGAGCGCAAGCATGCCGACTTCACCCAGAAGGCCGCAGATGTAGGCCTCCTCCGGGCGGAAGACCTTCAGGTGCCGGCTGAGCTCCTGGGCGGCTACGGCGCGTCCCAGGGACAGCGACCAGTAGCGCTCGTAGTCGAACGGGCGACAGGCGCCGGCCTCGCGCTCTGAGATCAGCGAGAACGCCAGCGCAAGGTCGCGCACGACGCTGCCGCCGAGACGCATGGTCGCGCCGGAAACGGTGGTGACGGCTTCGTGACCTGCTTTGTCCGCCGTGTTCGCAAGTCGCAGGATCCTTCCCGTGAGCGACGGGTCGGACATGATGGCGTCACCCATGTCCTCTGCGCTGTAGTCATCCGTACGGGTGAGCTCGAGGATCTTCATCCCGACGCCGGTGGGCGACGGGAGCTCTCCGCTGTTCTTTAGCTCTTCGAATTCAGTGGGGATCGGGGTCATGGCTCAGGCGATGCGCGGCGAAGTAGCTGGGTGTGATGCGGGAAGCACGCGGAAAATCAGCGGGGGGGCGCAGAAACAGGGGACTATTGATCGTTGCCAGCTTCGCCGGCTAGTGCACGCCGCACGTCGGCGTACATTTCGATAGCAGACGACACGATGCTGGCGAGGTCTCCGTCTGGCTCACCTTGGGCCGCGCTTTCAAGGCTCGCGCAGGTCGAGGAGAAGCACAGCGCGCCTACGTTGGCGCTCGCGGACTTGAGAGCGTGCGCAGCGGCCCGGATGGTGTCCGCGCCTGACCCCTGGAGGCCCTCTTCGATCTGCGACATCCGGAGGGCGGAGTCTTCTAGGAACAGCTCGACAATCTCGTTCACAAGATCCGGGTCGTCCTCGTCTGCCAGCGACTCCAAAATGGAAAACGCTTCCTGGTCGATGACGGGCTCACCGCCGTGCGCTGCACTGTGGTGCAGGCTGAAGGACACAGGGATAGATGGGTTAGGTTGCATGATGGGTACGTCCGATCGAGTGCGGGCGGTAGGGAGGACGCTTCATCCTCCATCGACTCATCGACACTCCCGCCTTTTGGCAACCTCGGGGAGAAACCCAATTCGGTTGAGAAGCCCGGAAAACGATTCCAGGTCACATGGTCAAAACCCGCGTCGCAGCGCACCCATCAGGGCTTTCTTGGTCACGTCCATGAGTTCGGGCGGTGTCTCGTTTTGGCTGAACTCATCCTGGACTCTTGTCATGACCTCGGCGGAGAGTCCGCAGGGCGCGAATCCCTTGAACGCCCCCATGTCGGTGGACACGTTCAACGCGAGGCCGTGCCAAGTGACCCAACGGCGAACGGCGACGCCGATCGAGCAGACCTTCTTGCCTCCGATCCAGACGCCCGTCAGGCCTTCTTCCCGGCGCCCTTCGATTCCGAGAGTGCGCAGCGTCTGGATCACAACCTCCTCCAAGTCACGGAGGTAGCGATGGAGATCGCGCCGCCCTTCCGGCAAGAACAGGATCGGGTAGGCGACGAGCTGCCCCGGCCCGTGGTAGGTCGCCTCCCCACCGCGTTCGATGCTGACCACGGGGAACGGCACGCCGCTCACATCTCCCTCCGCCGAACGGCGTCCGCGCGTGATGACATGATCGTGTTCAACGAGGAACACGGCGTCCCCCACCTTGCCTTCGATCCGCTGCTGCAGCCGCTCTTGCTGCAGCGCATAGACGTCTTCATACGAACGCCGCCCAAGATCGATGATCTCGAGCGGCGATTCAGACTGGACCGGATCGGTCATAGGTCGCGGATCACTTCTTCGGCTTTTGGTAGATGTGAACCACGGTGCCGTGGACGGACTCGGCGGCCTCCATCATCGACTCCGGAAGAGTGGGGTGCGCGTGGATCGTACGCGCGATGTCCTCGACGGTCGCGCCCATTTCGATGGCGAGCGCGGCTTCGGCGATGAGCTCGGTGACCTCGGGGCCGACCATGTGCACGCCGAGCACTTCGTCCGTGTCCTTGTCGCTGATGATCTTGACGAAGCCATCGGTCTCCATCAGCGTCATGGCGCGACCCGATGCGGCGAAGGGGAACTGGCCGGTGCGGTAGTTCAAGCCCTTCTCTTTGCACTGGTCCTCGGTCAGGCCGACCGACGACATTTCGGGGCTCGTGAAGATCACGGCGGGCACGCAGCGCGCGTCGTACTCCTCGTTCTTGCCAGAGATGACGGCGGCCGCGATCAGGCCCTCGTGGGATCCCTTGTGCGCGAGCATGGGCTGACCGGCGATATCGCCGATCGCGTAGATGTTCGGCACGCTGGTGCGCATCTGCTTGGTCACTTCGACGAAGCCCTGCTTCGAAACCGTGATGCCCACGTTCTCGAGTCCGAGGTCGGCGCTGTAGGGCTTGCGCCCCACGGTGGACAGGATCTGATCGCACTCGATCTTCTCCTCGCCCTTCTTGGTCTTGGCCGTCACGATCTTCTTCTTGCCCTTGGCCTCCCAGCCCTGGGCGAAGGTCTCGGTGATGAGCTTGATGCCCATCTTCTTCATCGAGCGCTCGATGACCTTGACGCAGTCGCGCTCCTGGCCCGGAAGGGCACCGGGGGTGCCCTCAAGGATCGTCACCTCGGAGCCGAGCTTGCGGTACATCATCCCGAGCTCAAGGCCGATGTAGCCGCCACCGATCACGAGGAGATGCTCGGGAATCGACGTGGGCGAGAGCGCGCCGGTCGAAGACCAAACGTCCTTCTCGTCGCAGGTGAAGCCAGGGATGTTGATGACCTCGGAGCCGGTGGCGATGACGATGTCGTCGCACTTGAGCGTCTGGTCTCCATCCTTGCCACCCGACACTTGAACCGTGTTCTTGTCGACGATCTTCGCCGCACCGTTGACGACCTTGGCGCCGTTCTGCTTGAGAAGGCCCGCGACGCCGCTGGTCAGCTTGCCGACCACGCCCTGCTTCCACTCAACGAGCTTCGACACGTCGAGGTTGACGTCCTTGACGGTGATCCCCATCGCGTCCGCGTGGCGGATCTTGTCCATCAGCGAACCCGCGGCGATCAGCGCCTTGGACGGAATGCAGCCGACGTTGAGGCAGG
>CALHGQ010000543.1 GCA_938030175.1 uncultured bacterium | reverse complement strand
GAGCAGCCGAGACACGAGACTAGAGTGGGCGCGTAGCTCAGTTGGTAGAGTAGCTGGCTTTTAACCAGTAGGTCCCTGGTTCGAGCCCAGGCGCGCTCACCACTCTTTTCTCCTGGCGGTCCCCGCGCGTCAGATGACGGCGGCGGCCAAGTGCCTTGCCGGCGGCGCCTAGGTGCCCTGCTGGCGGCAGCGTTTCCGCTGAGCGGCTGGAGGCCCCAGCTGAAGGAAGCGCCTCTGCTACCCAGCTGAGAACAGTGTCTCCTCTGCCCAGCTGAAGGCAGTGTCCCTTCTACCCAGCTGAAGGCAGTGTCTCTTCTACCCAGCTGAAGGCTCCACCACCGGTTCCTCAGGAACGCGGGTGAGGCCGCCGATGCGCGGGTAGGCCAGCGACCAAGCGTGGCAACGGAGCCCGCCCACGAGCGCGCCGAACACCACGAGTGTCCCGATGCCCCAGGCCCAGCCCACCGTGCGTCCCACGGTGACGGCCAGCCCGACGACGATGATCCTCGAGGCGAACTCCGCGGCCGCCATGCGCTGGCTGGAGAGCGGACGGGCGCGCATGAGGCGCCATCCGTGCAAGATCGCGGATCCCACGCCCCGGTGGTGCCGCACGAGGCTCGCCATGCTGAGCTCCTGAAGCGCGCCGAGGGCCGCTCCGTAGACGAGCATGAATGCGAGCGCGAGGCCCGCGAGCACGACGCCAAAGAGGCCGAGCGTGTCGGGGCCCATGATGCTGCTCAGGAACACCAGCGGAGCCAGGAGCACAAGGGTCGCCGTGGCCATCATCCCAAAGATCTGGAAGGCGATCCCAACGCCCGCGATGGTGTCTCGCTTGCCGAGCTTCCACGCGCGCCACGCGTTGGCCCCGCTGCCCTGGCCGACGCCGTCGCTGGCAATGGCGCCGAGGCCCGCGGCAATCCGGACAGAGATCACCAGCGTCGGGATGGCGACGGCCAGAACCTCGAGGTGCCCCGAGAGGCTCGGCACATGGAAGAGTGGCCCCACCGCCTTGCGTACGAGGACCAAGTCGTCGAACACCATCGACAACACCATGAGGCCTGCCGTGACGCCGAGGAACCAAGCGAGGCCCATGATCTCGTAGCAAAGCCCGCTGAGGCTCGGGAGCGGGGCTCGCCGCACCGCATCGCGCAGGACCCGACTGGCGTCCTCTCCCGTGTCGCTCGCAGCGAAGGCGGCGATGTGGGCCTCCTCGGGCCGCGCCTTCGACTCGTCTTCAGCGTCAGTCGCGGTCGCGAGGGCCGCGACCAGGCCCGCCGCCTTGCTCGTGCGGGCGTCGCCCCCCGATGGTGGTCCAGCGTTCGGTTCTTGGGGCACCATCGGAATTCCCTAGGCGTTCTGGCCGATCGGTTGACGGCGGGCGTGACCCTGGGAGCCAGCGCAGGCTGCCTCGACGTCCTCGATGGACTTCGGGGCCGCCTTGGTCAAGATCTCGTGGCCGCTCTCGGTGACGAGCACGTCGTCCTCGATGCGAATACCGATCCCGCGCCAGCGCTCCTCGACCTCCTCGTTCTCCGGGTCGACGTAGATGCCGGGCTCGACGGTGAGCACCATCCCTGGCTCCAGGGAACGCGACTTGCCGTCGACGTTGTAGGCGCCGCAGTCATGGACATCGAGGCCGAGCCAGTGGCTGGTCTTGTGCATGAAGAACGCGCGGTACGAGCTCTTCTCCTTGATCTCCTCGACGGTGCCCGAGAGCAGTCCGAGCTCCAGCAGCCCGTCGATGATCACGTCGAGGGTCGCCGCGTGGACGTCCTCGAAGCGCACTCCGGGTTTCACGACGGCGATGGACGCCTCCTCCGCCTTCAGGACGACCTGGTAGAGAGCGCGCTGCTCGTCGCTGAACTTTCCGTTCACCGGGAAGGTCCGCGTGATGTCTGCGGCGTAGAAATCGCACTCCGCGCCCGAGTCCACGAGCATCAGGTCGCCGTCCTTCAGCGGCTCGTTGTTCTCGATGTAGTGCAGGATGCAGGCGTTGCCGCCCCCCGCGCAGATGTGATTGTACGCAGCGCCGGTGGAGCCGGCCTTGCGATAGCTGTAGTCGAGGAACGCCTCGGCCTCCGCTTCGTTCATGCCCGGCGTTACCTTTGCCATGAGGCCCGTGTGGGTCTCGGCGGTGAGGGCGGCCGCGCGGCGCATCATCTCGATCTCCTCGGGCCCCTTGAAGAGGCGCATCTCCGAGAGGTACGGGCCCGGATCCACGAGGGTCTTCGCGGGCTGGATGTTGCCGCGAGCGCCGTTCCGGAGCTTCGTGAAGAGCTGCAGCATCTGGCGATCCTGGGCATCCCCGTCGCCGAACCGCCACATGATATTCTCCTGGTTCTTCAGAACGTTCCCGAGGTCCTCCCAGAGAGCCTCGATGTTCCGCGTCTCATCCACGCCGATGGTGTCCACCGCGCGGTCGAGGCCAAGGCGCTTGCCGTCCCAGATTTCGCGCTCTTTGTCGCGCTCGCGCAGGTACAGAATGGCGCGCGCGGGCTCTTCGCCGCGGGCGGGGAGCAGCACGAGGCAGGCGGAGGGCTCGCCGAAGCCGGTCAGGTACCAGAAGTCGCTCGTGGGGCGAAAGCGGTAGTCGGAGTCATCGTTGCGCACCTTGACGGTGGCGGTGGGGATGACGGCTGCGATCTGGTCGCGGGAGAGGCGCTCGAGGAGCGCGGCGCGGTGGGCGGCGTACGGAGAGATGCTCATGGGTAGGGGCTCAACGATACAGCAAGTGGTCTTGGCGGCGGCGTTCCTCGATGGCTCCTGTGATCTGGCGGGCGAGGAGTTTCGGATCGGGTCGATCTCGGAAGCGAATCATGGTCCCCTGGAGCACGGAGCCGCCTTGCGGCCTCGGCCCTCCGGTGGACACCGTGATGGGAAGCCCTGAGGCCGTGCCCCAGGCTGCGGCGAGTTCTTTCCAGGGAAGCACCGCCGACGCCTCGTCGGCTGATTCCTCAACCAGGAGCTCCAGGCCGCCCTCAAATAGCGCGCGGGGAAGCGCGTTTGGGGGCGTCTGGGGAATACCGTCACGCACGTAGGCGAGGCGTGCGAAGACCGAGAAGCTCTCGGCGTAGCCCGGGGAGTCTTCCCCCGTTGCCTGGGGCTGGATGGTGAACTTGATGGGGGTCGTCGCCCAGTCGAAGGTCTCGGGGTCGCTGCCCTTTGGGGGCGCCTGCCTGTCCCAGTCGACGTAGAGCTCCCGCAGGCGCATCCCGTCTGGCCTGGGAAGCTGGACGACCAGCGTGACCGCAGGTCCGCCGCGATGGATGAATTCGGCGACAACGCCGGATCCATCGACCTTGAGGACCAGGTCGACGGTGGACTCACCGATCACAAGGCCACGGCAGGTGGCGCGGCGCGAGAGACGCCGAGCCGCTTCGGCCCGTGGCATCGGGGGGAGCTGGGGGCGCAGCATCACCTCGGCGGGGAGCGGCGGGATGCGACCGCCTGGCAGCAGCTCGGTCTCCGACGGAACGCCCGGAAAGAGGATCGGTAGGAGTCCGGCTAAGGCTTCGGGGTCGTCCGCGCCGAGGCCCGCGAGCCAGCGGAAGGCGTCCTCGGGACGCTCGTCCTCGACGGCGAATCGGACCAGAAACGAAGTGGCGTCTCGCCGCTGCGCCTGGCTCAGGGGCTCCATGGGCACCGTGGAATCCAGCGGCGTCAGGACACCGAGTGCGTCGGCCCAGCTGCCCCACGTGAGCGCGGCCTGGTCCCCTTGTTTTCCGGTCGGGGGACGCCACGGCTCCGTCGTGTCACTGACGGAGGCCCACAGCCGGCCGATGGGGTCGTCGGGGAGCTCCATCCAGGGCTCGGCGGCACCGTCCTCCTGGGCGACAAGGGGCAGGGCGCACAGCAAGCTCAATCCAAGACCCATAACTGTCATACATGGAACGTCGGTCACAGGAGCGCCCGCGTCAAGCAATCGATTGGGAAGCTCCTGGGTGTATACTCCCTGGGACCCTCTCCGTCCCATTCGCCTTACCCCACACGACCCGTGATCAAGCCCGAACTCCTCGCCCTCCTTGCCTGCCCACAAACGGGACAGTCCCTCTCCGTCGCGGGTGCTGATGTCCTCGGTGCGGTGAACGGCAGGATCGCGGCCGGCGGCGTCAAGAACGTTGGCGGTGCGGATGTAGCGGACCAGCTCGTGGAAGCCCTCGCGCGCGAGGATGGCCAGGTGATCTACCCGGTTCGGGACGACATCCCGATGCTTCTCATCGACGAAGGCATCAGCGTAGGCGGGTAAGACCCCGTGCGCTTAGAGCCCGCCCCCAAAGGAAGGACTGCCAAGGGCAAGGGAGGCGAGCCGATGCCCGTGCGGCTGGCGTACTGCCTCAACCTGCACGCGGCCACGACCCTGGACGAAGTCGCCCATGTGCTGCGTTCGTACACGGTTCCGCTGAGGGATCGACTCCAGGGTTCCTCGTCCGCTGGCCGGGACCCTTTCGGCGTCGGCATGTACTTCGAGGCGCCCGCTGCGGCGGAGCTCGCCGGGGACCCGGCAAAGCTTGACGAGCTTGCGTCGCTGATGGCCGAGGAACGCCTCGACCCGTTCACCTTCAACGCCTTCCCCTACGGCGGTTTCCAAGAAGACGGCCTCAAGGAACGGGTCTATGCGCCGACGTGGGAGACGGAAGCGCGCCTTGGCTACACCGTCAACGTGGCCCGCGTCGCGGCCGGGCTTCAAACACGGATCTTCGGCGAAGGCGCCCAGCGCTTCCTCTCGATCAGCACGCACCCCGGCGCGTATGGCGCCGACATCACCGATCGCTCCAGCCTGCGCCGTTGCGCACTGAACATGGGACGCGCGGTGGGGGAGCTCGCGAGCCTTGAGCGGACCACCGGCCACCGCATCGTCCTGTCCCTGGAGTCGGAGCCCGACGCGAGCGCCCGCAACAGCCGCGCCCTTGCGGAGTACCTCGTCTTCGCGCGCCTCGTGGGCAGCAAGGTCCTCCAGGACGAGTTCGACACCTCGATCGAAGACTCCGCGGCTCTCATGCAGCGGCACCTTGGCGTGTGCCTCGACTGCTGCCACTCTGCGGTCGAGTTCGAAGCGCCCGAGGACACGCTGCGCCTCGCGTCCCATGGGGGCGGTCCCTTGGGCAAGATCCAGTTCTCCAGTGCCCTTGCCCTCGCCTCACCCAGTACGCAGCCCGAGGCCGTCGAGGCGCTCCTTGGACTCGATGAGCCGCGCTTTCTCCACCAGGTGACCGCCCGCTCCGCGGAGGGGGAGTTCCTGCATCTCACGGATCT
>CALHGQ010000542.1 GCA_938030175.1 uncultured bacterium | reverse complement strand
ACAATGACTACGGTACCGTACTGCTCAGTTGCGGTGGCGAATGACGACGAGGGTGATGTCGTCGGCTTTGCCGAGCTCGTCCGCGCGCAGCGTGCATGCGCTGGCTGCGACTGACCTTCCGTAGCACAGATCGAATAAGCTCGACGTGGATTCAAGCAGGGTTCCCTGCTCGAGGCTGGTCACGATCTCTTGCTCGAATGCGTTGTCGGTCACACCGTCGCTGCAGAGCGCCACCGTGTCGGTTTCGTTGAACGGGACGCGGGGGCCGATCTGAATCTGCATTCCGTCGAGCCCGATGCCGTTGGAGACGAAGTGGCGGTCGGGGTGGAAGAGCGCGGATTCTTCGTCGAGGAGTCCCGCCTTCATCGCGTGCCCCACCGGGGAATGCGGCACGGTGCGGAAGCTAAGCTTGCCCTCGCCCGCCACCACGACCGCCTCGGCGTCCCCCACGTGAACCGTTTGGACGAAGCCCGGCGAAATGATCGCGGCGACCACCGTCGCGCCCGCCCCGTTGAGGTCGCGCACCACCTCCGTGTTAGCGGCTTCAAGGCCGTCGACGAGCGCGTTCCTGACCCCCGACAAGTCATCGGTGGGCGCCTCGTCCAACGCTTCGCGGACGCAGCGCGCCGTGATCGCCGCCGCTTCGCGTCCGTTGGCCATGCCTCCCATACCGTCGATGGCGCAGGCCACCATGCCTTGCGGCCCAAGGTCCACCAACAGGGCAGCATCCTCGTTCACGGCCTTCTGGGGGTCCCGCGCGCTCACCCAGGCAACGGCGTAAGAGGAGCAGGCCACCTCGGAAGGCGCCTCGTCTTCTCCTTCCAGCTTCGCGTGGACGGAGGCCGAGGATCCTTCGCCTAGGCCCTCCCCGGGCTGGCCGTGCCCTGGCTGGCCTTCCCGGGCGGCCGCAGCCCCGGGCTTCCGTGAAGGCAGTGCCTTCATCCCGCCGCCACCGGACAAACGAAGTCGCCGGGTTTGAACGCAAGGATCGATTCGTCCACCTGACCCAGCACGCGTTCGGCCACGGTTCCCATGTGGAAGCCGGGACGCCCCCCCACGGAGAGGCTGCCCATCACGAGCAGATCGGGATGCTCCTCCTCGACCTCCTTGATGATTTGCTGGTGGGCAATGCCTCGCTCCAGCTGCAGCTCGGGGTCGGTCTCCAGTCCTGAAACCGAGTGCTCAAGGGCCGAGAGCGCCTGGGCGCGGGCCTCCTCCACGAGCTCTTTGTACTCGTTCTCCGCCATGCCCGAAGAATCGCGCTGCTGCTCGCCCGTCAGGTTCCACGCGTGCAGCACGTGCAGCTCCCCCGATGACTTCGAGGTGATCCATGCGGCGGTCTCCACGGCCCGCTCCGACACGGGGGAAAGGTCGGTGGAGGCCAACACATGCCGGTGGGTCAGGTCGTGATCCGGCTTCACGAGCCAGACAGGCGCCGGGCAGTACCTCAAGACTCGCATCGACGTGCTCCCCACGCGGCGACGAATGCGCTCGCTGCTGGACCGCTTGCCGACGATCACGAGGTCCGCCTTGCCTTCGAGCGCCCTCGTTACGAGGGCATGCCAGGGGTGGGCCGTCACGAACTCGTAGCTCGCACGCGCACCGTCGGCCCCCATGAGCATGCAGAGATCATTGAGGCCCGCCTCTGCCTCCGGCGGAGCCTCGGCGGGTCCCGTTCCATCCTCCGCCCATGCAGCGTGCACGAGCGTCACCTTGGCCCCGACCCGGGATGCAACCCAAGCGGCCTGGCGCGCGGCTCGCATCGAGCCGACGTCGGGGATTCCAGTCCGCGGGTGAATCCCGACTCCGACGGTGATCTCTTGTACTTCGTTCACGGGAAGCGCGGCTCAGACGACCTTGGGGTCTTTGGACTTGGCGGCTTCGATCTCAGTGCGACGCTCTTCGAACCCGGCCCGGCCCATCAGGGCGTAGGTCGCGACCTTGGCCGCCTCCACCCCTGGCTGGTCGAACGCGTCCACGTCGTACAGCTCACCCATCACGGCCACGGCCATCTCCATCATGTAGAGATACTGCCCCACGGTGTGGGCGGTCACGCTTGGGAACTGGATCGAGCAGCAAGGCCGGCCCGCGTCGGTCAGAGCGATGCGCGTTCCCTCGCGCTCGGCGGCGAAGAGCTCGTTCATCGTGCGCCCGCCAAGGTAGCTCAGCGCATCGTGGTCAGCGTACTGCTTGGGGATCGTCACCACGTGATCCGCGCGCTCGACGGCGAGGAGGGTGAACCACTTGTCGAACGGACCTTCCACGTAGAGCTGGGACTGGCTGTGCTGGTCCGTGACGCCCACGGCGGAGACGGGCGTCGGGCCGACGAACACGTCGGCTCCGCCCTTGGACTTGCGCTTGCCGATCGACTCGGCGAGGAGCTGGGCGTACCAGTCCGAAAGCGAAGCGAGGCGCTGGCTGTAAGAGAAGGTCACCGCCATCGGCTTGCCCTTCTTGTTCTGCATCAGCGTTTGAATCGCCGCGTAGATCAGCGCGGGGTTGTCGGCAAACGCCGCGCCCTTGCAGCGCTCGTCCATGTCCGCCGCCCCCGCGAGGAGGCCTCGCACGTCGATGCCGACCAGCGCGCTGGACACAAGCCCCACGGGCGAGAGCACGCTAAAGCGGCCGCCCACTCCATCCGGCACGATGAAAGAAGCGTAGCCCTCGGCGTCCACAATCGGACGCAGCACGCCCTTCTCGGCGTCGGTGGTCACCACGATGTGCCTGACGTGGGCTTCTTCGCCGACGGCGTCGATCAGCTTCTGACGCAGCACCAGGAACTGACTCATGGTCTCGGCGGTGGAACCCGACTTCGAGATCACGTTGAAGAGGCACTTCGACACGTCCACGGTGTCGAGGAACTCGCCGACAAGGTCAGGATCGACGTTGTCGAGGACGAAGAGTCGCGGCAGCCCCTCGGGGGGCTCGATATCGTGGAACGGACTCGAGAGTGCCGCGTGCAGCGCGCGGTTGCCGAGCGCCGAGCCGCCGATGCCGAGCACCACCACGTTCTTGAGCTGCCCGGAGGCGAACAGCGGCTGCATGGAGCCCGCGTAGTCGAGCACGTCCTGCTGCACGTCCGCCTGATGCGGAAGGTCCATCCAGCGCAGGTCCTTGGTGCGCCTTGCCTGCACCGCCCGGAGCGCTTCCTCCGTCTGCGGGGCAATACCCTCAAGTTCCTGGGCCGTCAGGCCGTGGTCCGGGCCGACGGCGGCGTCGAGGACATGGGTGTAGTCGAGGGTCAGGCGATCCACGGGCAGGCTCCTTAGGCGTCAGTCGAGGCCGGGGCCACGACGTATGAGAGGGGACAAAGTCGAGCCCGTAAGCCTAGCGAGCAAAGGCCTTGGCTGGAACGAAAGAGGCCCAGCAGCCGCCCTATACCTCTCCGATGAGCCTAAGCCCGCCATATTCATGACGGGCTGAGACCGCGCCTGACCTCGTTCGCTGACCCAGCGGAGATTCAGCGGAGATTCAGCGGATAGGGTTTCGAAACAGCTTCCGGTCAGTCGCTGCTGCCCTGGCTCCCCATGAATCGCATCAAAAGATAGGCGAGGGTGGCAAGCGACGAGAGAGCGCCCGCGACGTAGGTCCAGGCGGCGGCCCCAAGCACCTTCGAGACACCGTGCAGCTCAGCGTCTGACCGGGCGATGCCCGTCTCGGCCAGCACGGCCTTGGCGCGGTTCGAGGCGTCAAACTCCACGGGCAGGGTGACGAGCTGAAAGAGGACGGTGGCGCTGAAGAGCACGATGCCCGCAAGGACCAGCATGGAGCTCTGCATGCTGAACCCAATCATGATCGGCCAGAACCAGAACTTCGATCCGATGCTCGTCGCCGGAACAAGCGCCGAACGCATGCCGAGCCACGGGTAGCGTTTGACGTCCTGGATGGCGTGGCCGGCCTCGTGGGCGCCGACCGCGATGGAGGAGATGGAGCGGCCGTCGTAAACCTCGGGGCTCAGACGCAGGGTCTTCGAGCGCGGGTCGTAGTGATCGGACAGGAACCCGCCGACGCGCTCGATCGTCACGTTGGCCCCACCGGCGTGGCAGACCGCGGCCGCGGCCTCAGCGCCGGTCATGCGGCTGCTGACGGCGACCTGCGCGTACTTTTGGAAGGTCGACTTGACCCGCGACTGGGCCCACAACCCAAGCAGCATGGGCGGAACGGTGTAGGCAAAATAGGTGAGATCGAAAAACATAGGCGCTGGTGCGGCCCGGGCCGCTTAGGAGAGGTTCTGGGGGAGCATAAACCATCGTATCTGCGCTCCAAAGGGCCATTGTGGCGGCCACAGGGATGGGGTTACGCCCCCGTCAGGGAACGGCCTATGATGCAGCTGTGCAACTCCTCCACTTCGACTGCAATGCCACCACCGCGGCCTCCGAGGCCGCCGTCGCCGCCATGCTCCCGTGGCTGGGGCGTCCGGGCGCGAACCCGTCCGCCACCCACCCCTCCGGCCAGGAAGCCGGGCGAGCCGTGCGCGCAGCGCGGGCCCAGGTGGCTGCGATGGTGGGCGCCGCGGAGCCGAACAGCATCGTGTTCACGGCGTCCGGCTCAGAGAGCACCGCGATGGCCTTTGGAAGCGCCGTCGAAGCGGCGGGCCCGGATAGGCGCATCGTTGCGATCAGCTCGGCCGAGCACAGCGCCACGCGCAAGTGCGCCGCGCGGGCCGCGTCGTTTGGGGGCCGCGAAGGCGAAGTCATTCAGATCCCGGTCGACACCCATGGAGAGCTCGATCGCGCCGCCGCGTTCGCGGCCATCGAGCGAAGGCCTGCCCTGGTCTCGCTCATTCTCCTGAACAACGAGACCGGCGTGATCTCGGATCTCTCGGGCCTCGGCGCCGCCGCGCGCGAGCATGGCGTGCTGCTCCATATCGACGCGGTCCAGGCGCCCGGCAAGACCCCCATCGACGTCCAAGAGCTGGATTGCGACTACCTCGGACTCTCGGCGCACAAGTTTCACGGGCCGCGGGGCATCGGGGCGCTCTACGTCCGGCCCGGCGCACCGATCACGCCGCTCATGCTCGGTGGTCCCCAGGAAAACGAACGCCGCGCCGGCACCGAGAACGTCCCCGGGATCGTCGGCATGGGCGTCGCGGCGGAGGCGTCGGCCGCCCGGGCCAGCTCGGCCGCGGACCAAGCGGAGATCGCGAGCCGCCGTGATCGCTTGGAAAGCGCCCTTTTGGCCGCTTGTCCCGGCACCGTCGTCCACGGCGGCGGCGCGGCCCGCCGCGCTGCCAACACGTCGAGCCTGGGGTTCGACCTCTCCGGCACCGGCCTCGATGCGACCGCGCTTCTCGGAATGCTCCACGAAGGGGGCCTCGAAGTGAGCGCAGGCTCAGCCTGCAACTCCACGAAAATGGCCCCGTCGCCGGTTCTGAGGGCCATGGGCCGTGACGATCTGACAGCATCGTGCGCCCTCCGGTTCTCCTTGGCGGCCCAGGGAATGCCCGATACCGCGTCCATGGAGGACGTGGAGACCTGCATTGAGCGGGTGAAAGAGGCCTATGGGGCCCTCGCCGCCCTCAAGGCCTGAGGGAAGGCTGAGACGAAGTGCCGTGAATCCGTGACGGATCCAGCACCAGTTACATCGTGGGGGTAGGCTCAAGGGCCGCGATCTCGCGTCCGATTAAGCGCCATTCAGCATCCCCATGGTCGACACGCTCAAAACCTACTCCACCCGGGTTTCCGGGATCTTGCGGCCCCGCCACACCGTCCTGGACGGTGAAGGCAAGGAACTCGGTGTCCTCGAAGTCCGGCGCAACCGGCTCGGGATCATCGTCAACGCGCTCTGGAAGCCCGCCAAAGGCGAGGTCTTGGAGTTTCGCAGGGACCCCGGTCTCCTGCGCGCCCAGTTCGCCTGCTGGACGGAAGCCCGCGAGTGGCTGGGATCATCGATCCGCCCCGGCGTCGCCAAGCGAACCATCGAGATGTGGACCGGCGGCAAGCCGCTGCGCCTTGTTCCGAGGATCGAATTCGGACGCGGCTGGCGCATTGTGGGCGCGAAATCAGGCGTCGTAGCCAAGATCGCCCACGGCCTCTTCGGCCGCTCCGCCAAGATCGAAACCTACCGCAAGATCGACTTCGAGCTCCTGCTCTTCGCGTACTTCATCGGTGGTCTCGCCCTCTGGGAAAGCGCCCTGCCCACCTCCGTGGAGTCGGTCGACCGTGCCACCCCACAGGTGAAGAAGAAGGCTGCCGCCTAGCCTCGGGGTCCTCGCTGGGCCCCGAGCCCCTCTGTAGACCGCCCCAAGATGGATCCCGGGCTCGATCCCAGGACCCTCCCGGATCTCTCACGGGCCTCCTACGACGAATTTGACGACTCCGGGAAGAACCTTTTTCCCTGCTCGTACGTCTCTCAGCGCCGCCTTAAGCGCTCCGCCGCCCCGCCCTTGGGGCCCACAAATCACCGTAGTCCCGGTCCACGGACCTATCCGTCCACCGACCGGGTGCCATCGACTGTCCTTTCGTGCATCCGTTCCTATGAAGCCTCTTCTCGTACTCATCGCAGTCGCCGCTGCGGCCGCCGGTCTCTTCTTCGTCCTCCAGGACGGTGGGAAGTCGGCCCCAGACGGCTCGGGCACCCTGCCGCTTTCTGAGTCGTCACCCGTGGTCACACAAAGCTCCACGGACGAAGGGACGGAAGCCGATCTGCAGGACATCGCCGAGGAGACAGAGCGAGAGTCCGGCAAGGTCATCTCGAAGGCCATC
Organism: uncultured bacterium; assembly: GCA_938030175.1. Classification (GTDB taxonomy): domain Bacteria; phylum Planctomycetota; class UBA1135; order UBA1135; genus Saltatorellus. Next base: position 5,853 of record CALHGQ010000542.1, on the reverse strand, counting down.
CCCGTGCCGCCATCGGACGATCCAGTGGCAGCGATCGGCTTCGGCGAGCTCACCGGTATCGTCACCGACGCCAAAGGCACTCCCATCCAGAACGCCCGCGTCACGCTCACGAAGTACGGCAGCCAGTCGTTCTTCTTCGAGGACATCGACCGCTCGACGGACGTTGACGCCACGACGGGCACGGACGGCACGTTCAAGTTCGAGCGCGTCCCGGCCTACGACAGCTACGCGCTGATCGCCACCCACACCGAGTACAGCCGCACCGAGAACTCCAGCGTCATCGTTCAGGATGGCGTCACGACCGAGACCCCCGCGCTGATCCTTGTTCCGGGTCGCAAGATCTCGGGCATGGTCTCCGACACGGGTGGCAACGCCGTGCCAAACGCCGTTCTCCTTCTGCGTGAGAACGCCATGATGGCGATGATTGAGGGGACCGCGGCCGACGGCGCAGCCGTCACCATTACCTCCGACAAGTTCGGCAAGTTCGAGTTCGTCAACGTGTCGCCCGGCCAGAACTACGTCATCGACGTCAGCGCCGACGGATACGGCGGGATCAACACGCCCCCCATCGCCGTGCTGGAGAACGAGGACACGATCCACGACATCACGCTGGAAGTCGCGTCCATGCTGGCAGGCATGGTGACGAGCATCGACGGCGAGGCGATCGAGGGCGTCACCATCCAGGCCTACCTGATGGACAAGAGCAAGCCGAACACGAACTCCACGACCAAGACGGACGACGCTGGCTACTTTGAGGTCACCGACATCCCCCCGGGCGAGTTCCAGATCGTGGCACGTCACCCACTCTTCCAGCCGCACTCGCGCTCGCGGGCGAAGTCGGGCGACATGAACGTCACCATCGAGCTCCAGCCGCTCCCGAAGATCACCGGGCAGGTCGTCGACAGCTCCACGGGCGCGCCGATCACGGACTTTGAGGTCCAGCTTCGTCAGCCGGTGGCTGGCGGCCAGAACGAGCTCTCCACGGCGGACCCGCAAACGCGTCGTCGCATCGAGCACCCCGAGGGGCGCTTTGAGATCGTCGCCCCCACCGCCGGAGACTTCATGGTCGAGGGCATCGCCCGCGGCTACGCGAACACCTCCTCCGAGCGCTTCACCACGACCATGGGCGCCAGCGGCCCGGTCGTCATGGTTCGGATGACGATGGGCGGAACCTTGACCGGTCGCGTCCTCGGTGCTGGCGGTGTCCCCGTCGCAGGCGCAACCGTCGCGACCCACGACAAGGAGTGGTCGGATGACCTCTTCTGGCAGTCCCTCGGCGCTGGTGCACCGGGCGCAGCCACAGAGACCACGGTCCGTACCGGCAAGGACGGCTCTTTCACGATCGAGCATCTGACGCCCGCTGAGTACCAAATCGTCGTGCGTCACCGCGACTACGCCCAGGAAATCGTCAAGGGCCTGCCGGTGTCGGAAGGGCAAACGGCGCGCGTCCCGGACGTTCAGCTCCCCCAGGGCGCTGAGATTTCCGGCACCGTCATCGGCCCGAGCGGAAGCCCGATGGCTGGCGCGACGATCAAGATGTTCCCGACCACCCAGAACGCGCGAACCTACAACGCGCAGACCAACAAGAACGGTGAGTACCGGATCAAGAACATCCGCCAAGGGTCGTACAAGATCCACGCAACGCGGCCGCGCACCGTGGCGGACAACCCGTTCCAAGAGAACATCGACCTGAAGAGCACCCAGCGCACGCTGACGCTCCAAGACGGCAGCAACATGGTCGGCGAAGACTTCAAGCTCTCCGACCGGTAGTCCACGGCGGTCACCGGCCGCTCGAAGACATCTCAAGGGGGAGTCGATGCTCAGGCATCGGCTCCCCCTTGAAATATGGCGGAGTTGGGTCGGGTCCCGTCCCCCTTCCGCGTAACCTCGTTGCCTATGGGAACATGGTTCAAGATCGACTTATGGAAGCGGGTCATCGCCGCACTCATTCTCGGCATCGGCGTGGGCCTCGCCCTGCGGCAGGGCATGGGCCCCGAGTCGAGCGGAGCGTTCGCGATCACATGGATCGGCTGGCTCGGTGACCTGTTCCTGCGCCTGATCAAGATGTTGATCGTGCCGCTCGTCTTCTTCACCCTCGTTTCAGGGGTGGTGGCGATGGGCGATCCCAAGCGGCTTGGCTCGCTCGGAGGACGCGCGATCGGCATGTACTTCGGCACCACCGGTGTCGCCGTCACGATCGGGCTCATCATCGGCACCGTGTTGCAGCCGGGATCGAGCCTCTCGCCCGAGACGTTCAGCGCGGTCGACGCCACCGCCGTTGAATCGAAGGCCGCCGCGGCAGACGCCGCCGGGGGCATCGTCGACCGACTCCTTCAGATCGTTCCCACGAACCCGTTCGAAGCGCTGGCGAGCGGCAACATCCTGCAGGTGATCTTCTTCTCGATCCTGTTCGGCATCGGCATCCTGCTGGCCGGCGAGATCGGCAAGCCCGCCGGAAAGTTCTTCGACGCCGCGGCCGAGGCTGTGATGAAGATCACGACGATCGTCATGGAGGTCGCGCCCTTCGGCGTCTTTGCGCTGATGACCGTGGTCATGGCGGACAAGGGACTCGGCATCCTGAAGAGCCTCGGCATGCTGACGCTCGCGCTGTATCTCGCCTGCGTGCTGCACATCATCATCACGTACGGCGGGATCATCAAAGGCATCCTGCGACTCCCCCTCAAGCCGTTCTACCGCGGCATCAGCGACGCCCAGGCGGTGGCCTACTCGACGTCGTCCAGCGGCGCGACGCTCCCCGTCACAATCACCTGCGTCAACGAGAACCTTGGCGTCGACAAGTCCGTGGCTTCGTCGGTGCTCCCCCTCGGCGCGACGATCAACATGGACGGGACCGCGATCTACATCGGCCTGGTGGCGTTGTTCGGAGCCCAGGCCCTGGACTTGGACGTATCGCTCACCCAGTACGTCCTCGTGGCCGTCATGGCGACGCTCGTCTCCGTGGGCGCTGCGGGCATCCCGAGCGCCGGCCTCCTTCTCGCCGCGGCGGCCCTCACCCAGGTGGGCGTCTCCGATGAGAAGGCGATCCTCGTGATCGGGTTCATCTACCCGTTCGATCGCTTGCTCGACATGATGCGTACCCTTACCAACATCACGGGTGATGCGGCCGTAGCCACCGCGGTGGCGAAGTGGGAAGGCGTCTTCGATGAAGAGGTCTATCGCGCGGACGACCGTTTTTGATCCCCGGCTGGTCCCCCAGCTAGTCCCCCAGCTGAGGCACCGCCGGTTGACGACTCGACAACCCTCCTAACCCCCTTCTCTCCCATGCTTGCTCGCAGCTGCTTCGTCTCGCTCGTCGCTCTCGTCAGTCCACTCTTCGCACAGGACTACGACGGGAAGTTCCTCGACCATCCCAACTTCGATAAGGTCGAGGCCATCGCCGAAAGGGTCGCGGCGGAGGCGCCCAGGGAGTTGCCTAAGTGGCTGACCAAGAAGACTCCGAAGTTCAGCGTCGTATTTGCCGACGCGGAAAAACCGCTCGGTGCTTTCGACTGGCCAGGCAAGGTTACGTGCGGCTTCAAGACGGAGCTCAATGGCAAGACGACGGACGCCACGATCACGCTCCCCCTCGACAGCTTGATCGGCGACACCAGTCTTGTGGAGCCTGCCCTTCGGCGCCAGATCTTCGGAGTGACCGCCTTCCAGGCAGAGATGGCATCGGGTGTGAGCATCTTGGATCTGGGTGAGAGAGGACTCGAGAACCCTGTCATCGACGCGATTGCCGCCCATTGGGCGGGTGATCTCGAGAGGGAGATCGACTACGCCCTTCTGCGTCGCCTTGAGGACATGGACGCAACTATGGGCCTTGTCACGGATCTTGAGTTCTCGGACAACGGCGCGAAGCTGATGGAGCGCCCCGAGGGTGACCTCACCGTGCTCATGCTAGCGAGCTACTTGGGCCAGAAGAACGACAAGAAGCTCGCCAAGCTCTTCCAGTCCATCACGCGCAAACAGCCGCTCAAGCAAGGCGTGGAGAAGGCGGCCGGCAAGAAGGTCGACCGCCTGAACGGCGAGCTTCAAAAGGCCCTGACGAAGCGCCTCAAGGCTCGCTACGTCAAACCCGACCACGCCCGCTACGAGGACTTCATCGGCGCGTACGAGGCAGAGGACTGGAGCACGATGGCCGAGGAAACGGAGAAGTTCAGCAAGGTGGACCTGATCGGGCCGAACCTGGAGGTCTTTGCGGCCATCGCGTTGGCGGGTATTTCGGATGAGGTCGGCGCCTTTGATGAGGGGGACGCGAGTGTCGCCTTGCTCCGGATCGCGGCAAGCAGGGCGGGCTCTACCCCCCATGCAGTCCTCGCCCAGGAACGACTCGCAGTGCTGTTCGAGGAGGTCGGCAACGAAGAGATGGCCCGCGAGGCCTGGACGCGCCTCGGCCTCGACTTCGGATGGCAGCCGGGCTGGGCGGAGCGCGCGGAGCTCGCACTGTCCGCTCTCGATAAGTAAGAAGCCGAGGCGCGCCGACGGGAATCGGCGGGGACGTGTGCAAACTCGGATTTGGCCGCCCCAGCCGCCCGGTTCAGCCGTCTGGGTCAGCGATCCGGGTCAACCAAAGCCCATGATGCCCTGTCCGGCTATTCACCCAGCCGGAATCGTGGGCGCGAGCGCCCACGCTCCAGCAGCGGCCTGAGGTGCTTCTTGGGGCCCTCAAGCAAGCTCCTAGGGGACGTAACGGGCCTCGTTTCGGGATGCCTCAAACAGCCGTCAGAAGGCGTTGAGCTGCCCCAACCGCACCGCCGAACATTCCCTTAGGCGCGGCTAATCGTTTCGGCAGCGCGAGTTCACCCCAGACCAAGAAGCACATGCTGGCCCACCTCGGACATAGTGACGATCCCGACACGCTCGATGCGATCGAGGAAGTGATCTCCCAGATCAAGACGGACCTGGCTGGGGCGGAGCCCAAGGCCGCTTTGCTTTACTGCAGCGTCGAGTACGAGCACCAGGAACTGCTCGACCGGATCCAGCAGGAGTGGCCGGGCCTGCCCCTCGTCGGCGGCACCAGCGACGGCGAGTTCTCGTCGAGCCTCGGGTTCTGCGAGGACTCCGTACTCATGACGGTCTTCTCTGGGGACGACCTGGAGGTACATGCCGGGGTCGGGCGCAACATCTCCCAAGATCTCGATGCCGCAACGGCCGCCGCCACCGCGGGGTCGGAGTCCATGGTGCCCGATCTTTGCCTGACCACTTTCGCCCCTTCGACGGACGCGGCAGCAGCCGTTCAGTCCTTGGGCGCCCACCTCCCCGAGGCGAGGTGCCCGGTGCTCGGAGGTCTGAGCGCGGACCACCGCGAGTTCGAGCGCACCCGCGAGTTCTTCGGCAACGAGGTGCTGAGCGACTCCCTGCCGCTGCTCCTGATCAAGGGGACGGTCGCATCCAGCTGGGGCGTCGGATCCGGTTGGCTCCCCATCGGCGAAGACATGATTGTCACCAAGTCGGAAGGCTCGGTGGTTCATGAGATCGACGGGCGCTCGATTCTCGAGATCTATCAGGAGCGTTACGGCGACGTTCCCTCGTCATCACTCGGGGAGTATCCACTCGCCGTCTTCGATCCATCGGGCACCTGGGCTCTTCGGGCATCGCTGGGCATGAACACCGAGGAAGGGTCGCTGTCATTCGCAGGGACCATTCCCGAGGGCTCCCGGGTTCGCTATACGCGGGTCCTCGAAGAAGGCCTCTTGAGCGGTTCAGAAGAGTCATTCCGACGCGCCCTCACGTGCTTCGACGGCAAGTCGCCCAGCATCGCGCTCTTCTTTAGCTGCGCGGCGAGGAAGTGGGTCCTTGGGTCAGAGGCCGAGAGAGAGATCGAGCTGTTGAAGAACGTCGCGCTCGACA
>CALHGQ010000541.1 GCA_938030175.1 uncultured bacterium | reverse complement strand
GCCTCGTCGTGGAGGACGATGGCGACGGTCAGGCGGACGAAGTCGGCGAACTCGATGGGTTCCATGGGGGAGTCCCGTTCAAGAGAAGGTCGCGATGGACTGGCCCAGGCGGATGGGGTCGCCCACCTGGGTTTCCGGCAGGGGGTCTAGGAATCCCGGCGGGGTCACGAGGACCACGGTGGAGCCCATCTCGAAGCGGCCGAGCTCCTCACCGCGGGCGAAGGCGCGCGGAGGATCCACGGGGCCCACGTGGCGCGGCTGTAGGCCGACGACGCGTATGCGCCCAACGATGAGCGCGCCCACGAGGACCATGAAGAACGGGCCGCGGTCGGATTCGAGACGCAGGACCACGCGCTCGTTGATCGGCAGCACGCGGCGCTTGGCCAGGACGCTCGGCTGCACGCTGTACCGCTCGCCGTCGATGTGCCGAGACTCCACGAGGGTCGCGTCCAGCGGACTGTGGATGCGGTGGTAGTCCTTGGGGCCCAGGTAGAGGGTGAATTGGTGCCCGCCCTCTAGGTCGATCTCCTCGCCGACCCCCGCTAGGAGATCCCGTACGGGATACGTCCGGCCCTTCGCCTCGATCACGGAGCCCTCGGTCACGGGGGACAGCGCCTGGACCATGGAGTCAACGGGGGAGGGCAGGTGCGTAGGATCGCTGTCGATCTCTCGAGCCCCTTCCTTGAGGCGCCGCACAAAGAAGGCTCCTAGGCTGCCATGGTCCTTCAGCTGCCCTCGCATATCGGCGAGATCGGCCCCGGTGAGGCGTGCGTAGGTCTTGTAGACGGGGGACCTCAGGGGTCCCGGGATCCGACGATCCGCGGCCCAGCCCACGAGGAGGGAGAGGCGGCGCTTGAACTGGAGAAAGCTCATGGTGGAGGAAAGTACAGCTCCGGGAGCTGATTAGCCCAGCGATTCGTCATTCGACCGGCATTCGTTCGAGGTTCCCCCGCGTTCCTCGGGCGCATTCCTTGACGCCGTTTTCTAGGTAAGGATAGGGTCCCGGCTCGAAACCGCGGACCGCGCGGCCTCCACCCACCAGAATTACCAGCGAAGGCGCCTCTGGGTGTCACTCGATCATGAGCAGCGGAACGACCGTCGTCATCCTGGCAGCAGGCAAGGGCACTCGGATGAAGAGTGATCGACCGAAGGCGCTCCACGAGCTCTGCGGACGCTCCATGCTGGGCTGGGTCCTCGACGCTTGCGCCGGTGTCAAGCCCGACCGCATCGTCGTGGTGGTGGGCCATGGTGCCGCCGAGGTCGAAGCGGAGGCCCGTCGACAGATGCCGGACATGGATCTCGCGTTCGTGCTCCAAGAGCCCCAGCTCGGCACCGGGCACGCGCTCCAGGTCGCTGCACCGGAGTTTGGCAAGTGCGACCGCGTCGTCGTCACCTACGGGGACATGCCGCTGCTCACGTCGAAGAGCCTGGAGGACCTAATCGCCTCCCAGAAGGGGCACAGCGAGGACGACGCCGCGGACTCCGTCGCGCTCCTGACGGCCCTCGTGGACGACCCCTTCGGTTACGGCCGGGTCGTGCGCTCGGACGACGACCTCTTCGAGCGGATCGTCGAGCAAAAGGACGCTAGCGAGGCCGAGCAGATGCTCAACGAGGTGAACCTCGGCGTGTATTGCTTCGCCCACGGCCCGCTGATGGAAGATCTCGGCCGCCTGACGAACGACAACGCCCAGCAGGAGTACTACATCACCGACCTCGCTGGGATGGCCGCCGGAGACGGGCGCCGCGTCCTGCCGGTCGTGCTGGAGGATGCGGCTGAGGCCCAAGGGGTCAACGATCTCGCCCAGCTCGCGGACGTGCGCTGGCAGGTTCAGCTGCGCATCCTTGAGGAGCACATGGCGAACGGCGTCCGGATCATGGACCCCTCGACGACGTTCATCGACCACGGCGTCACGATCGGCACGGGCACCGAGGTGCTGCCCTGCACCGTGATTCGCGGCGGCGTGAAGATCGGCGAGCACTGTGAAGTGGGGCCGTTCAGTCATCTCCGCGTGGGCGCAGTCCTCGAAGATAGCGCCGAGGTGGGCAACTTCACCGAGATGAAGAAGTCGACCCTTGGGCGAGGCTCCAAAGCCAAGCACCTTTCGTACCTCGGCGACGCCGAGATCGGAGCCGGCGCGAACATTGGCGCGGGCACGATCTTCGCCAACTACGACGGCACCCATAAGCACAAGACCGTCGTTGGCGACAAGGCATTTGTGGGCAGCGGCACGATCATCGTGGCCCCGAACGAGGTGCCGAAGGGCTCCACGACCGGAGCCGGCGCCGTTGTGACTCGCTCCGCCAAGATGGCGGAAGACGAGACCTGGGTGGGCCTGCCCGCTCGGAAGCTCCCCAAGAAAGGCTGACCGGCCACTACCTCTCTCCCCCCAACCCTTGATTCGTCCGCGGCCTCCGCGGCAACCCTATCCGTGACGAGTGCATTCGGCGACATCACCCTCATCGCAGGTACCGCACACCCCGAGCTAGCATCGTCGATCGCGGATGCCCTCGGGCAACCGTTGGCCCAGGCCCGCGTTGCGCGGTTCTCGGACGGCGAGGTGGACATCAAGCTGGATGAGGACATCCGCGGGCGGGACGTGTTCGTGCTCCAGCCAACGTGTCCCCCGGTGAACGAGGCCTGGGTCGAGCTACTGCTCTTGCTCGACACGCTGCGCCGCGCGAGCGCGGGTCGGATCACGGCGGTGATCCCTTACTACGGCTACGCCCGGAAGGATCGCAAGGACGAAGGGCGCGTGCCGATCAGCGCGAAGGTCGTGGCCAACACGATCGTGGCGTCCGGCGCCGATCGCGTGGTGACGCTGGACATGCACGCTGCGCAGATCCAGGGTTTCTTCGACATCCCGGTGGACCACCTCTACGCGCGGCCGATCCTCCTGGACGAGGTCGTGGCCATGGGGCTGGAGAACCCGGTGGTGGTGACCCCCGACGTGGGCGGCACCAAGATGGCGCGGGCCTACGCCAAGCGCCTGAACGCGGACCTCGCCATCGTGGACAAGCGCCGTATCTCCGGCACGGAGACGACGATCGAGCACATCATCGGCGACGTCGAGGGACGCAACTGCGTGATCGTGGACGACCTGATTTCCACGGGGGGCTCGATCACGCAGGCGGCGTCGACGCTAAAGGCGAAGGGGGCGAAAGCGATCGTGATCGCAGTAACCCACGCGGTGTTCTGCGGACCTGCGGTCGAGCGCCTCGACGCGGCCCCTGTGGACGCCATCTTGGTGACCGACTCGATCCCGCCGAAGGAGCCGAGCCCAAGAAAGCTCAAGGTGTGCAGCATCGCGCCGATGGTGGCTGAGACGATCCAGAACATCCACTTCTCGAAGTCGGTGAGCTCCCTGTTCGAGTAAACGCTCGCGGCCCACGGCGCCGCTGTGCAGTCGCCGCCGGTCAGGCGACTCGTCTGCCGCCGCACCGACCTGCCGGACACGGGCCCTCGCGCTCCTGCGCGAGAGCCCGCGCTCGGCCCCGCCCGAGCGGCCCGCCCGGCGAGGGCTCACCGTCTTGCCAAGCGCCGACCACCGGCTACCGGCCGTCGGCGCGCAGCGCTCGACGCGTGGCTTGAGCCACGACCCACGCCAGCTTGGGGCTTTGGCTCCAGCCGCGGCTACCGACTTGTCTCAAATCGGCTTGGGTCATGACGTCATTGTGCTGTCGCCGCCTGTCAGGCGACTCGTCTGCCGCCGCACCGACCAGCCGGACACGGGCCCTCGCGCTCCTGCGCGAGGGCCCGCGCTCGGCCCCGCCCGAGCGGCCCGCCCGGCGAGGGCCGCCCGTCCGGTAGGACG
>CALHGQ010000540.1 GCA_938030175.1 uncultured bacterium | reverse complement strand
AGGTGGGGCCGGCGGGGCTTCCGTCCCGGTGCCAAGCTTGAAAGTTCCAAGTGTTGCCCGCGACGATCGAGACAAAGCCGTTGGGGGTCGGCACGTTCGTCAGGTCGATGTCGAGGTTGATGCTGCCGAAGGCGCCCGAGTTCTGCACTTGGCCCGGCCCGACGTAGCGGCCGATCTGTCCAGCCAGGCAGAGGTGCCCGGTGCTGCCGCCCGGGTTCATCACAAAGCCCTGCATCGGGCTGCTGAGGAAGAAGCCGAAGACGTTGTTGGGCAAGGAAACGGCCGTGACCTCCATGGAGTTCTGGGAGGCGACCGGGGTCCCCTGGGCGATGATCTCGCCGCTCAGGCCCGCTGAGTTCAAAACGGCGGGGCCGCAGTAGTTCGTGCCGATGCTCGCGCCCACGTCCAGGACGAAGTTGTCGAGGCTCAGGAGGTGTGATCCGAACCAAGCGCCGCCGTTCCACGGACGGCTCATGCTGATGCCGACGTAGCTGACGTCCTGCATCACGCCGTTCCAGATCTCATCGTTGGTCGAACCCGCTTGGGCCAGGGGGTGGTTCGGAAAGGCCTGGACGTCCCATGTGGCCGGGAGCAAAAGCTCGCCCGAGGGGATCGCCGTGCTGATCGTGGCGTAGGGGACGAAGCCGAACTGGAAGTTGTCTCCCGTCGGAGTGAAGAGCCAAGCGTCGTCCGAGAAGTTGGTCGGGGTGCCGCCGTCGTTCCCGAGAACGAGGAACGGAAGCGTGCCGAAGTTCGACGAACCTGCCTCGACTTGGCGATCAAACCGGAACTCGGCGGCCCCAAGCGCGCGCAGGTTGCCGCTGTAGGGGTGCCCAGGGCTTGCGGGGACGATCATCGCGGCGGGCAGCTGCGACGCCGAGTTGGCGATGGTGAGCGAGAGCTTTCCGCCAGGGTTGCCCCCCGTCGGCATCTGCATGCCGGGGATGACGAATTCCACGCCCCAGAGGTTGGGGTTGCCGGACTCGAAGTCGTCCGACGCGATCTGGGCGTGGGCCGTAGCGGCCACCGAGAGGGCGGCAACGGGGATCAAGCAGTGGAGAGCGAGTGAGAGGTGACGCATAGGAAGGGGCCCATCTGGCCATTCGTAGGAGAGTTCGTGGCCTCCATTGAATCATGCCTCGCCAAAATGGGGCTTCGTTCCCGGGGAACTAGCACTACGGTACCGTACTGCCGTTTCCTCAGGCCGCTGGGTCGAGCTGTCGCTCGTCGCGCACCTTGTCGTCGTAGTTGGCCAGGGCCTCCGTCACGATACGACGAGCCTCTTCGTGGCCGCCCCAACCGCGGTTGCCGGTGTCGCCACCCTCGAGCTCCTTGTAGGTCATGAAGAAGTGCTCGACGTGCCGCTTGAAGTGCGCGGGCATGTCGTCGATGTCCTGGATCTCGGCGAAGTGGGGATCGCGGTTCGGCACGGCGATGACCTTCTCGTCGCCGTCGCCGCCGTCCACCATGTAGAACACGCCGATGACGCGGGCGTCGATGAGGCAGCCGGGGAAAGTGGGCTCGTTCACGGCGATCAGGACATCCAAGGGATCGCCGTCTTCAGAAAGCGTGCCCGGGATGAAGCCATAATCACCTGGGTAGACGTTGGACGTCGACAGGTTGCGATCCAGTCGAATGACGCCGGTCGCTTCGTCCATCTCGTACTTGTTGCACGATCCTTTGGGGATCTCCACCAGCGTCCTGACGACGTGGGGGGCATCGGGGCCAGCCCCGAGGCGGGAGAGGCGGGCGTAGAGAGTGAGGTCGCGGCGGTCTTGGGTCATGGGAGTATCCAGCTGTTGGTCTCCCGAAGGGATCGACTAGCTGCGCGCAGAATTTGAGCATTGGCCGTGGAATCCGTTTCCGCATCTCCCTTTACGTGACGCTGGAAACAGCCAAGTTCGCATATGGCCCGCTAGGGGCCTGTCTCGCACTGACGGATCCGGGGAGTGTCCTCTCCGGATCGCGAGACAAGGCGATTCGTACCCCGCTCGTGGCAGGCGCCACGCGGCGGGTTCGAGTCAACGCTGTCTTGCCAATCGAGGCGCGTGCAACGCGGATTCGTCAGTGCGCGACAGGCTGCTAGGGGCCATGGGGTCTGCTCGCAAAGGGCCCATTCCCGGCCCATCGCGCCACACTTCCCATCCATCGCCGATGCCCCTGCCCTCCGTTGACCACCTGGCAGGATCTCCAGCACAGTCGCCCCAGCTGGGCCCCGCCTCGGCGGGGCTTCCTCGTCCCCACGCGAGTCCCGCGGGGCCTGCGCGCCTGGAGGTTCATCCGCTCCATCAACCCCTCGCCGCGATCCAGGTCGCTCGCGGGGCGGCCGCTTCCGCCGTCGTGCTCTACCACGCCGCCCACCACACGGAGGACGTTCTGGGCACCGTGCCGTTCCATGGTTTCGCCCAGTGGGGGCATGCGGCGGTCGACTTCTTCTTTGTGCTCAGCGGCTTCATCATCCAGCACGTCCATGGGGCGGACGTCGGCCGCCGCGACCGAATCCAGCGCTTCGTGTCCCGCCGATTCTTCCGGGTCTACCCGATCTTCTGGGTCGCGCTGGTGGTCTTCGCGCTCCGCAACGTCTTCGCTCGTTCCTACAGGGCGCCGTCCGTGCAGGAGTTCTTCGTCGATGCGCTGCTGCTCCGTCACCAGTCGGAGCCCATCGTGGACGTGCAGTGGTCGCTGAGCCTTGAGATTCTGTTCTACGGTGCCTTCGCCCTTTTGATCGTTCACCAACGGCTTGGGCAGCTCGTCCTTGGACTCTGGGGGGCCGCCATTCTCGGATGCACGATGGGCCTCATCCCGGATCCGAGCCTTCCCATGCTGCAGCTCGCGACGTCCGCCTACGGATTGCAGTTCTTCATGGGGATGGGCGTGGCCCGACTCGTCGCCTGCAAGCTTCAAGCGCCCGGCCGGACGCTCGCGTTGGCGGGCACCCTGGCGTTCGGTCTCGCGGCCACCCTAGAGGTTCGCGGCGTCCTGAACGGATACGGGACCGCGGCCCGTTGGTTCTACGGCGCGTCTTCGGTGCCGCTCATTTGGGGGCTGGTCGAGTGGGAGCGATCCCGCAAAGAAGCGCTCCAGCCCCCGCGCTGGCTCCTGTCCCTCGGAGCATGCAGCTACTCGGTCTACCTCTTCCACATCCTCGGGATCGGCATCCTTGGAAAGGCCGCGCAGTTCCTGGACGTCGCGTCCTACCGAAATCCAGCGTGGCCGCCCTGGCTGCTGGGCGCGCTGCTGGGCCTGGCGCTCTTCGCTGCTGGCCTTGGACTGAGCTGGGCCGTCGGACACTACTTTGAACTCAGGCTGCTCCGCTGGATGCGGTCCTCGTCGCTGCGTACGAGGACCGGCTAAGCATCGATCACGGGAGCTTCGCTGCCGCCGCCACCTCGGCGGTCTGTCGGTCTACGCGCGCGGCGAGCTTGCCGACGGTCAAGCCTTGGACCACGATCGAGAACACGACGACGACGTACGTCGCGGTCAGCAAAATGTCCGCGCTTTCCCCCACGCTCTCGCGCAGGATCAGCGCGAGCGCGATGGAGATGCCGCCGCGCAGCCCACCCCACGTCAGGATTCTCACCGTGCCCGGGTCGAACGTGCGCTTGGCCGAGAGCGCACGCACTGTTCCGCCGACGGCAAGGAAGCGCACCAGCAGCGTCATGGGGATCGCCACGAGGCCGAAAGCCAGCCTCACGGGGCTCCACGGGATCACGAGTACTTCAAGGCCGATGAGAACGAAGAGCAGCACGTTCAGGAGCTCATCGCAGAGCTCCCAGAAGTCATCGAGACGCTGGACCGTCAGGCTCGACATCGCGTTCTTGCGGCCCTGGTTGCCCACCAAGAGTCCAGCGACCACCACGGCCAGGGGGCCCGAAGAGTGGAGCGCGCCCGCGAGGCTGTAGACGCCTGCGCAGAGCGCCAGCGATAGAAGCACTTCGACGAGGTAGTCGTCGATCTGGCGCATGAGCCAGTACGTGAAGACGCCGAACGCGACGCCGAGGCCGAGCGCGCCGATCACCTCTTGGGCGAAGAGAATGCCGATCTCGCCCGCAGTGGTCTCGTGGTCCGCCGTGGCAAAACCGAGCAGCGCAACGAAGACCACCACGCCTACTCCGTCGTTGAAGAGGGACTCGCCGGTGACCTTGGTCTCCAGCGACTTCTTGACGCCAGCCGACTTCAGGATACCGAGCACTGCGATCGGGTCCGTCGGCGCGATGAGCGCGCCGAAAAGGAAGCAGTTCAGCCACGGCATCGGATAGTCCATGGCGATGAAGAACAATTTTGTCAGCGCTCCCACCGCGATCGTGGAGATCACGACGCCCACCGTGGCGAGCGCACCGATGATCCACTTCTGGCCCGCTAGGTCCTCGAGCTTGACGTGGAGCGCCCCCGCGAAGAGCAGGAACGCCAGCATGACGTCGAGCAACGCATCGCTGAAGTTGATGTCCTCGAGTAGCTCGCGAACCACCTCGATGAAGTGCGGCGACACGGCGCCGACGCCCACCATGATGAGCGAGGCGACGAGGGCCATCGCCATGACACCGATGGTGGAGGGCAGGCCGATGAAGCGGCGGTTGAAGAAGGCCAGGAGGGCCGCGACCACCAAGAGGATCGACGTGAGTGCGAATGCGTCCATGGGTAGATTCTCTGAAGAGTGGGCGGCCCTTAGAAGAGGCCTACGACTTCACCGTTCTCGTCGATGTCGACTTGCTTGTAGGCGGGGGTGCGGCCGAGGCCAGGCATGGTCATGACGCTGCCAGCGTAGACCACGACGAAGCCGGCGCCCGCCGCCAGTCGCGCTTCCCGCACCGGGAAGACAAAGCCGCTCGGCGCGCCCTTGAACTGCGCGTCGTGGCTCAGGCTGTACTGCGTCTTCGCGACGCAGACCGGCAGGTGCCCGTAGCCCTTGGCTTCGAGGTCGGCGAAGGTCTTTGCCGCCGCGCTCGACACCTCGACCGAGCCCGCGCCGTACAGCTTGAGGGCGAGGGCCTTGACCTTCTCGGCCAGGGGCATCTCGTCCGGGTAGAGGAATTGGAAGTCCGCCTCGCCGGACTCGGCTGCGTCGACAATCGCGCGCGCGATGGCCTCGCCGCCTTCTCCGCCCTTGCCGTGTACCTCCGAGATCTCAGCGGCCCGCGCTCCCGCGGCCAGCGCGCGCTCTTGCACGACCCGAATCTCTCCGTCGGAGTCCGTAGGAAAGCGGTTGATGGCGACGACTACGGGAACACCGAAGGAGCGGACGTTCTTGATCTGCGCTTCGAGGTTCGAACAGCCCTCGCGTACCGCGTCCGTGTTCTCTTCGAAGAGCTCGGGCGGCAGCGGCCGGCCCTGGCTCGTGGGGAAGTGGCCCGAGTGGACCTTGAGCGCGCGGATGGTGGCGACGAGCAGGACGGCGTCCGGACGCATACCCGACGCGCGGCACTTGATGTCGAAGAACTTCTCCGCGCCCATGTCCGCGCCGAACCCCGCCTCGGTCACGAGGTAGTCGCAGTACTTCGCCGCGACGCGATCCGCCACGATGGACGAGTTGCCGTGGGCGATGTTCGCGAATGGGCCGGTGTGCACGAAGGCCAGGGTGCCTTCGGTGGTCTGCATGATCGTGGGGTCGATGGTGCGCCGGAGAATAGCGGCCATGGCGCCCGCGCACTCAAGGTCGTCCGCCGTCACGATCTTGCCGTCGCGGTTCTGCCCGATCACGATGCGGCCGAGGCGCACGCGCACGTCGCGGAGGTCGTCGCTCAGGCCCAGGATCGCCATGATCTCCGAGGCCGACGTGATGTCGAAGCCGGTTTCCTGTGGGACGCCGTTCTTTGGACCACCGAGGCCGGTGGTGATCTGGCGCAGAGCGCGGTCATTCACATCGACGACGCGGCGCCACGTGACGGTGGCGGGATCGATGTCGAGTGGGTTGTCCAAGAGGATCGATGCGTCGATCGCCGCGGAGAGCAGGTTGTTGGCCGCAGCCGCCGCGTGGAAGTCGCCGGTCAAATGGAGGTTGAAATCCTCCATGGGCACCACCTGGCTGTACCCGCCGCCGGCGGCTCCGCCCTTGATCCCAAACACAGGGCCCATGGAGGGCTGGCGAATGGCGCAGGCGGCCTTCTTGCCGATCTTGTTCAGGGCTAGCGAGAGACCCACCGTGTGGACCGTCTTGCCTTCCCCCGCGGGCGTCGGTGTGATCGCGGTGACCATGACGTACTTGCCGATGCCGGGCTCGCCCGTCTTGGCGCCGAGCCGATGGTCGATCTTCGCCATGTACTTGCCGTACGGGTCGAGGGAGTCCTCGGGGATTCCGTAGGCAGAGGCCACCTTGCCGATGGGCTGGAGGCTGATGTCGCGGGCAATGTCTAGGTCAGAACGCATGGCGGGAGGTTACAGCTTCCAAGGCGTCCTAGCTGGCAAGTTCTCATTCCCGTGACGGGTTAGGCTGTCCCCATGTTCTTGACCCTCAGCGCAGCCCTTTTGTTGACCTCTCCCCCTCCGGCTTCGTCAGACCAGGGCAGCCTGCGCCTGGTGGAGAGCTTCCCGATGGAGACGACCCTCGACGCCTCTGACCTGCCGGAGACCGCCCAGGTCTGGGTCGAGATGATCGCCGGGGCCAAGCGCGAGATCCTGCTGAGTCACTTCTATGCCTGCACGGCCGAGGAGAGCTCGCTGAACGGTGTCATCGAGGCCCTAGAGGGAGCCGCCGGGCGCGGCGTCGCGGTGCGCTTCCTGTTGGCCGAGCGGTTCCGCGAGACCTACCCGGAACTCCCGGCGCAGCTCGACGCCCAGGACGGCATCGAGGTTCGCTTCGTGGACTACAAGGAGATCGCGGGCGGGGTCATGCACGCCAAGTTCATGGTGGTGGATGGGGAGCGAGCGTTCCTGGGGAGCCCCAACTTCGATTTCCGCGCGATGGAACACATCCAGGAGCTGGGTGTAGACATCGAGGACGGAGCGGTGGCCCAGGGTCTGCGCAAGGTCTTCTCGATGGACTGGGTGGCGGCGGCTGGCGACGCGCTGTCTTTTCCGGCGGCGCTGCCAACGGCCTTCACCGGTACCGTGGACCTCGCCGCCTCCCAGGCCGATGGGGTTGAGCCTGGAACCAAGGTGACGCTGTGTGCCAGCCCCCAGTCGCAGCTGCCCCCCGGCGTGGAATGGGACCTCCCGCTCCTCGTGGGGCTCATCGACAGCGCGAAGAAAACCGTCCGCGCCCAGGTGCTCACCTACGACGCGACGGGGTACGACCGCCAATACTTCGCGACCTTGGAGACGGCCCTGCGGAGCGCCGCCGCGCGCGGTGTTCGGGTCCAGCTGCTGGTCGCCGACTGGTGCAAGCGCGGTAGCTGCGTGGACGGCCTGCAGAGCCTCGCCTCCCTCAAGAACGTCGAGGTCTCGTTCGCGGTGGTCCCTGTGTGGAGCCAAGGGTTCGTCCCGTTCTCGCGCGTGGTCCACGCCAAGTTCTGCGTCGCCGACGAGCGCGCCGCCTGGGTGGGGACGAGCAACTGGGAGGGCTCCTACTTCACGACCTCGCGCAACGTAGGCGTGATCCTCGAAGGCCATGCGGCCGCGGCCCGCCTCGCACGCTGGTTCGATCGAACGTGGGCGAGCGACTACAAAGAAGCCTGCGTCCCTGGGGCGACCTACACCCCGCCGCGCCGGGACTGAGCGCGACGACGCTCACTCTGCGTTTAGGAGCGTGCGCACGAAAAAGTCGCGGCGTCGCCTCGTTCCGTAGGGGGATTCAGCGGCACCGTGGCCCATACCGGGGAGGATGAGGAGCTCGAAGTCCTTGTCGGCCTTCACGAGCGCATCGACCACCTGCATCGTTGAGGCGGGGTCCACATTGCGGTCGAGCTCGCCGACGACGAGCATGAGGCTGCCCTGCATCCGATGGGCTTGGACGACGTTGGAGCTCTCGTCGTAGTGGGGGCCAATCGGCCACGACATCCACAGCTCGTTCCACCAGATCTTGTCCATGCGGTTGTCATGGCAGCCGCAGTCGGCGACGGCAGCGTCGTAGAAGTCCCCGTGGGCGATGAGCGCGCGCATGGCGTTTTGTCCGCCGGCGCTTCCGCCGTAGATCCCCACGCGATCGAGATCGATCGAGGGGTCGGTGGCGCCGAGCGCGCGCATCCACGCGATTCGATCGGGGAAGCCCGCGTCGCCGAGGTTCTTCCAGCACACGTCGTGGAACGCCTTGGAGCGCCAGTTGGTTCCCATGCCATCGATCTGCACAACGATGAAGCCTAGCTCGGCGAGCTGTCGCGGCTTGCGATGCACAGACCAGCGCTTGGGCACATGGGCGCCATGGGGGCCCGCATAGATCGACTCGATGATGGGGTAGCGCTTGGCGGGATCCCAATGGGTCGGGCGATAGACGACGCCGTAAATATCCGTCTCGCCGTCGCGACCCTTGGCCGTAAACCGCTGGGTGGGGATCCAACCAGCCTCCACGAGCGGCTTCGCGCTCGCGCGCTCCAGGGTTCTGACGAGGCTTCCGTCCTTGGCTGCACGCAGCTCCCAGATCGGCGGCTGGTCCACGCGCGAGTAGCTGTCCACGTACCAGCGCCGATCCGGCGACCACTCCAGCACGTGGGTTCCGTCGCCGCTCGTTAGGGGAAGGATCGCCCCTGTGCCGAGGTGAACCCGGACGAAGTGCACGTGGTAGGGATCTTCCCCTGGGTTCCGGCCCATGACGCGCAGCCTCGCAAAACGTTCGTCGTCGCTGACGCTCTCCACGCTGCGGACAACCCAGTCGCCCGTGGTGATCGCGCGTGCTGCGCCACTCTTTGCGTCGATGGCGTAGAGGTGATTCCAGCCTGACCGCTCGGAGGTCCAAAGGACTTCGCCCCGCGACTTGAGGCGGCGGTGATAGAGCTTGTTCGCGTAGTCGAAGAACGTCGCCGGGGACTCGTCGATGATCGCCGTTGCCGCGCCCGACTCGGCGTCCACCGCGATCCAACGCATGACCCTATGCCCGCGCTCGTTGTAGAGGAACGTGAAGCGGCTGCTGTCGTCTTCCCAGCGGACCTTGCGAACGGACCAAGGGTTCGCAAAGAGCTCTTCGTTCGTGATCAGCACGCCCGCGAGGGGAGCATCTACGTCGCCCGTCATGCGGAAGAGGCGCGGCGTCTTCCGCTCGATTCGATCCCCAGGCTTGAGGTAGCCGTTGAGCTCCATGAGCTTCGGCTGAAGCTGGTCGTCGGGCGCCGAGTCGACAACCTGCACCGTGTGCGCCTGCGCCGGTTCGCGGAGCATGCAGACGAGGCTCTGCCCGTTGGGCGACCACCTAATGGGCTCCGCGTAGTGCCGCTCCTGCGCACCATCGCTCGTCACGGCGACGGGGGCGGCCACCCTCGAGCCGCGGTAGTACTGCACCAACCAGAGCTGGTGATCCTTGAGGTAAGCGAGGTACGCTCCGTCCGGCGAGAGCACGCCGTCCAGCGGTTCGTCTTCAGACTTAGGCCGGCGGCCCTTGGCCCCAGAATCCTGACGTAGCTCGTATTCGGCGGTGTTGTGGATGCGCTCCGCTTCGCCGGACTCCGTGTTGAGGAGCCACTTCGTCTTGTTCCCAAGGGACACGAGCACCGTGGCGGACTCCTTCGTCGTGCTCACGCTCTCGATGACTGCGCTGTTGGTCTTGAAGGTGGCGTCCAGCCTGTCTCCGTCCCAACGGACCAACGGTGCCTCCTCACTGCCGGCCGCAGCGTCAATGAGAACGAACGACTGGGCTCCGGTGTGCTCCTTGCTCACGTACCAGAACCGTTCGGCGTCGATCCAGCGCGGCTGAATCCGATCGCGATCGACGAGCCCCTTGAATCGCTCTCGTAGCTTGGACTCTTGCGGAGAACAGGTTGTCCCAGCGGCGTGATCTGCGCCGTACAAGCTAGCCGCGACGAGCGCTGCAGCCACGAGTCCCAGATGACGTAGGCTGCGCCTCGACCTTTCGATTCGATCCATGGGGGTAGGGTACGGCACGGGAGTTCGCGCGGGTTGCGCTCGCAAAAAAGCGACAGCCAGGTCACCGGTAACCGGTGGCCTGGCCGTCGCTCAAGTTGGGTCGAGGTCAGCGCTCTGAATCAGAGCGCTAGCCCTTACATGAAGGTGATCTCGAGGCCGTCGGTGAAGTTGGACACGGGCATGCCCATGTCGTTGTCACGGTGCCACAGCTGGAAGAACCTGGTCTCTCCCACGGCGATGCTGACGAAGCCGAGGGGCGTCGGCACCATCGTGTTGTCGATGAGTAGCTCGATGGATCCAGCGACGCCAGAGTTCTGAATCTGACCCGGGCCAACGTAGCGTCCGATTCCGCCGCCGAGGCAGAGGTTGCCGGCGCTGCCGCCGGGGTTCTGGACGAAGCCACTTGCGGGGCCCGTGATGAAGAAGCCGAACGAGAGCGGCGGAAGGTCGTTCGCCGTCAGCGTCAGGTCGTTCGACGCAACGTCCGCGGAGCCCGTGGCTCCCATGACGCCTGTGGCGCCCGTAGAGTTCGGGTTAGCCGCGCAGTAGTTCGTTCCGATCGGACCCGAGGCGATGCCCATCTCAAGCGAGATGTCATCCACGAACCACTCGGTGGTGTTGTCGGTGCCAGGGAAGAGGTCCAGCGCGGCGATCTCGACGACCCCGGCCAGTGCCCAGTTGGCGGAGAACATCTCCACGTCGTTGTAGCTGTAGACCACCATGTTGGCGTCGAGGTCGATCTCCATCTTCAGCTCGACCCACTGATCGTAGATCACGTTTTGGTCGCCGTTGATGAAGACGTTGCCCTGGAGGTCGTCCGGGCCCACGCTGCCGCCAGTGGTGAACCTGACCTGTGCCGACCAGTTGTAGGGTCCGCCGCAGTTGTTGTAGGTGTTGAGCACGATGACGTAAGCATCGCCGGCGAAGTTCGACGGGATGTAGGTGTTCATCGACAGCGTGTACTGGCCCGAGGTGTACGGGCCGTTCAGCTCGTGGGTCGTGTCCGAGCAGAACGTGCAAGCGCCGCCGGATCCCACCATGCGGAGGCTGTTGGCACCGGAGTTGGCTTGGACCGTGGAAGCGGTGTTGAAGGCCTGGTTGCCCGTCGCGCAAATGTCCCAGTTTTGCCAACCGTTCAATCCTTCGATCGCGGTTCCCGCGGCGTAGGAGTCAAAGTTCTCCAAGAACTGTGCGCTGGCAACGGAAGCAAGGGAAAGCGAGGCGATGCACGCGACGGCTTGAGAGCGGATTCTTCGGTTCATGGGCTATGGCTACCCTCGGGCAGCAGGACGCTTGAGAAAGGAATGAGGGAAGGAATGGAAAGCGCCGTTCCTGTCGGATGGATCAGCGCTCACCTCTTTACTCAACCTATGCCAAGACCCGAAATCTCGCTCGGAGAAATGCACGAAGTACCCCTGGGGCCGCTGCGAGCCCGCTTACTTGCGCCTGGTGAGTCGGGCGACCCGGACCACCGTGTTGGTGCCGTAGGGGTAGCGCGTCGCCTTCAGCACGAGCCCATCGCCGTTGCGCTCGACCTCCAATTCCTCATCGCTGTCCATCCAGTGCGCGACGTTCAGTCCTTCGGGGACCCCTGAGAACGAGCGAGGTCCGGGGCCCCGAGCCTTGACGCCGTGCCGCGAGTCCGCCGTCGGCGTCAGGTCAAAGACGAAGAGGTAGGCGAGATCGTCTCCCATGAGCACGCCGTAGTCCCGCTCCTCGCCCGCGATTCCGATGGGCCTCCCGGTGTAGATCGGCCCGTCCGGGCCTCCGGTGTGCTCGATCCAGTCGCCGACCTTCGCCAGCGCAGCGCGCTCGTAGTCCGGGATTCGACCGGAAGCCTCGGGTCCAACATTCATGAGCAGATTGGCCCCCGCCCGGCGCGCCGTGCACAGCTCCTCGATCACGTTCGCCGGCGACAGCATGTTGAAGTCCTTGTTCGCGATGCCCCAGTGAAAGTTGAACGTGTGGCACATCTCGCCCGCGACGTACTTCGACATACCCGTTCGATCGAGCGCTTTGGCACGCCCGCGCTCGAACGTCACGCTGTCGATCTCCGGGTGCCCGACCTCGCCGCCAGCCTTGATCCCTGTGTTGTTGATGATGAGCGCCTCGGGCTGGTGCTTGCGAATCACGCCGTAGAGCTGGTCGAGCTGCCAGTCCGCCTTGCGGCGACTCCAGTTCCCGTCGAACCAGAACCCGCCGATCTCTCCGTACTCCGTACAGAGCAGCTCCACCGAGTCCCGCAGGTACTGCTGATAGGCGTCCCAGTCGTTCTTGAACCGCTCGTCGGTCCAGTCCAGCGTCGTGCAGTAGAGCATCGGCGTGATGCCCTCGGCGCGGCAGCCCTCCGCGAAGTCGAGCACCAGGTCTCGCCCCGCCGGAGTCTTCGTCACGTCGCGCTCGGAGAGACCGCGGGTGTCGTAGAGCGAGAACCCATCGTGGTGTCGACTCGTCAGCGTGGCGTAGCGCATGCCCGCCCGCTTCGCCACCTTGGCGATGTCCGCCCCGCTAAACGCCTCGGCCGAGAACGTCGACATGAGCTCGAAGTACTCGTCGTGCTTGATCCCGTGACGATTCATGACCCACTCGCCCGCGCCGACCTGGGAGTAGAGCCCCCAGTGCAGGAACATGCCGAACGCCATCTCCTCGAACGCAGCGATCCGATCCGGCCGATCGGGACCACCTTCGGCGCTTGGCTCGATGGCCAAGGACTCTTGGGCGAGGTGCCACAAGCCAGGTTGACCAGCCCAGGCAGCGA
>CALHGQ010000539.1 GCA_938030175.1 uncultured bacterium | reverse complement strand
CATGCATGGCAACGTCTGGGAATGGTGCGAAGATCCCTACTTCGTCGACCCAACCAGCGACGTACTGGGACTCGAAATCAAGACCGGCGCAGCCCGTGTCCTGCGCGGTGGCTCGTGGACTTCGAAGGGGACGAAGCTGCGCTCGGCTAGCCGCGAGGGCTACTCGCCGAATAGCTCTGGATCGGAGTACGGCGTGCGAATGGCCCTCACGGTTCCCGCCGAATTCTATACGACCCAAGGCGACTTCTAGGCGCCCTGCCGGAATGCACGCGCTCCCCCGACGTAGCTCACTACGTTGGGGGAGCCTCGTCGACGCGCCGGGTGGCGTTGTTGCACGAAGACTGGAAGGCGACGTCAGTCCCCCACCCCCAGGAGAGTCATCGCGCGATCCTCACAGAATTCGGCCATCCGAGGTCACGCATCCTGTTGAGAGCGTTACATACGAGCACGGCCTCCGTCTCTTGCGCCTCTCGGAGGCGGGCGCGGAGGTGGCCGCCGAAGATCGCCTTGTATCGATAGAAGGTGTTCTCAACCCGACCCTGACGATGGAACCCGGACTCCTTCTTCCATTGTCGTCGACCGATCTCCCCTACCCGCCTTCTCGTTCGGAAGCGTCCTGACTTCCGACCAAGCTTCCTATAACGCAGCTAGACCTTACGCAGATGGGGTCAAGAGGCTGGCGACGACACGGCCAAGCGCCGTGCGAAGCCACGCCCCGAATGCATGGGGCCTCTACCACATGCACGGCAACCTCTGGGAATGGTGCGAGGATCCCTACACCGTCGAACCAACCGAGACGCTGACAACCCCCAGCTTGGGGGGTCCGCGCGTATTGCGCGGCGGGTCTTGGATGTCCAAGGGAACCAACCTGCGCTCGGCGAGCCGCGACGGCTACTCCCCGTCCAGCTCTGGATCCGAGTACGGCATCCGCCTGGTGTTCTCGGTTCCCGCCGACTCGCTCTAGTCCCAACGCAACGGAATTCACCCCAGTGCACCCTTGAGTGCACTGGGGTGAATCGAGTTCGGCACAGATGCTCTCGACTGCCAGCCGCTCGCCTCTCTGGATGCGTCCCCGCACCTAGCCGAGCCAAACCTCACGCAGACCGGCTTCCCGTTGGCGTGGACCGTTCGAAAGCGATCAAGAGACCTCTAACGCTTCCCCGGAGTTGGAATCTGAGGCATCCCGTGGCAACCTGCGCCCGACGATGCATGACGCCCCCAACGATGTAGCGCCCAGGACTGAGCCTAAGGACAGCGATGCCCCCCAGGTCTCATTCCGGAGGCTGTTCGGGCTCGCGCGGCCCCACCTCGCGCTGATCTTGGTGGCGACCTCGCTGATGCTCATCATGAGCCTCATCGGGCTCGCCGTCCCCAAGCTCGCGGGGGACGTCGTGGATACGGCCCTGGAGCGCGCGACGAAGCATGAACTGCGCTCGGTCGTCGCGCTGCTCATCGGGCTCTTTGCGCTGATGGGCACGCTCGCCTTCATCGAGTTCTATCTCTTGGGGCTCGCCGGCGCGCGGCTTCTGCGCGACCTCCGACAGAGCCTTTTTGATCGATTGATCGGCCTGTCCCCCGCGTTCTTCGATCAGCGCCGCGTCGGCGAGCTGCTCAGCCGGCTCGGCTCGGACCTCACCATCGTCCAGTCGTCCATCACGGAGCAGATCCCCGCGGGCATCCAGGCGCTCCTGCGTTTCGTCGGCACGCTGGTCGTGCTCTTCGTGCTGCAGACGCGGCTCACCCTGGTCGCGCTGCTCGTGGTGCCGCCCGTCATCCTCGTCGCACTCTTCGTAGGCGTGCGTTTAGAGCGGCTGTCCAAGAAAGAGCGCGACGCCACGGCCGATACCTCGTCCCTCGCGGAGGAGTCCTTGGCAGGTGTGCGCACCGTCCAGGCGGCGGGCGCAGAGCCGCGCACCCTCGGGCGCTACGCGGACAGGCTCAGCGATCTCCTCCGGGTCCAGGTACGTAACGCACGCCTACAGTCCGCGTTTGGCGGGCTCATGACCTTCGCCGGGTTCAGCTCCTTCGCCCTCGTCCTCGGCTACGGCGGCGAGTTGATGCTCGAGGGCAAGCTGACCGCGGGCGAGCTCACGTCGTTCCTGCTTTACACCTTCTCAATCGCGATGACCGTGGGCCAGCTCGGCAGCCTCTACGCCGGGTATAAGAGGCTCAAGGGAGCCAGCGCGAGGCTCTTCGAGCTGCTCGATACGAAGTCCGCCGTTGTCGAAGCCCAAGACGCCGCCGCCTTCACGTGCGAAGAGGGCCGTATTTCGATCCGCGGCGTGGGGTTTCGCTACGACGATGGGCCCCGTGCCCTGGAGGATGTCAGCCTCGAGGTGGAGCCGGGCTCCATGATCGCCCTCGTGGGGCCGAGCGGCTCCGGCAAGAGCACGCTGCTGGCCCTTCTCTTGCGCTTCTACGACCCCGAGGACGGAACGATCGAGATCGACGGGCGGCA
Source organism: uncultured bacterium (assembly GCA_938030175.1). GTDB lineage: Bacteria > Planctomycetota > UBA1135 > UBA1135 > Saltatorellus. The sequence continues at coordinate 4,643 of CALHGQ010000539.1, read as the reverse complement.
GATCCGCGACCTGCGACTCGACGACCTGCGCCGCTCGATGGGACTCGTGCCCCAGGAGGTGTTCCTCTTTAGCGGCACGGTCGCCGACAACCTGCGCCTTGGTCGAGCGGTGGCAACCGACGTCGAGCTGAAGGGCGCACTGGAAGCGGCGGGTGCGCTCGACTTCGTGGAGGAGATGGAGAAGGGCATCGAGACGGAGATCGGCGAACGCGGGATCCGCCTTTCCGGTGGTCAACGCCAGCGCCTTGCCATCGCCCGCGCGTTCCTGGAGGACCCCCCCATTCTCCTGCTCGACGAAGCGACGAGCTCCCTGGACCCCGACTCCGAGGCCCTCGTCCAAGGGGCGCTCCATCGACTCTTCGAAGGGCGCACAACGGTCGTGATCGCCCATCGCCTCGCCACCGCACGGCGCGCGGACCAGATCTACGTGCTCGACGGCGGCAAGGTCACGGCATCGGGCTCCCACGGGTCACTCATCGAGTCGAGCGACCTCTACCGGCGCTACTGGACGCTCCAGTCACTCGCTCTTGAGGAGGGTGAGCCCCGCTCCGACGAGGAGTAGGAAAGCCCCCGCCGCCTCCATGGGCGTCACGACCTGGTCGAGCACAAGCCCGGCCAGGACGGCCGCGCCGATGGGCTCCACGAGAATGACGATCGAGACCACGTGAACCGGCACCGTCCGCGCCGCCCAGTTCATGAGTCCGTGGCCGATGAGGCCGGGTCCGAGCCCGAGCCAGAGGATCGCGAGCCCCTCCGGAAGCCCGGCCTCCGCGTGCCAGAACGAACCGTCCGTGAAGAGGACCACCCCGAGCCCGAGGGTCAGCGCGGCGACTCCGTTCACGAGCGCCAGCAAGGTAGGCATCGGAACACGACGACCGATCCCCCGGTTCACCGTGAGGTAGGCCGCCGAGCACGCGGCCGCAAGCACCGCGAGTGAGTCGCCGAGGAGCGTCACCCCCTCTGCGTCCGCGCTCGTCATGAGCCGCGTCCCGAGGAGCGCCACCAGGACCCCCACCGGAAGGCGCCACGTCGCGCGGTCCCCCAGGAGCCGGCCGAAGACCCCGGCAAAGAGCGGCTGCAGCCCGACAAGTACGGCGGCGTGGGGCACTGAGGTCAGGAAGAGGCTGCCGATCCAGAGGCCAAAGTGCAGGCCGAGGAGTACGCCCGAGAAGACGATCCTTCCCCACGGGAGGCCCGCCCCCGGCGCCTCATCCGCCGAGGCCACTGGGGCCGCCGGGCTGCGCTTGATCCACGCGATCAGGCTCCACACGAGGCCAGAGATCGCGACACGAATGGCCGCGATCGAGATCGGCGGGACCGGAGCCGCAAGGACGATGACCACCGCGGCGCTGGAGACCGCGAGCCAGCTCGTCCCGAGGCCCAGGGTGAGCCGCCCCGCGCTGGGACCCTGACGGGCCTCGGCGGCGGCGTTCTCAGCTGGGGCCGGGGAACTCACGAGCCTCTGAACTCAGCTAGCCGTCGAGCTGTCGATCTCCGCGATGCCAGCGCGGGCGATCCGCGCCACCTCACCGCTCGAATCCAGGTCCAGCGCGTCGAGAAAGTGCTGGTAGGCGGCGGTGGGCCGCTCGAGATCCTCCATCTGGACGAGGCCAGCGCCGACGTGGGCCCAAGCCGCGTTGGGGCCGGTCGGCACCGACTTGATCACTCGACGGAACACCGTCAGGGCAGCGGTCGGGTGCCCGTTCTCGGCGAGCCACTGGCCAAGGACCAGTGCGTCCTCGGGGTCGGGCTCGGAGCCGTCCCCTTCCGTGCTCGCGAAGTACACCTGGGCCGCCTCGGTCATGCGCTCCTCGCGGATGAGCTGGGCGAGCACCTCGGGGTAGGTGCCGGGGGCCCCTGTCTTCGGACGAGATCCCGGTCCGCGGTGCACCGGCGTCTCGCGTCGCTTGCGCCCAATGGGCGTCGCTGGCTCGACCCAGGCCGGATCGAACTTATCGATCAGCCATGCTGCCCCAAGGCCACCGAGGAACCCGCCGATGTGGGCACCGTGGGCCACTCCCCCGCCGCCGCCGCCCGCGCTGAGGAACATCGGGACGATGTTGTCCATGATGAGGTAGGCGCCAAGCACGAACCGCGCGCGAATCGTGACCACGTCCACGAGGAACGGGAACAGCGCCACGAACACCTTCACGGTGTTCTTCGGGAAGAACAAGAAGTAGAACCCGAGCACCCCGGAGATCGCACCCGACGCCCCCACCATGGGAACGTTCGAGGACAGGTCGAAGGCGGAGTAGAACAGCGTCGCGCACACGCCCGTCGCGAGGTAGGCGATGAGGTACAGCGGGCGGCCCAGTCGGTGCTCTACGTTGTCCCCGTAGATCCAGAGGAACAGCATGTTGCCCGCGAGGTGCATGAAGCCCCCGTGCAGGAACATCGACGTGAACATCGTCTGCAAGGAGCCAGCCGCAGGGCGGTAGCCGTACTCGTAGACAAAGACGTCGTAGGCGCTCAGCTGGCCCGTGAGCTGAGATGGGTGCAGGGTCTGCCCCATCCGCTCGCCGAGGAAGCGAATGTACTCCTGGGTCGCGGGGTCCGTGACGTCCGCAGCAGCCCCCGACATGGGCATCGTGATCGCCAGGAACACGATGATGTTGACCGCGAGCAACATGTAGTTGACCACGGGCACACCCCCAGGGTTGGGGGAGTCGCGAAGGGGGAGAAACAACGGCCTGCCCTTACTCGACGAGCCCGTTCGCCTGGGCGAACTTCTTGAGCACGGGCACTTCCATCATCTTGACCCACTTGTCGGGCTGCTGACGCTTGTACCCGCGCAGGAAGGTCGGGCCCACCTCGGTGATCTGCGTAATCCGCGTGGCCGCGTCTTTCTTGAACGCCTCGTTCTTACAGGAAGTGATGATGGTGATCATGTCGGCCACCGCTTGCCCCGGGTTGAACTTGTCCGGGTACTTACCACGGTCGTAGACGACGGCGGCGAGGTCGAGCTGGGCCTCGTAGAAGTCAGACTCAGACTGCTCTAGCTCGGCCTTTAGCTGCTCGGCCTTCTCGTAGTTGTCGACGGAGTTCGACTCTGCGACGAACTTCTCGATCGCCGCGAAGCCGGACGAATAGTCCCTTGGCTTCTGGGCCGTCAGGCCTTTGACCTCGATCTCGAGATCGCGATAGATCGCAGGCTCGTCAAGCACGGCCACCGGCGTCACGCGACGCACGAGGCGCTCAAGGCGCGGGAGGTCGGGGTGGGTGGGGTAGTCCTTGATGAACTTGTTCGCGCGCTTCACGAAGAGCCGCGCGTAGGAGCGATCCTCCGTGACGGGGAACTTCTCCGAGTAGTCGAAGAGACGCATCTTGAGGTAGCCCGACGCGTCCGAGTTGCGGGCGGTGTCGTCGAGGTTCGCCAGCTGGTCGTCCAAGAGCAGAATCTGCTTCTCGACCTGGGTCCGCTGCGCAAGGGTCAGCTCGTAGTCGAGCAGCGCTCGGAAGTCGGAGCGTGCGGACGCGGGGTCCTCGTCCTTGATTCGATCGGCCTGGTTGTAGCGAACGTCAAAGTTGAAGACGTCGCCTGCCATGTTGTCGGCGGTGCTGCCGAGGATGGCGTACCCGACGCCGACGATGCCGCCGAGGACGAGGAGCGCCACTAGCCAACCGGGCACCCCGGACCGCTTCGCCCTGGGACGTTCACGCTTGACGGTCCGTCCGCCGCCGGTCCGCCCGGACCGCGCGCCCGACGCTGCGCCCTTGCGGGCGACGGGGGCGGGACCTGCTGCAGCTCCGCTCGATCCTCCGCCGGGCCCTTCACCCTCGTCGTACTCGACGCTGAGCTTGGCCCCTCCAATCGCGACGACCTGGCCCTCGCGCATGACGTGGCGGCCTTCGAGGGTGCGTCCCCCGACTTTGGGAGCGACCACGCCTTTCGCGATGCGAAGGACGGCTCCGTCCTCCCCCATCTCGATCTGCCCGTGCATCGCAGCCACGTCGTCCGATGTCAGGGTCAGCGTCGCCTTGTCGCTGCTGCCGAACGTGAGCTTGCCAGTGGAAAGTTTGAAGCGACGCGTCGCGCCGCCTTCTTCGAGGATCAGTCTCGCCATGCCCCCCATTGAATCGCGGACCGGAACCCCGTGTCGAGCCCGTAATTCTGGACCCAGACAAGTCCTGACCTCGCGGTCGCGATCTCGTGCACATTTTCGAGCAGAATCGTCCTGTGGTGCTCGCTGGAGTGGCACAGGAGGTTGTGGGCGTCATAGGGATCGTTCGACCCCTTGTGGCAGTTCTCGTAGACCTTCTCGGTGTATCCGGCCCGCCTGGCCCGTGCCGAGAAGGAGTGAAACTCCGCATCTGGCTGAAAGTGCGTGAACTCCCCGGTCTCCTTGAGGTAGTCGGCATGCTGCCGGCAGGCCTCAAAGAGCCTGACATCCCAGGCAAGGGGGTGGATCCCGAAGAGCTCCCGGTAGTTGTTGGTGTGGGCGACCTGCTGGAACTCGTCCCGGATCCGGTCCTTGGCAAACTGGTTCTTAGCTTGAAGGAGGGATTCGGCCAAGAGCCTCTTGTTCAGCGCCCGGATCGCGCGGCTCTTCGCCAGGCCCTTTTGGTCATCGAGGGAGAGGCCCAGGGTCGCCACGGTGACCTTGTTGCCTTCGACCTCGTCCCGCAACGGCAGCCCGTAGATC
>CALHGQ010000538.1 GCA_938030175.1 uncultured bacterium | reverse complement strand
TCGATGGATCCGGCGTGCGATGCCTCGGCCATCCGGCGCCGACCTTGCTGCTGCAGCCGATGGTGGGCGGCGACGCAGACGTGACGGGGTCCTGCAACTTTCCCACACAAACCGCAGCCAACTGGAACCCCGGCATGACCGCGACCTCGGGCCAGACCCTGTACTTCCAGTTGAGCTACAAGGACTACGGTGGCCCTTGCGGCGCCAACTACAACTTTAGCAGCAGCGTGTCGGTCGTCATGCAGTGAGACTTCGGAGCGTATTGCGCATGGGCGAACCCGACCATGCACGGCATGCTCCTGGGGAGGGGCTGCTAGCAGCCCGTTGAAGAAGTCCGCGCTAACCAACTGCGTCCATCGGAGTCCTGACAAGGCGCTTGAAGCCCCTCATAGCGAGCTATTCGGGGTCCTTCAAGCAACGCGGTCAGGGCTTCGAGGGGCGCTGGTGGATAGTGCGGCCTCATTCAACGGGCTGCTAGTGGCCGATGAGTTCTGCCGTTGCCTTCTGGGCGGCGGCGCGGGCGCGTGCGATCGCGTCCTTGCCGACGCCTGCCCTCGTGGCCTCCAGCTGGCCTTCGGCCCACCAGAGGTGGTTGAGCTCCCTGAGGTACGCCTTGAGCGTCTCTTTGATCGTCATCGCGATCTGGGCGCCTTCGGGTCCTGCGCGCTCGATCGTTCCGATGTCGATGCTGCTCAGCTCCTTGGCGAGGGTCTCGGCGCGGCTCCGGTCCGGGAGCGTTCGCACGAGCATGTCCTCCCTTGCTGCGAGCGGGGTCGTGGAGCGGTCGCTCCAGAAGGGGTGGGAGAGGGTCTCCGGGTGCTTGTGGAAGAAGCGCACGTAGGCGGCGGACACGGTGCGGGCGCGCTTGCGTAGGTCGTCGAAGGTAAGGATGTGTTCGTGCTCTGCGCGAGCTGTGGGAACGTACACAACGCGGGTTCCGCACTCCGTGTGGAGTCGATACGCGAGGTCGGTGTCCTCGCAGCCGTAGTGACGGAACGACTCGTCGAAACCGCCGACGCGGCGGACGTCGTCGAGGCTGACGCTGACGTTGCAGGTCCAGAAACGGTTCCAGTCGTGAAGCACGGTCGGGTCTAGGGCCGCGTAGCAGAAGACCATGGTCGTCTCTTCGAGCACGCGCATGAGCGCATTGTCGAGGGCTTCCCTGGGCTGCTCGAAAGAGCCGAGTATGGCCCGGCCCGGGCCGTGCTTGGCGTGGGCCAAGAGATGCTCTTCCACGTTCTCGGGCGCCGCGATGGTGTCGTCGTTGACGAAGAGAACGTACTTGCCGCGGGAAACGGCGAGGCCGGCGTTGCGGGCGGCGGCGAGCCCGCCGTTCTCCTGGTGGACGATGCGCAGCGGGGCGCTAGGCTCCCACGCGTCGAGGGCTTCCTTTGTGCCATCGGTGGCGCCGTCGTTCACTACGACGATTTCGTAGCGTCCAGCGGCCGTTTGGTTCTCAAACGAGGCGAGGCAGCGCAGAAGCGTCTCCTTGCGCTGGTAGGTGCAGATGAGGACGGTCAGCTCGGGCTCGTGCACTTCCAGCACGGGCTCTGGGCGCGGGATCGCCTTGGGAGTGGGCACGTTCTTTGTGCCAGCGCGCTCGCACAGCTCCGCGAACGTATCGGCGATCTCTGCGGGGATGGGCTCCTCGCTGCGACTGCTCTTGAGTCGTGCCTCCGGGAAGTCCGCCGCGACGGGCGCGCCGACGAAGGCTTCCAGCTTCTCGACGCCTTGCCGCGTGAAGAGCTCATCGAAGTGGAGGAAGAGCCACTGGCCGGTCTGACTATGGTCGTCAAGGATGCGCCTGTACATCGCGTTCCAGACGTTGAGCGCCCCGGCAAAGTCGATCCCGCAGCCCTGCAGGTACTCTTCTCCGCCTACCTCCTTCATGATGCTCGCTGCGGTGGCGGCGGGCTCGCGGAAGATGCAGACGAACTTTGCGTCGGGAACGGACGGCCGCCACGCGTCGAGCGTGTAGCAGAAGCGCGGGTCCTTGTAGGCGAAGGGCCCCTTCTGGCCGAGCTGGTCCATGCGCGCTCGAATCCCGTCGGGGACCTCGAGGTCCAGGGCCTCCGGCGCGTGGCTCAGCCAGTGCTGCATCCTGCGCTTGGGTGCTTCGTGGCTGACGGCGGGCACGAGCAGGTACTCGTTGATGCCGTTAACCTCGGCCGTCTCGAAGAAGCCTTTCGCGTTGGCCGTGCGGGCGGGGTAGGGATTCTCTCCGACGTACCAGCCAGCGTCGCTGAGCATGCCGGTGACCATGCTGGTGCCGCTCCGCCCGCAGCCCATGACGAGCACGTTGGCCCGGCCTTCCCGGTTCGAGGACGGGGCCGCGACGTTCGAAGGTTCGACGACTCGGCAGCCCTTGGCCTTGATCTCGTCCACGACGGGTGCGCTCTCCTTGGATTCCTTCCCAAGCCAGGTTGGTGGCGCGGTGCCCGCGTGGGGGAGAGCGCTGTATAGCTGGGCCTCGGTGGCCTGGCCGAGCTGCGGCAGCGTCACCCTGGAGTAGTCGAAGAGCTCGGAACCGAGGGCGCCCGGGCTCCACTTCGTCAAGAAGGCCTCCCAGTTCTGATGGAGCCAGGCCGAGTGGCGCTGCTCCTTGGCGGGGCCGTCGTAGGCCGCGTGGAATACAAACGTGTCCTTGGCGACGCGGTTGCGCCAGCCGGCCAAGCGAATCCGCAGCGCGATGTCATCGTCCTCGAAGCCCCACGGCGAGAAGCTCTCGTCGAAGCCGCCGATGCGTTCCATCACGTCCGCTCGGACGAGGACCGCGAGCGATGTGAAGAGCGTGCAGTCGTCGCCGCTGCGCAGGTTCTGCTGGGCGTGGCCAGCGGCGAAAGCGTCGATGGAACTCTGGTCGGAACCGCCGTCGTAGGCCAGGATCTGGCTCTTGGAAGCCCGGTTGGCGCACAGCGCAATCGATCCGACTTCGGGGTCAGCGGCTCCGTGGAAGAGTGCGCGCTCCATCCACCCATTGGGGACAAAGACGTCGTTGTCGAAGAACGCGATCCAGTCCGTTCCCTCTCGCACGAGTGCCAATCCTTGGTTGCGGGCCCGGGGAGCGCCGAAGTTCTCCGGGTTGAAGATGGACTGGATGTCCGCTTGCTCTCGAATCCACTCGGCGCTTCCGTCGGTGGATCCGTTGTCGACGATGATGAGCTCTAACGGATAGCGCGGGTCAGCGGCGGCGCGGAGCGCGCTGATGCAGCGCTTCGTGTTCTCCAGCGCGTTGAACGAAACGATGACCGCGGCCACGGAGGTGCCGTTCGCTGCGCCGTTTCTGGTCAGCGAAACGAGGTCGACACCTGTCATCTGGCGGTAGATGCCGGCTTCCCGGTAGACGTTGGACCACTCGGTCAGGGCGGCATCCGTTTCTTGAACGAAGCCGCCGGGGACCGTTCGTCCGCTGAGCTCTTCGTTGCGCGCACTGAGCTCGTCAAAGTACTGGTCCGCCGCACGCAGCCGTTCACCGAAGCCGCTCAAGACCTCCTTCTTCTGGGCGGCCACATGGCCGGGCTGCTTGGCGTCCGCCGCTCCGTGCTTCTCCTGGAGGCGGCGCTGGTAGATCCCCAGCTGCTCGGCGCGTTCAGCGTAGGCGTTGGGGGTGAGCATGTGATCGTGGTGCGCGACGCAGCGCTCGTCGAAGAGCACGTGGAGACCCTGCTGCTCGAGGCGCAGGCCAAGCTCGACGTCCTCGCAGATCGCCCGGTCGAAGTTCTCGGCGTCGAAGCCGCCCACGGCAAAGAGGGCCGCGACGGGAAGGCTGAGGTTGCAGGTCCAGAAGTAGGTCCAGTCATGGCGCTGGCCGTGCTTGAGCCCTGAGAACGTGAACAGGCGATCCGTTTCGTCCAGCACCCGCACAAAGGCGCTCTCCCGCGCCGCGTCGGTGAAGTGAAACGTGCCAAGGACGGCGGTCTTGTCCGCCTGCGATGGATCGAGCTCTCGGTGCGCGGCGAGGTGGCGCTCGATCAGGTCGATCGACGGGACGGCGTCGTCGTTGAGGATCAGCACTAGGGGAGCGGCGACGAGCGCGAGCCCTGCGTTGCGGGCTGCGGCGGGGCCAGCGTTGCGCTGCTGCAGGACGGTGCAGCTGAAGGGTTGGTGCCTGACGTCGAGTGCCACCGGCGGCTCACCACCGTCGTCGACGATGATCACTTCGAAGGAGTTCGCCGTCGCGGTCTGGTCGGCCAGGCGCGCCATGAGGGCCTGGATGCGGTCGGGCCGCCCGTGGGTCGGAACGAGGACGGAGATCTGGGGCTGAACAGCAGGCGTGAGGGGCGATTCCATGGGCGATAGGGGCCCCGGACCGCGAGATGCAGCCGCTGGAGCGCCGATTTGAAATCGAGACAATCCGGAGTGCGCTTGAGGAATACCCCGCGAATCCAGCCGTCGATGAGAAAGTTCTTCCTACCCAGCGAAAGCCCTTCGGCTAGCCCTGCGCGTCGGATGAGGGCGAGGCCGCTGTCCGCATCGACCGCACGTAAGCGATAGAGACCCTTTGGTGGGTTCCCGTGGAGCGGTCGAGGAGTCGTAGCGAGCCGTCCGGCTCAATCCCGTCGAAGTGCCCGTGGATGGTCTGATCCGCGATGTCCACCTGGACGTGGAGCTGGGCCTGGGCGGATCGCTCGTAGAAGTCGCTGTAAAGAGACTCCACCGAGATGAGCGCCTGGGTCACCCGGCTCTTCAGTCGGTCCAGCAGCGTGAGCTCAACGGCGTGGAGGTTGACCTGGTCGCCGAGCTTCGCCAAGCAGGACGTGGGCTGGGCCCTGTCCAGCGACTCGGGGAGGACCGAGCTCAGAACGTTCATGCCGATGCCGAGCACAAAGACGACGCCGCCGGTCGCTTTCACGCCGCGGGACTCGGCGAGGACGCCAGCCACCTTCGCTCCTTCCATGGAAACCAGGTCGTTGGGCCAGTCGAGCTCCACTTCCGCACCGAAGCGCGCGGCGGTGTCGTGGGCCGCGAGCGCTCCTGTGATGGTCCAAAGGCCAGGGGGCGGCATCGAGCGCGACTGCAGAATCGCGCTCATGTAGAGCCCCCCGGGTTCGCTCAGCCACCGACGTCCGCGGCTCCCTCGCCCGGACAGCTGGGAGTCCGCAACGAACACGTCCCCATGCCGGCCTTCGCCCCGCGCCAATGCATCGAACGCTCGGTCGTTGGTCGAGTCCACTTGGTCATATCGAAAGCAGCGCCACTCCATAGGCCCGCCACGATATCACTTGTCGCCATCAGGCGTCGCCGCTGGAGGCTCCTCGGAAGCCTCTTCGCTTTCGCCGGGATCCACCTCTTCCGGGGCAGTTTCGGTCGGGGGTGGAGGAGGGGGCCAGATGGTGTTCGCGTCCGCGATCGGGATGCCGTAGCCGATGGTATAGACAGCCTCGCGATCTGGGCCGGCTTGGACGCTGACCACGACGCCGACCACCCGGCCCGAGGAGTCGGTGATGGGTCCACCGCTGTTCCCGGGGTGGACGCCAGCATCCACCTGCATCTGTCCGCCGACGTTTCGGGAGAGAATGCCCCGGAACGTGGAGGCGATCACGGTCTCTCCTTCCTGCACCGAGAGGTGGCCGAGGGGGAAACCAAACAGATAGATGTCGCTGCCGGGTACCGGTGGACGCGCCGTCGTTTCAAAGCCCTCAAGCGTTGGCATACCCTCGAACGGCTCGATCTTGATGAGGGCTAGGTCGATCTCCCCTTCGGCGACGGCGTGGACCGTAGCGGGGTAGCGCGTCGAGGTGCCGGAGAAGACCACGTTGAGCTCGACCTTTTGATCGATGAAACTGGGGCTCGAAAGTTCGCGGAGGAGGCTCGTGTTCGGCGAGGCCACCACGTGCGCGTTCGTGATGATCCAGCCGTCAGGGTGAACGCAAAAGCCGGACCCCGTGGAGTCGATGCTGAACTCCTCGCCGGCGTCTTCGTAGTTCGGCCGGACGGTGCGGTCCTCCCCCGAGCCTACGGCCTCCAGGTGCATCGTCTTATCCAAGTCGCGGTTGAGGATCTTGACCTCGTTCTCGATCAGGACGACGCTGCTACGCACCTGGCTTACGCCGCTCAGCCGGGCCTGGGCGAGGTTGACCGGGTCGAAGAGGTCCACGCGCCTTCGTGCTGCGGTCAGGTCGTCGCGCGTCTTTGTGATCTCCGTGCGCGCGGACTGAAGGTCTCGCTCCACGCGTTCAAGGACCTCGCGCGACGCCCCCGTTTGTTCGAGGCCGGCGATGCGCTTCACGAGGGCCTGTTCGTCCTCGGATCTGGCGGCCAAGGTGACCTCGAGCTCAGCCGTTCTCGTGGCAAGATTTGCTTCGAGCTGCGCGATCTGTTCGACGCGCTTCGCCTCGAGGATCGCCGCCTCTTGGTCGCGCTGAAGTTCTCGCGCCTCGAGGGCAGCGATCTGCTCCGATGCGCCCCGGATGCCGTCCTCGTACGCGAGGTCGCGGGACTGTTGCTCTTCCCTCGTGGCGCTTCGGTCCCACACGATGAAGCCGATCGCGAGACCGACGACGACGCCGAGCAGCGTGATGAGGCGCGTCGTGCGGCGGTTTGCACGGCCCACCATCTTCTCGACCTCGCGCTTGCCCCCTTTGCGGACCACTTCTCGCTTCACGAAGACGGTTTCCTTGAGCCCGCGCGCGCCCACCACGAGGAACTTAGGTCCCACCGCGCCAAGGCGTACTTGATCGCCAAGCTGGAGCTCCCGCTCGCCCACGATGGGCTCGCCACCCACGAGCACCCCGTTCTTCGAGTCGAGGTCCACAACCCAGAGCGCGTCACCTCGCAGCTCGAACCTGGCGTGGTGGGTTGAGACCGAGGGGAAGCCGCCGCCCTTGAGCGCCACGTCGTTGTCGTCGTCGCGCCCGATCGTCAAGGACGCTTCGGTCGCGGCTCCCGGAGTGACGGACAGGTCGAGCGGCTTGGGGAAGCCGGGGACGTCCACCGGCTTGAGGCGCAGAGCGGCCTTGGGAACGAACGGGTCTTTCATGCGGAGCCCAAGCTTGCGAAGTTCCAGCGCGAAGCGCTTAGACTCAAAGCCCGAAGTCACATCGAATTCGAGTTCCCTCCGCCCCCAGGCGCAACCATGCCCCAGCTCACGTCTCTTATCCTCCCCTTTCTCAGTCTTGTCGCACCTCCCGCATCGCAGCAGGGCGGGGACGTCAACGCGGACAAGGCTCCGGCGAATCTGTCACCGGTACTCGCGCCCACGGAGCCCATTCGATTCGGGGATGACGCGGCCAACGAGTGGTCGACGCCATTCTTTGAGGGGGCCGAGTACGACGCCTCGGTGGCTGACCCCGAGGTGCTCTTCGGGCAGCCCATCGGTAGCCGCTTGGCGAGCCACGGCGAGATTCTCCAGATGCTGCGGGCGATCGCGGCGACCTCGGATCGAGTCACGTTGGAAACCTACGGAAGGACGTTCGAGGGGCGAGAGCTCGTGACGCTCACGATCACCTCACCCGCGAACCACGCTCGCATGGGGGAGATCGAGGAAAGCGCGGCGCTCTTCTTCGACCCATCAAAGGGGTCCACAGACGCCGTGGACGCGCTCATGGGCACCCAGCCCGGCGTGGCCTGGATGGGATACGGCATCCACGGTGACGAGACGTCCGCGTCCGAGGCGGCGGTGCCGTTCGTCTATCACCTCGCTGCGTGCACGGACGCCTCGGTCACGGAGGCCCTGGAGCGTGTGGTGGTCGTGCTGGATCCTTGCCTCAATCCGGATGGGCGGGAGCGCATTCGGTCGATGGTGGAGCAAAACGCGGGCTTCCGCGCCAACCTTGACCAAGGGGCGATGCAGCGCGGGCGCTGGCCCGGTGGACGCGGCAACCACTATCTGTTCGACATGAACCGCGACTGGATCGCGGGGGAAACCCCGGAGACCCGTGGACGCTGGGCGCGTCTTCTCGAGCTTCCTCCGCAGCTCTTCGTCGACGCCCACGAGATGAGCGGACTCGACACGTTCTTGTTCTACCCCCAAGCCGCCCCGCGCAACGCCTACCTGCCCGAGCGCCTGACCCACTGGCAAACCCTGCTGGCAGGGGATGCGAGTCGAGTCTTCGATGCCTTTGGCTGGGGCTACTACACCCGCGAGTGGGCGGACGCGCTCTACCCGGGCTACTCGGACGCATGGGGCAGCTTGACCGGGGCCATCGGCATGCTCTACGAGCAGGGTCGCACGATCGGCGCGCCGCTTGAGCGTTCTTCAGGCGAGATCGTTCCCTACCGCGAAACGGTCCACGGGCAGATCGCTGCGAGCTTCTCCAACCTCTTGACGTTCGCGCAGCACAAGGACGACATCTTGGCGGACTACGTGGCCCACAGGCGCCACTACCTCGACCCAGAGTCTCCGCTGGGCGGCCGCGCGTTTGCGGTGATCCCCTCTGCGGACGTGACGCGGGACGCGCGCTTCCTGCGAGCTCTTCTCGGCCAAGGCATCGAGGTGGAGGTGGCGACGGAGGCCTTCACCGGGCGAGGTGTTCGCGGAACCCTTGGCCAGGCGCAGTCGAGCGCCGAATTCCCTGCCGGCACCTGGATTGTGCGCGCCGCGCAACCCCAGGGGGCGCTGGTGCGCACCTACTTAGAGCTCGACCAACGCCTCGACGCGGAGTTCTTGAAGGAAGAGCGCGAGTCCATTGAACGTGGCAACGGTTCGAAGATCTACGACGTGTCGGGATGGGATCTCGGCCGGCAGTTCGGCGTCCACGGGTTCTGGATCGACGCGCCAGATGTGAACGTGGCGGCCGCTGGACCCGTTGCGGCTCCGACGGGAGCGGTCGGTGACATCACGGCGGCGTACGCGTGGGTGGCGAACGGCGACGACAGCCGATCGCTTGCGTTCGCTGCGCGGGTGATGGAGCTTGGGGCCCAGGTGCACGTGGCGGACGAAGACTTCCGCGCGCAGGTACGCGGGGCGGATGGAGCGGTCACGTCGCTCAACATGCCCCGGGGTAGCTTTCTCCTGCGTCGCCACGAGAACGAGGAGGGCGTCGACCAACTCGTCGCGAAGGCGGCCGATCTCAGCGGAGCCGTCGTGTACGGGGTCGTGACCGGTCGCTCTCGGGACGATGGGCCGGACCTTGGGGGCGGGCACTTCCAGCTCTTGAAGCGCCCGAGGGTGGCGATGCTGTCCAACACGCCTGTCTCGGAGACGGACTTCGGGCACGCGTGGTCCTACCTCGACCAGGACATGGGCGTGCCGGTCACCCTTGCGGACTCCCAGGACTTTGGGAGCGTGGACTTTGCGCGCTACAACGTGCTCGTCGCACCACCGGGGGTTGGGTCGATTCTGATGGAGCACAAGGAAGCGCTGGGTCGCTGGGTGCGGGCCGGCGGCACGCTCGTCGCGATCGGATCGTCGGCTGCGGCGCTTGCGCAGGCTGACTCCGGCCTCTCCGAAAACCGTCTGCGCCGCCATGTGCTCGGGGACCTTGACCGCTATCGATGGCGAAGTGACTTGGAGCGACGCGCGTACGAGGTGACCATCGACCTGGAGGAGCTCTATGGAGAGGAAGATTCCTCGGACGCCGGGAAGCCAGATGGCGAGGCCAGCGCTGAATCCTCCGACGGGTCTCCCGACGAAGCCGTGCCGGAAGTCCCCGTCTACGATCCCGACGGGGCCGACCCCAAGGAGCTGGATCGCTGGCGTCGTCAATTCTCTCCAGCGGGAGTCATCCTGCGGGGGGAGGCCGATCCGATGGCTTGGATCACGGCTGGAGCTTGCCTCTGGGGGACCCAGGGAACGACCGAGGGTCCCGGCGGCCAGTCCAGCGGCCAACCTGGCGGCCAGCCTGGCAGGGAGCCCAGCTCCCAGCCCTGCGACCTAGCTGTCCCCTTCGCTGGGTCGGCTGTCCTGATGCCGGAGGTCCGCCCGGCGGTACGCCTGGCCGAGGCGAGCGAACTCCGACTTTCCGGGCTAGTCTGGCCGGAGGCTCGGACGCGGATGGCGGGCTCTGCGTGGCTCACGGTCGAGCGCGTAGGACGTGGCCAACTAATTTCTTTCGCCGCATCACCCGTATTCAGGGGATCTTGGAGGGGTACGAGTCGTTTGTTCGGAAACGCGGTGCTAGTTGGGCCCGGCATGACCGACT
>CALHGQ010000537.1 GCA_938030175.1 uncultured bacterium | reverse complement strand
ACATGGAGGCTCGGGGCCAGGCTGTCGTAGTACTCCCACTTGCGCTCGTGGTGGTCGTAGCCCGGAGCATGCACGTCGCGGAGCCTCAGGCTGTGGAGCTGACGCCAGGCGTGCGCTGCGATCACAAGCGCGGCGAACGTGGCACGAACGGTCCAGGTCCAGGTCATGGCCCAGCGTGACATCGACGGTTCCATCGAGCTGCCCTACGTATTGGCAGGGAGACTATTGCCCGCTCGCCCCGGTTCTGATCGCGTGGGCGAAGTCTTCCGGCATGGGGCCAGCCCGTGACACCTCGGGAGAGCCGCTCCCCCCCGAGGCCCTATCCAGCGCGGGCAAGGGCCAGCTCGCTCAGCCCCGGGCGCCGCCGGGCCCTGGGGCACGGAGAGTCGCCTCCGTCCCCGTCCGCTCGAACCGCCGCCCTCCCCCATAAACGGCGTCCCGCTTGGCCTCGGCCTTCTGGTAGAACCTGCTCCCGTAGCCGTTCCTCCCCCCCCTTCCCGTGGCTCCCCCATAGCCGCCTCACCGCTGACTCTTCATCGAGTCCACGACTCCAGCCTCAGATATGGCCCAGCTCATCGAATGCGTCCCCAACTTTTCCGAAGGCCGTGACCAGAGCGTCCTCGACGCGATCTCCGACGCGGTCCGCTCTGTGGACGGAGTGACGCTCCTCGACGTGGACCCGGGCAAGGCCACGAACCGAACCGTCTTCACGTTCGTGGGCGAGCCCCTGCCCGTGATCGAGGCTGCCGTCCGTGCGGCCCGCGTTGGCGCCGAGCGCATCGACATGAGCCAGCACTCGGGCGAGCACCCACGCTTCGGCGGCATGGACGTTTGCCCGCTCGTTCCGATCTCTGGGATCACGATGGACGAGACCGTGATGCACGCGCACGCGCTGGCAAAGCGTCTGGGTGACGAAGTGGGTCTCTCGATCTACTGCTACGAGAACGCGGCGCTCAAGCCCGACCGCCGCAACCTGGCCATCGTCCGCGAAGGCGAGTACGAAGCCATCCCCTCCCGGATCGGAACGGACGAGTGGAAGCCCGATTTCGGACCCGCCGAGTTTCAGCCACGAACCGGCGCAACCGCAGTCGGCGCCCGGGACTTCCTCGTGGCCTACAACGTCAACCTCAACACGACGTCCACGCGCCGGGCCAACGCGATCGCCTTCGATGTGCGCGAGAAGGGCCGCATCAAGCGCGAAGGGCATCCCGCCACCGGCACCGTCGTCAAGGACGACCAGGGCAACCCCGTTTGGTCGCCTGGCCTGCTCAAGGCCTGCAAGGGCATCGGCTGGTTCATCGAGGAGTACGGCGTCGCGCAGATCTCCATGAACCTGACGGACCTGACGGTGACGCCGGTGCACAAGGCCTTCGACGCCTGCGACGAACGCGCGACGGCGCGGGGCATTCGCGTCACCGGATCCGAGATCGTCGGGCTCGTGCCCCTCGACGTGCTCCTGAGCGCGGGGCGCCACTACCTCACGAAGCAGGGCCGAAGCCTCGGCGTGACCGACGCCGAGCTCATCAAGATCGCGGTGCGCACGCTGGGCCTCGACGAGCTCTCGCCCTTCGATCCGAAGACCCGCGTGATTGAGTACGCGATCCAGGATTCCACGAAGAAGCGCCTCGTCGACATGACGCTCGAGGCCCTTGTGCATGAGACGGCGTCGGAGTCCCCCGCGCCCGGAGGTGGCTCCATCGCGGCGGCCGCAGGCGCGATGGGCGCCGCCCTCGGGACCATGGTGGCGAACCTCTCCAGCCACAAGCCAGGCTGGGACGATCGTTGGGAAGAGTTCTCGAAGGTCGCCGTGCGGGGCAAGAAGTGCCACGACCGCTTCCTGGACCTCGTGGACGAGGACACCGAAGCGTTCAACAAGATCATGGCCGCGTGGCGCGCCGATGCCGCCGTTCGCGACGAGGCGATCGAGGCCGCGACCAAGTACGCCATCGAGGTGCCGCTCCAGGTCATGGAGACGGCCCGCGAGGCCATGGGTGTCTGCGAAGCGATGGCCGAGCGCGGCATGGAGGCTTCGCTCTCCGACGCCGCCGTCGGCGGCCTCTGCCTAGACACCGCCGCGCGGGGAGCCGCCCTCAACGTCGCGATCAACGCCAAGGACCTCAAAGACGAGGCCGCCAAGAGCCGCTATCTCGACAAGGCGAACGAGCTGGAGAACGAAGTCCGCACGCGCTGCGAAGCGCTGCAGTCAGCCGTGAGGGCCAAGCTGTAGAAGCGGTACGGTACCGGCTTGATTTGGCGGTACGGTACCGTGCCGCTCACTGAACAGTGATCGTGACGAAGTTCGTGAACGTTCCGACGCCTGTCATGGTCTGGAAGCGCTGGTAGCCCTGGAAGTACCCGAGGGTCATGCCCACGAGCGCTGGGTCGTTCGGAATGGTGGCCGTGTACGTGGCTTGGCCGGTGGCGTCGAGGACCGACGTCAGGACGCGGGTGATGGGGCGGTCCAGGAAGAGGTTGCCGAAGATCGAGTGGAAGTGCGGCGTGTCGGGGGTCCTCGGCGAGAAGATGATCAGCTGCAGGTCGCCGGGCTCTCCGTGGTGAACCACGCTGTAGTCCGAACCGATGGTCAGCGGCCCTTCCAGGTCGATGCGAGGCAAGTTTAGGAAAGGGATCGCCGCGCGCAGGTTCGGGCGCGGTCCGATGGGACCACCCGACCCCTGGGGCGTTCCAGTCGCCGTCAACGCAGCCCTGAGATCAAGGGGGTCCAGTGTGACGTCGTAGGCGCTCTCGTAGATGCTCGCGAGGATCATGCCGGCGCCCGTCACGATGGGCGTCGCGCTGGAGGTACCGGCGAAAGTGTCCGTGTACTCCACGACTTCGGGCCCCCCTTGCAAGTCGCCGTAGCCGGCCGTCGTCACCGTCGTGCCCCAGCCCTGCAGGTCGACGCGGGAACCGTAGTTGGAGAAAGAGGCCTTGTTGAGGGAGGAGCCATTGGAGGCACCGACCATTACGGCGCCAGAATCGCGCACGCTGCGATCGAAGCGGCCATCGTACGCCGCGGCGTCAAGGTTGACGTCGCCGTTGCCAGCCGCGGCAAATACGTTGATACCTGCCGCCGTCGCCGTTTCGACGACAGCGTAGACCGACGGCACGTACTCACACGGATAGGGACCCGGAGGGCCCCCGGAGCACTGGATCTCGATCACCACGGCGTCGCCGACCCCCACGGCCGAAACCCCGGACTGAATCGCCGCGGCGAAGTTGGCGGGGTTTCCCCGGTGGGTTGAGAGCCGAATGCCGGCCGCGTGGCACATGCCGAGAACGCCCTCGCCGTTGCGCTCCCCCACGAGCTCCCCGACGACGGCTGTCCCGTGGTTCCACGGATAGAACGTAGCGGGGAAGCCCACGTACATACCTTCCGCCGCGTGGCTGATGTCCTCGTGATCGTCGGTCCAACCCGTTTCGCAGTCGGCGATGGTGACCATCTGGCCCCATCCGCCGCTAAACGTGTTGCCGTAGTCAGCGTCAATGCCGAGCGGCGCACCGCGGCGATAGCCCTGCAGGTTCTCGAAGTCGGGGGTCCCGCCCCCCGCAGCCGGCGGCATTCCAGCGATAGGCGCCGTCCAAATCGGGTCACCCCCTGTGCCCACCGGGTATGCAAGCTCGACGCCGGGCAGCGCGTTCAGGGCATCACATGCCTCGGCCACGGATCGATCCTCGGGCAGCTCAACGAGGAAAAACTGCGTCAGATCGTGGAGCGGCTTCTGACTTCTCGCTTCTGCTTCCAGGCGATAGGCCACGAGGGACTCGTCGTCCTGCTGCCAAAGACGTGAGCGCTTGGCCCCAAAGGATTGAAGCAAGTTCTCAACGGCCTCCATGCGCGCATCAGGGGCCACAAGCCGATCCGCTACGAGGCGCGCGTCCATGCCGTGGACCAGCTTGATCTCAAGCTTGCCGGGCGTGTGCGCTTCGCCGACGAAGGTCTGGGCGGGCTTCGCGCCCAGGTGGGTGCGAGGAGCGGCTGCCGAGACTCCCTGGGGATTCGCAGCGACCGGCGCTGCGAGGATCAACGAGAGCGCGAGCGCACGGGAAGGGTGGTTCATCTGAGTCCTTATTGGCAAGGGAAGGGAGGACAAGAGCAAAGTGCGGCTCGCACCATGCGGCGGAGACCGCCTCTCCTATTCGAGCCCAAACGTGCGATTCTGGCAGTACTCGGTCGCTCATATTCTCCCGAATCGCGGCTCGAGGTAGCGCAGCTTCCCCCACCTGACTCCATGCGTCCAGTTCGTCGCACCGCCCCCTGCCGCTTGGCGCCGCTGACTGCGGCAACGTGGATCCAAGCTCTGAAGTGCGCGCCGCGCTCGATGGGGTGAGGGCAAAGTCCCAGCGACCGGGCACCGCGCGTGTCATGGCAGCTCGTCACGGCTGCCGCGAATGGCGCGAGCCAACCACTCACCCTAGGGCAACTTGACGCTGACGACGGCGGTGGCTCCCCCCACG
>CALHGQ010000536.1 GCA_938030175.1 uncultured bacterium | reverse complement strand
TGGCCCCGACCGAGGCATACCCGACGTATGCAGCAGGAGGTGGCGCACCGTGATGCCCTTGGCGTGATCTGGAACGGAGGGTAGGTACTCGGTGATCGATGCGTCGAGATCGACCTTGCGGGCCTCGACGAGCGCCAACACGGCCGTCGCGGCAATCGGCTTGGTGATCGACGCGATCTCGAAGAGTGTTTCAGGGGTGCAGGCGCGCCCGGATTCGTCATCGGCGGTACCGAATCCACGGGACAGGAGTGTCTTCTTGCCGCGCTGAATGTGCACGGCTCCCGACCATCCGAAGGCCTCGCAGTCCACGAGGAAGGCTTCGGCTTCCTCCACATCATCCCCCGCTTGGGCGCCCGGCCCCGCGTGGCTGGGTGGCGGCTGGTTGGGTCCCGAGTGGTTAGGGGCCGGGGAGGCTGCGAGTGCGAGGCCGACGAGAAGGCTGGAGAAGAGTGGGGTCATAGCGAGCAGAGAGGCCCTTGGACGGAGGACGGTGCGATGTCCGTTTTCGATCATAGCTGCGTCATGTATCGACCTGGGGGGGGGAGGCGCGAGATGCTCGACTATCGCCCATGAAACCACTCCGACACGCCCTTGCGGTGGGCGCTCTCATGGGCGCCATCGTCTCCTGCAGCTCAAGCCCTTCCTCCACGTCCATGAACATGGTTCCTTCCGCCAAGGAGCGCGCCGTTGCGCTCCTAGAGTCCCTTGAGAGCGGGGACCCAGCGCCGATCGCCTACATCCATCCCCAGCGCTACACCCAGCACAACCTCGCGGTGGCGGATGGCCTCGCGGGCTTCGGTGCGGTGATGGAGCACGCGCCTCCGGGCGGTTTCAAGGCCAAGGTCGTCCGTGCGTTCCAAGACGGCGACTTCGTTTTCACCCACACGATCTACGACTTCTTTGGGCCCAAGGTCGGCTTCGATGTCCTCCGCTTCGAGGACGGCTTGATTGTGGAGCACTGGGACAACCTCAAGGAAATCCAGCCCCCGAACCCGAGCGGACGCACCCAAACGGACGGTCCCACCGAGGTCACAGACGGGGCCCAGACCGCTAGCAACAAGGCGCTCGTTCAGTCGTTCGTCGAGACGGTGCTGGTCGGCGGCGATACCAGCGACCTGACGGCGTTCATCAACCCGATGAAGTACCACCAGCACAACCCCGCCGTGGCGGACGGCCTCGACGGCTTGGGCGCTGCGCTCAAGTACTTTGCGGACAACGGCCTCGTGATGGAGTACTCGAAGCTCCATCGAGTTCTCGGCGAGGGCAACTTCGTCCTCACCATAAGCGAGGGCAAGTTCGGCCCCGGCGATCACGTGGCCTACTACGACCTCTTCCGCGTTGAAGACGGCCTCATCGTCGAGCACTGGGACACCATCGAGACGATTCCGCCGCGCTCTGAGTGGAAGAACGACAACGGCAAGTTCTAGGTCGCGCCGAGCCCATGGCCCCGGACCTCTCCTACGCTTCCGCGCAGAGGGATCCGGGGTCCTGGCTCCGCTCGCTACTCACCCAGCTTGACGAGGAGCTCCTGCGCGGCCTCTGTGATCACCGTGCCCGGTCCGAACACGGCAGCGGCGCCCATGTCCATGAGCTTGGGCACATCGGCGGGCGGAACGACGCCGCCCACCACCACGAGGATGTCGGAGCGGTCGAGCGCGGCGAGCTCCTTCTTGAGCGCGGGCACGAGGGTGAGGTGCCCCGCGGCCAACGACGAAACGCCCACGACGTGGACGTCGTTCTCCACGGCTTGGCGCGCCGTCTCGGCGGGCGTCTGGAAGAGCGAACCAATGTCCACGTCCCAGCCGAGGTCGGCGAAGGCCGTCGCGATGACCTTCTGCCCCCGGTCGTGCCCGTCCTGGCCCATCTTCGCCACAAGGATGCGCGGCCTGCGGCCCTGGGACTCCTGGAACGCCGCGGAGCGCGCGCGCGCCTGATCGATACCTTCGTTGCCGGACTTCATTTCGGATTGGTACACGCCGGAGATCGTTCGAATAACGGCTTGGTGGCGCCCGAAGGCGTCCTCCATCGCGAGGGAGATTTCCCCCACGGTGGCACGCGCCCGCGCGGCGCCGATCGAGAGCGCCAAGAGGTTCTCCTCGTCGGTGCGCGACTCGCCCGCTTGCACCTTGTGGGCGGCGTCGCGAAGGGCGTCGAGGGCGGCGGAGACAGCGGACTCGTCGCGGTCCCGCTTCAGCTCAGCGAGGCGCTCCAGCTGGCTCTCGCGCACCGCGTCGTTGTCCACGCTCAGGACGGGGATGTCCTCGGCGTGCTTGGGCGGGAAGCAGTTCACGCCCACGATGGGCTGGGCACCGGAGTCGATGCGCGCCTGGGCGCGGGCTGCCGCTTCTTCGATTCGAAGTTTTGGAAGGCCCTCTTCGATTGCGCGCGTCATGCCGCCAAGCTGTTCGATCTCTTGGATGTGGGCTTCCGCACGGGCCATGAGGTCAGCCGTGAGTCGCTCGACGTAGTGGGAGCCACCAAAGGGGTCCACGGTGCGGGTGATGCCGCTCTCTTGGTCGAGCAGGATCTGCGTGTTCCTCGCGATGCGCGCCGAGAAGTCGGTGGGCAGCGCGAGGGCTTCATCGAGGGAGTTCGTATGCAGGCTCTGGGTGCCGCCCGTGGTGGCGGCGAGGGCCTCGACGGCGGTGCGCGTGACGTTGTTGTAGACGTCTTGCGCCGTCAGGCTCCAGCCCGAAGTCTGGCAGTGGGTGCGCAGCATCGATGACTTGGGGCTTTTCGGCGAGAACTGTGCGACGAGCTTGGCCCAGAGCTGACGCGCCGCGCGCAGCTTGGCCACCTCCATGAACGGGTTCATGCCGATGGCAAAGAAAAACGACAGCCGCGGAGCGAACGCGTCAACGTCGAGACCAGCCTCGATGCCTTTGCGGATGTACTCCACTCCGTCCGCGAGCGTGTACGCCAGCTCGAGGTCGAGGGTCGCCCCTGCCTCCTGCATGTGGTAGCCGCTGATCGAGATCGAGTTGAACCTCGGCATGTGCTGGGACGTGTAGCGGAACACGTCCGCCACCATCGAAATCGACGGCGTCGGCGGGTAGATGTAGGTATTGCGAACCATGAACTCCTTGAGGATGTCGTTCTGGATCGTTCCGGTGAGCTTCTCGGGCGTGACGCCCTGCTCTTCGGCGGCCACGACGTACAGCGCCAGGATCGGCAGCACCGCGCCGTTCATGGTCATGGACACGCTCATCTTGTCGAGGGGGATGCCTTCGAACAGAACGCGCATGTCGAGGATCGAGTCGATCGCGACCCCGGCCATGCCCACGTCGCCGACCACGCGCGGGTGGTCGGAGTCGTAGCCCCGGTGGGTCGCAAGGTCGAAAGCGATGGAGAGACCCTTCTGCCCCGCCGCGAGGTTGCGCCGATAGAACGCATTCGAAGCCTCTGCCGTACTGAAGCCCGCGTACTGGCGAATGGTCCAGGGGCGGCGGACGTACATCGTCGAGTACGGCCCACGCTTGAACGGCGGGAAGCCGGGTAGCGAATCCTGGCCGTCGAGATCCGCCACGTCGGCCGGGCCGTAGCTGGACGCGACGTCGATCCCTTCGGGCGTGGACCAAACGGACTCGCCCTTGGCGGGACGCGGCGTGTTCGCGGCCTTCGAGGTGTCCCAGTTCAGCTGGGTGAAGTCGGGGATGAGGCTCATGCGGACGTCTCCTGGAGGTCAGCGCCGACGTGGCGGAGCAAGTGGGTGAGGGCGGCTTCGGCGTTGCACCCCATGAAGAGGTGGCCGTCGAGGCCCGCTTCCTCGAGTGGTTTGGCAGCCCGTTCGGGGGGCGCCGCGACGTACACCAGCTCGATTCCGTCGGACCTCAGCGCGGCCAGTGCGTCGAGGGCGCCGGCGGATCCGTAGGCGTCGTCGTTGCCAGCCATGCAGGCGACCTTCGCGCCGCTCGCCTTGGCGGCCGCGCCGATCTCGCTGGGCGCGAGTCCTGGCTCGCCTTGCACCACCTCGAATCCGCCCGCAAGGAGCGTCTGGGTAGCGAACCCCGCGCGGGCCGTGTGCTCGGCCAACGTGCCGAGGCAAGCGAGGAAGACGCGGGGCTTGACGTCGAGTGCGAGGGCCGCATCGGCGAGGCGTTCGAAGACGCTGGCTTCGCGGAACGGTGCCACGGGGTCCATCGTTTGGGGCGCGCCTCGCACGAGTGCGCCGCCGATCTCGTCGAGGGTTGCGCCCTCTTTTGCGGCCTGCCGCGCGTGGGCGAAACTGTCGACGGCTCCCAGAGCCAGTGTGCCGCGGGCGTCGATGCGTTTCGCGCTTGCGGCACGGGAAGCCTGAACTTCTTCCGCCCACTTCGCGCGCTGCTGCTCCGAGCCCTCAAGCCAGGCACCGGGGTACTCGGACACGCCGACGATCGGGCGCTTTCGGTGAGCGAGCGCCTTTCGAAGCTCCGACCTCGAACGGTCGATCTCGCCGTCGACCCAGTCGCTGTCGAGGGCCTTCGCCATCCCGCCTTCCTCTTCCACTTGGAGGAACACGCCCCAGGCAGCTTCGCACAGCTCGGCGGTGCGTGCCTCGACGAAGTGCGAGCCCCGCGCCGGATCGCCGACGTGGTCGAGGCGCGATTCGTGGGCGAGGACGAGCTGGGTGTTGCGCGCGTTGCGGCGCCCGAGGGCTGAGCTGAGCCCAAGGGGCTCGTCGAAGGGCAGCGCCGTCATCGCATCGACCCCGCCGGTCGCGCCCGCGAAGACACCGAGGGACGTGCGCAGCATGTTCGTCCAGGGGTCACGCTTGCTAAGGCCCCGGGACGACGTCGTCCCGGTGAGCCTCATCGGAGCGCACTCCGTGAGCCCCATCGAGCCGAGCAGGCGCGCATGCAGCTCGCGCGCTGCGCGGAGCTTGGCGATCTCGGTGAACACATCCCGCCCGATGTCGAAGCGCCAGGCGAACTCCACGTAGGCTTGGCCCGGCTCGAGGCCGTCGTCTTCAAGCCAGCGGAGGTATTGAACGAAGGTCGCGAGGGCAAAGCCGAGCTCCTGGGCCGCGTGGGCCCCTGCCCTGTGCCAGATGCCCGCGTCGACGGCGAGAGAGGTGCCGTTGTCGATGTGCAGTCGGCTATACGCAGCGAGCGAGCAAAGCTCTTTGCGGGCATCCTCCATGTCCCCTGGAAGCGCGCCGTCCCGGGCGAGCGCGCCGATGGGATCCATGCCGAAGTCCACGTGCGTCCCGGCCAGCTCCACGTCGCGCTCCTCGCAGAGCGCCGCGAACGTCGTCGCCAGGGGCAGCGCGTTCGCGCTCGACTCGAACGCGATAGGGATCGCATCGAGGAACACGCCGTCAAGCAGCTGATCCATGCTGCCCAGGTCGAGCACGTCGACGCCCGGTTCGGCGGTGGAGCCGCTGGCGGGAAGGCCCTTGGACGCAGCGCTCAGCTGGATGGAGCAGCCCGTGGCGCCCTGTGTCAGGTCCTCTAGCAAATGGGCGTTCGCCTTGGCTGGCGCGGGGTGGTCGACCCGGGGCGCAATCGCCCAGCCCCCGGAGCCAAGTTCGAACGAAGGTCCTTTGCGGGTGGGGTCGACCACGTACAACGGCGCGATATCGAGACCTTCGAGGGTGCGCGTGACCAACGACCGCTCGAAGCTCCGACCTGGGCCGAGCTCGGTCTCCACGCGTTCGCGCCATTGGGGGAAGGTGGGAGCAGGACTCGGTGATCCTGGACTGCCGCCCCGGGCGGCCGGGGAGGTTGCGTTCGAGTGGTCGGGGGGGGTCATGACCCACGCAGGGTATCGCCCGGGTCATCCCGCGTCCTTGCCGCGATTCGAGGAAAGCTGCTGCCCCTTCGAGAGCGCCTCCTGCGACGCTCCATCCGAGGAAGTTCCTACTGGGCAGCGGCGGGATCAAGCAGCCGGATGAGGCGCTTGTCCTTGGCGTGCTCAAGCTCCGCGGAGTCGAAGAGCCAGCGCCTCTCCGCGTCGTTCGCCCAGACCTCTCCCACGGACGGGTAGAAGTTCTTCTCGATGGCGATGTCCGAGATCACGAGCCACGTGGCGCCTGTCTCTTTCGCCATCGACATGAGCGAACGGCCCGCATTCTTGATGGGGAGAACCTCGGGCGAGACGAGGGCCCCGACGTCGATGACCTGGTGCTGGGTCTCAAAGCCAAAGACGCCGATCTCGCCGATCAACACCCGTTCGGAGTGGGGCCGGTCGAGGCTCTCCAGGGCCGCCGCACAGGCTCCGTACCCGTCCACGTAGCTCTGCAGCAGCGGCGCGCGACGGTGCACGAGACCGGTGGACAGCAACATCATGGACGTCGCGCAAGCCGGGACGAACCAGTGGCGGATCCGCGGGAAGTTCTCCGGCAGCGCGGGGCCCGCGCTCAGGAGCAACGCGACCGAAGAGGGCACCGCGTACCAGGAAGCCTCCGTCGCGCCCTTGCCGGCCAGATAAAACGTCATATAGACGACGTACACGATGAGCCAGGCGCGCGAGAACGGGGTGCCCTGCTTGATATTCCGGTGGACGATCCACAGCACCAGGGCAGCGATCGCGGCGGTGACCCCGTGGGCGAACAGCGTTGGCAGGTAATCGACGAACGGGACGAAGGTGAGTCGAGCGAGGCTGAGCCACAGGTGCAGCGCCGTGCCGAGCGAGTCGTAGTGCTCGGAGTTCCAGCCGCTCTTCGCCACCATTGACTGGGGTAGGAAGGTCCCGTAGCGAGCCGTGGCAAAGGCGATCCAGAACACGCCGGGGGCGAGGACGAGGGCCACGGGGAGCGGCTTCACGAGGGACTGGATCGCCGCCTTCAAGTTGCCCTTGGCCGAGGCGGCGGCGTACAGCAGCGCGGGGGCGAAGAGGACGCCCTCCGGCCGCGCGACGGTCAGCAAGCCGGTCCAGAACGCGGCGCTCGTCATGGACCCAGCGAGGGCCGCGCCCATGGCGTAGACGCTCAGAAAGACGAAGAGCGGCGTCTCCATCCCGAGCATCTGGTTGTCGATGAACACCGGGGCGCAGAGGAACGTCGCGACCATGAGGCCGCGTGCGCGGGGCGGGGCCAGCTGGCAGAGCCGGTAGGCGGCCAAGGACCAAAGCGCGATGCCCAGCACAATGACCGCGGGCGCCACGAGGGCTGCCCCGAAGACCATCATCATTCCTGACGTCACAAAGCCCCACAGGGGGGAGGTCACGCCAAAGACGGCTTCGCCAGCGTTGTAAACGAGGGTCCCTTGCTCTGCCGCGTTCCTTGCGTAGCGCAGGGTGATGTACGCATCGTCCACGAGGACAAAGTCCGTCATGAGCCAGGCCATGACGAAGCGAGCCATCGCCGCGAGGGCGATCAGCAGCACCCAAGGACGTGCTACTGACAGGCGGCTCTCGCCCGCCAAGGGAGTAGGACTGAGATCTGGCATCATGCCGCCTTCCGTGCCGACCAAGGGGCTGTCAACGACTCGTACACGTCGAGCATGGCTTTCGCGTAGCCCTCGTGGGTGAACATGGCCCGTTGCCGCCGCGTGGCCGCGGCGCCCATGGCCTGGAGCCGCTCTCCATCGGAGAGCACGTCCTCCAGTGCCGCTGCGAGGGCGTCCGCGGAGCAAGGCTCGAACAGCCTGCCCGTGACCCCTTCTTCGACGATCTCTTGAAGGCCGCCGTGGTCCGCGCCGACCACCGGGGTTCCGACGGCCATCGCTTCGATGGCGACCAGCCCAAAGGGCTCGGGGCGCGTCGACGGGACGAGGCAAACGTCGGCGGCCGCGAGGAGCGACGGTAGGTCGTCGGTGAACGGAATGCGGGTCACGCGGCCTTCGAGTCCGCGGTCCCGGATCTCAGCATCCAGACTGATCGCGAAGTGCTCTTGTCCAGGGGGAGGGCTGCCCGCGAAGACCACGTAGGGTGCCGCGTCGCCGAGGGCCTCGATGGCGTCCAGCGCGAGTCGATGACCCTTCCACGAGTTGACGCGCCCGGGCAGCACGGCGAGCTGGTCGGTGTCTTTGATATCGAGGCCGCGGCGAATGTCGCTTGCGTCCGTGAGGTCATCACCGGAGCGATCGGCCGAGACCCCGTTGTGGATCGTGAGGGCCCGCTCGATCCGTGGGTCCAGCATCGCCGCGGCGGTCGCCCGAGAGTTGGCGATCGCGACGTCCGACCAGCGACGGATCAGCGAGCGGATGCCCGATCGCGCCCAGGACGGGCTGTCCAGAATCTCGTGGATGTGCCACACGTGCTGGGCGCTCGATCGGTGGGCGCCATAGGCGGCGCCGATCAGGACCGTCGTGTTGGTGTGAACGATGTCGATGCCGTGGCGCTTCACGAGGGACTCCACGAAGCGGGCGCCTGTGCGTGCTTTGCGCAGGAACCCGCCGAAGCGCCCCGGGGCGAGGTCGGCGCGGAGGGCGGCGCCCAGCTCGCCGACTTCGACGATGGCGCCGAGGGCCTCGAGGCGCTCGGCGAGGACGCCGCGCCGCGGAAGCGCAACGACGACTCGGCTCGGTACGCCGACGCTGCTCGATACGGCCGCGCGCTCAGCGATGGCTTCGACGACCTGCAGCAGCGTGCGATCCGCGCCGTAAAGCTCCGCGGACGGGTGAGTGAAGAGGATGGCGCTCATGCTGCGTTGCCTGGCTGCTGTCCCTTGAGGGCGGCGAGCATCCGCCGCTCGCCCTCTTCGGTGTTGCGGTACTTGATGACCCGAGCGGGCACGCCGCCGACGATGGTGCGGGGGGCGACGTCCCGGGCGACGACGGCTCCTGCGGCTACGATCGACCCGCGTCCGATCCGGACGCCGGCGAGAACCGTGGCGCCGGCTCCGATCCAGCAGTCGTCTTCGATGACGACGCGGCGTCGGTCGACGCCTTGGCTCTTGATCGGAAGGGACAGGGAATCAAAGACGTGGTTCTCCGGCAGGATCGTGACCCGCGGCCCCATGAGGACATCCACGCCGATCGTGACGTGCCCCGAGGCGCCGATCCAAGACAGCGCGCCGATACAGGAGCCCGCCCCGACGGTGAGTCCCTCACCCGCCTGATGTCCGTAGTAGGACGAGGGGCGGATGGATGCGTTCCGTCCAATCGTGACGCCGTCGCCCAGGACCACGCCGCGCGTGGCCCGGCACTGGAGCTCGGCGAAGTCCTCGATCTTCACCTTGCTGCCAAGGGTGAGGTGCTGCGCACCCGTCACGTTGACGCCTTTGCCCACAAAGAGCATGCCCTTGCAGTGGCGAGCCCCCAACCGAACAGGGAGTCCACGCAGCACGCCGCCCGTGACGCGGAGGAGGATCCCAAGCGCGTCCCAGTCAGACATCGGCACCTCGGACGGTTCACCGTTCGTGTCGACCTGGGGAATGACACGTGCGAGTAGTTTGGCGACCAGTCCCACTAGGCGGCGACTCCGTGGCGGCGCGAAGCGTGGTTCTGGATGGCGGTCCCGTAGATGCCCTGGAGAGCGGCTCCCTTCGCCGCCCAGGTCGCGCTGCGTCGCGCCCATTCCTGGCCGACCTCCGCGATACCGAGGCGCAGCACGTCGTCCCGTTGAAGTCGGCGGAGGTTCTTCGCGAGCTCTGAAGCGGTCTCCATCGAGGAACGCTCCAGCGGCACGGCGATCCCTCGGCCCTGGGAGCACATCTCGCCCGGTCCGCCGAAGTCGAGGCACAGAACGGCGTTGCCCGACGACATCGCCTCTGGCACCACCATGCCAGCGCCCTCGAACGAGGGGAACAGGAAGACGTGGGCCTGCTTCATCGCGCTGATGCACGCATCGTGGGACAAATGGCCGTGCAGCTTGACTCGATCTTCGAGCCCGTGCTTTTGGATGGCGGCCTCGAGCTTGGAGCGCTCAGGTCCTTCACCGACGATGTCGAAGGTCATGTCGGCCTCCCGCGCCGCCAGGGCAAACGCATGCATGGCCAGGTGGATCCCCTTCAGCTCGACGAGCCGGCCGCAGAACAGCACGCGCAGGGGTTCATCCTGTTGGCGCGGCACGGGCTCGTGCATGTGGTTGCCGTCGATGCCGCAGGCGAGCATCGGGTGAACTTTGTTATGGAACTGCTTCGGCAGCCGATCGCTGAACGCCTTGCCGAGGCTAAGGATGACGTCGGCAGCTTCCCACGTCGCGTCGACGCCTGCATCCATCTTCGGGACGAGGCGGCGAGCGCTCTCGCGGATGTTCTCGGAGGCGCGCCCAACGAGGTTTCCGGAGTCCTGGAATCCGGCGGGGATCTTGGGGTGCTGTCCGACGGGGCCGAAGACGAACGGCGCATTCACCGTGCTGAGCCCGGAGGGAATCCAGCCGGACGCGAAGGTCAGGTGGTGGATGACGTCGAACGGATTCCGATCGTGAAGGGCACCCGCGACTTCGGCGAGGCTCTTCTGCCACAGGTAGTAGTAGGTCATCGCTCCCCGCGAGCCCTTCTTCCAGCGCAGGATCTTCTCGCTGAGGTCGTGGCCCACCACGGTCATGCGAATGTCCTCGGCCACAGCGGCCTTGCGCACCTGGGCGACGTTGTTCTGCCGCGTGATGAGGGTGAGCTCGTGATGCAGCGCGATCTGCCGTGCCCAGTTCCAGCCGATGCCCGGCTCGGAGCCGAGGCCGGGCTCACATGCATACGCGGTGGCGAGGACACGGTGTTTTACCGCGCCCTGTTGGGGAGCTATCGGAGCCATGGGGGGGGCTGGGTAGGGGGTTGGCGCCCTGGGAGCGCCGGCACACGGAAGGCGCCTGCACCGGCGCATTCCCTTCCAAGGTTCGGCGTTTGGGACGCGATCGCCCCAGCGGAAGCTGGACTTTGGGGGTGCCCGGCCGAGGGCGTCCGCTGATTCGGGCCCCAGGTGGCCCATGGAGGGCGGGGGTGGAAAAACTTTCGTGGTCGCGTCCGGGCCTGGATGCTGCAACCATGTGCGCCATGCAGTCACCGAGATTCGAGAGCACGGCCCGCTACATCGCGGGCGAGGACCTGGCCGTGGCCGTCAACGCCGCCGTGGCGCTAGAGCGGCCGCTGCTCGTGAAGGGAGAGCCGGGCACCGGGAAGACGGTGCTCGCGGAGGAGGTCGCGGGCTCGCTGGGTCTCCCGCTACTGACCTGGCACGTGAAGTCCACGACGAAGGCACAGCAGGGCCTCTATGAGTACGACGCGGTGGCGCGCCTTCGCGACTCCCAGCTCGGGGTCGATGCCGTTCACGACATCGGCAACTACATCGTCAAGGGCAAGATGTGGGAGGCGTTCGAGAAGGAAGGCGGCTGCGTGTTGCTGATCGACGAGATCGACAAGGCTGATATCGAGTTCCCGAACGACCTCCTCCAGGAGCTCGATCGG
This sequence comes from uncultured bacterium, assembly GCA_938030175.1. Lineage (GTDB taxonomy): Bacteria > Planctomycetota > UBA1135 > UBA1135 > Saltatorellus. The sequence continues at coordinate 20,122 of CALHGQ010000536.1, read as the reverse complement.
ATGGAGTTCTTTGTGTACGAGACCAAAGAGGTCGTGCGCGCGGTTAAGCGGCCGGTCGTCATCATCACTTCGAACAACGAAAAGGAGCTGCCCGACGCGTTCCTTCGCCGCTGCTTCTTCCACTACATTCAGTTCCCCGACGGTGCGACGATGGCCTCGATCGTCAAGGCGCACTACCCTGACCTGCACAAGGAAGTGCTCAACGAAGCGCTCGGCATGTTCTTCGGGATTCGATCGGTGCCGAACCTCAAGAAGCGCCCGTCGACCTCCGAGCTCCTCGACTGGATCCGCTTGCTCGTGATTGAGCACGTGAAGCCCGGGGATCTCGAGGAGAAGGCTAAGGCAAGCTCGGTTCCGCCGTTCGTGGGCTCGATGGTGAAGAACGAGCAGGACATGGAGCGCCTTGCCCAGTGGGTTGGGTCGCGCGGCTGGCAGCGGTAGGCGCCCTTGTTCCTCGAGCTCTTCTACGGTCTGCGCGAGTACGGCGTCTCGGTCACGCTGCAGGAGTACTTCGCCTTCATCCGCGCGGTCGAAATGGGCGTCGCGGAGTTTGACCTCGACAAGTTTTACTACTTGGCGCGCGCCAGCCTTTGCTCGGACGAGCGCCATATCGATCGATTCGACCGTGTTTTCGCCGCGTGGATCGAGCGGGCCCAAGCACTCAAGGACCCACTGGTAGAGGTGGACGAAGATTGGTTGAAGTCGATCGGAGGCCGGCACTTCACCGAGGAGGAGAAGCGGCTCATCGAAGAGATGGGCGGCTTCGCCGAGCTCATGAAGACCCTCCAGGAACGACTCAAAGAGCAGGAGGGTCGCCACGAAGGCGGTTCTAAGTGGATGGGGACGCGGGGCACGTCGCCCTTTGGCGCGTACGGCTACAACCCGAGCGGAGTTCGCGTAGGTCAAGATTCGTCGCGGCACCGGCGCGCCGCCAAGGTCTGGGACAAGCGCTCATTCCGGGACTTCGATGACGGCGTTGAGATCGGCACGCGTCAGATGAAGCTCGCGCTGCGCAGGCTGCGTCGGTTCACGCGCGAGGGGGCCCAGGACGAGCTCGACCTTGACGGGACCATTGCCAACACGGCCCGCAACGCGGGCTTCCTCGAGATCGCGCACAGGCCCGAGCGCAAGAATCGGGTCAAGGTACTGCTGCTCCTCGATGTGGGCGGGTCCATGGACGACCACGTGGATCTCGTCCAGCAGCTCTTCTCTGCTGCCCGCTCGGAGTTCAGCCAGCTGGAGACTTTCTACTTCCACAACTGCGTCTACGAGCGCGTCTGGCGCGGGAACGGCATCCACCGAACGGGAATGACGTCGACCGACGAGCTCATTCGCACCTACGGCCAGGACTACCGCGTCGTGTTCGTGGGGGACGCGAGCATGTCGCCGTACGAAATCACCGAGTCCGGCGGCAGCGTTGAGCATTGGAACGAGGTCGCGGGTTCGGTATGGATGCAAAAGATCTTGCGGCGTTGGGAGCGCGCCGCGTGGATCAACCCGGTGCCCGAGCAGAACTGGCGCTACACGCCCTCGATCGGGCTGATCTTTCGACTCATGAACGCTCGGATGATGCCGCTGACCCTTGCCGGGCTAGACGCTGCCACGGCCGAGCTACGGAAGTAGCTGGCGTAGCCCAGGAGGGCGGCCGTAAGGCCACCTGAGTCTTTCTGAGGCACCCCCAGGCGGGGACACAGGCCGGACGTCGGTCCCCTGAGAGGGTCGCGACCTGACTCGCGGGATTTTCGATGCCAACGGCTCGATCCCAGGCACAATGTGAGTGTGCGCCTCGCGGCGCGCTTTCTCTCCGTTACATCCCTTCCTGTTTTCTCCGAGACATGAACAAGTTCACAGCCACTCTCTTCGCATCGGTGTGCTTCGCCGGTTCTGCCTTCGCGCAGGGTACCGACGACTGCGTCGCACCCACGCCGTTGACCGCCTTCGGCACCGTCGCCTTCGACACGACCGTCGCGACCACCTCCGGCTTCGACGGCGGCGGCACGTGCGCCACTGGCTCGACGACGATCAACCAGGACCTCTTCTGGGTTTTCACCGCACCGGCCACCGGCGACATCCAGTTCGACACGGACGGCTCTAGCTACGACACGAAGCTCTCCGTTCACATGGGAACGGACTGCAGCGCTACGTGTGTCGACTATGACGACGACGGCGGTGCCGGCCTCCAAAGCCTCATCCAGGTCTTGGGCGTCACCCAGGGCACGCAGTTCGTTGTGCAGGTGGGCGGCTTCGGCACGGCGTCGGGTACCGGTGTGCTCAACATCGTGCAGTACGTCGATCCGTGCTCCGTGGCCGTCGACGACTCCTTCGAGGACAACGATCTGTGCACCGCACCGGTCACGGTGCCGCTCGGCTTCCTGAGCGGGGTCTACGTCTCGACGACTGACCTCGACTACTACCGCGTCACCGTGCAGCCGGGTGAGATCCTGTCGGCTACTGCGAGCAACACGACGCTCGGAGCTGTGGACGTGGCCATCTACGACGCCTCGTGCAACGTACTCGATGACCCCGGCTTCGGGCCGGCTGAATGGTCCACTATCGGAGCCGCTGGCCCGGTGGATCTCATCGTTGAGGTGAGCATGGACGATTTCGCTTCAAGCAACTGCACGGAGTACGACCTCGACCTCGCCACGATGCCGGACCCTTGTGTCGGCCTCCCCGCTGACTCGTTCGAAGAAAACGACGATTGCGCGAGCGCATTGCCCCTCGGAGATGGTTTCTACCCCGGTCTCACGGTCTTCGATAACGACAACGACTACTTCGCCGTTGGCATCGATGCCGGCGTGACGATGACCGCTGACATCTTCTTCACGGACGATATCGCTGACGTGGACATCTACCTCTGGGACCCCGCCATCGAGTGCGACACGAACGTCGCTGGGACGGGCGGCGCGTACCTTGTCCGCGGCTTCTCGGCCTCTGACGACGAGCAGATCACCTACACGAACAACACCGGTGCGGCCCAGAACCTCATCATCGAGATCGACATGTTCACCGGGCTCGGCTGCAACACCTACGACCTCCAGGTGGCTGGCGTCAACGGCATGAGCGGCGGACCGGGCACGAGCTACTGCTCGGCCAACGCGAACTCCACGGGCATTGCGTCTGAGATCACCGCGACCGGCTCCCGGCTTGTGGCTGACAACGACATCACGCTGACCGCGACGGACCTTCCGCCCCTGGCGTTCGGCTTCTTCATTACCTCGCGCCAGCAGAACTTCGTCATGAACCCCGCAGGTAGCGCGGGCAACCTTTGCCTCGGCGGCGCCATTGGCCGCTACGTGGGCGCAGGCCAGATCATGAACTCCGGCACCGCCGGCGAGATCAGCCTCACGCTCGACCTCACGATGATCCCGCAGCCCAACGGCTTTGAGGCCGTGATGGCTGGCGATCAGTGGAACTTCCAGCTCTGGCACCGCGACAGCTCGCCGGCTGGCCCGACGTCGAACTTCACGAACGGCGTTTCGATCGACTTCATCTGATCCAGCTGGCAGTGTTCGCGCTTTGGGTCCTTGACCCCAAGCGCGCGGCCCCGATGCGCGCCCCGGCGCCGACCTCACCCTTGCGGGGAGCGTCGGCTCCGGGGCGCGCTCTATTCCGCGGCCACTTTGGTGGCGGACGCACTACTCTGGAGCCCATGGGGACGAGGCCAGAGGGAGCGATGGGGCAGGGCGGCGGTAGCCGCCCGTGGCGGCCTTGTCTTCTGTCCAGTCTCCTGGCCCTCGTGCTGGTCGGCTGCGTTCATCCCTCGCCTGAAGGTGCCGACTCGATGGAGACGGTTTCGCCCGCCCCCTCTCGGATCGCCCTGCCCTTCCCGAGCGAGGCGGAGGTGGAAGTCCGACGCGCCAGAACACGGGCGCAGTTCGAGGCGGCCTCTCGGGGTGAACGGCACAGCCCTGGGAAACCGCATCGGCTCGTCAACTGTCCGCACTGCGTGGATCCAATGAAGGGGCTCGTCCCGGACGAGTCGCTCATCGACGGTCCGATGCCCGTCTGGAATTAGCGCGCCCCATAGGAGCTAGACGCCGAGTTCCATCACGCGTTCGCCGTGGTCGATCTCGCCCGTGTAAGTGAACCCAAGCGCTTCGTAGAACGGGCCGGCGGCGCCCTTCTGCTGGCCATGGGAGAGGCGGATCTTCGATGCTTCGGGCATGGAGCTGATGTGCTCGATGATGGCGTGCATGGCCGCCGAGCCGTAGCCGTTCCGCTGGAACTCGTGGCCAATGAGGAGCCGCCATACCCAAACAACGCCCTCGCTGATGTCCTCGAGGCTCAGCATGGCGAACCCGACGGGCTTGCCTTCGCTGCAGATCGCGAACGGGCGAGCGTAGTCGGCTACGTATGCCTCGGCCAGGGACCACAGGTTGCTGCCGACGAGCTCCTCTTGTTCGGGGCTCACCTTTAGCCGCACCACGTCGCGATAGTTGTCGAGCGTGACCTTCTCGAGTTTCACTTCTGTCATGGCGGTGCATCGACCAGGGACCGGACACCGAACTAACAAAGACAGGGCCCCGATGGTCTTGGCCTCCACCTTATTCTGGCAGGCCCCGCGCGGTTTCGAATACTCACCTGATCCACTGACTTGTTACTCCATCGACGACTCTTGCCAGCGCGAATGATCTGGGTCACCTGTGCCCTAGCGGCCTCTTTGGGTTGCGGGGCCAGCTCGGACTCGGGCGCCCAGAAGCCCGGGGGGGCGAGCGAGGGAAAGGCCGCTGTGCCCGTTGAGGTCGCTGCCCTCGAGCTCGCGCCGATCACGCTGCGCAGGACCTTCAGCGGGACGTTGGAGCCGGCGACCCGCGTCCAGATCGCTGCCCGCGTCGGCGGTAGGATCTCGCGTATCGCGGTGGACCTTGGCGACGAGATCAAGCGTGGGCAGCTCATCGCTGAGATCGATGCGGCGGAGCTTGACGCAGCCGTGCTCCAAGCCGCGGCGAACCTGGCCGTAGCCAAAGCAACGGTCACGGAGTCAAAGACCTCGGCAGACTTCGGCGCGCGGACGCTTGAGCGCCTCGAGCTACTGAGCAAAGACGGGTTCGCCTCGACCTCCGAGCTCGACGCTGCTCGCGCCCAGGCTACGGCGCGCAAGGCATCGGTCGCAGTCTCGGAAGCGAGGGTGGAGAGCGCGGAGGCTGCGCTGGGCGTGGCCCAGACCCAGCTGTCCGAAGCGAAGGTGCTCGCCACCTGGAGCAGCGACAATGCTGTCCCAGGGCCGGCTCCCTCCGAGGTGGCGGAGACTGTCAGGCCCCCCGGCGTGAGGGCCGTCGCGGAGCGCTACGTGGACGAAGGCGAGCTGGTGAGCGCCGGCACGCCGCTCGTCATGATCGTGGGGCTCCAGCCCATCGTGGCCGTCGTGTTCGTTCCCGAGCGGGACTACGGCAAGGTGCAGCTCGGAGCCATCGCCTCCCTTGTCACCGACGCCTACCCGAACAAGGAGTTCGACGCCGTGGTGTCACGGGTCGCGCCGGTGTTCAGCCGCACGACGCGGCAGGTGCGAGTGGAGCTCACGGTCGACAACCAAGAGCTGCAGCTCAAGCCCGGCATGTTCGTGCGGGCAACGCTAGAGCTTGAGCGCAACGACCAGGCGCCCGTCATTCCGTACGCCGCGATCACGCGGCGAGGCGGGGCGGACGGCGTCTTCGTACTGTCCGGCCCCGACGGGCTTGCGGTTCGCTGGCTTCCGGTACGGCAGGGAATCCGTGAGGGCGACCGCGTGGAGATCGAGGCCCTGCCGGGCTTCACCGCGCCAGCGCCCGGTGCTCGGATCGTGACCCTGGGTCAGGAGCTGTGCGACGAAGGCTCCCGCGTCGTGGTGCCCGATGACGCGGCGCAGGCGGCACGATGAGCCTTCCTGACTTCAGCATCCGACGGCCTGTCTTTGCGACGATGGTCGCGCTCATGGTCGTGGCCCTCGGGGCGGTTTCGTTCACGCGGCTTCGTATCGACCTCCTACCCGCGGTGGAGCTCCCGACCTGTTCGATTCGAACGGAGTACGAGGGGGCCAGCCCCGAGGTGGTCGAGCGGCTCGTGACGCAGATCCTTGAGGAGATTGTGGCGACCGTCCCCGGGGTGGAAGAGATCACCTCGGAGTCGTCGGAGGGCCGCAGCAACGTGCGCGTTCGATTCGCGTTCGGCGTGGACCTCGACGCCGCGGCCATTGATCTGCAAGCGCGGGTCGAGCAAGAGATCGACGAGCTGCCCGAGGAGATCGGACGCCCTCGCGTTTCCAAGTTCGACATCGCGAGCTTTCCGATCGTGATCCTCGGGGTGTCGAGCCCCCTCGATCCCGTCGAGCTCACCGAAATCGTCGAGGACCAGGTTCGATTCCGCTTCGCGCGGATCCCCGGCGTGGCGCAGGTCGACCCGTGGGGGAGCTACAACCGCGAGGTGCGCGTGGAGCTCGACCCGGCCCGGGTCAATGCTCTCGGGATTCCCCTCGACCGCGTTCTCGATGCGCTTCGCAGCGCCAACCTCGATCGGCCCGCTGGCAAGCTCGAGCAAGGCCGCCTGGAGGTGACCCTGCGCGCGCCGTCCGAGTTCCAAAGCCTCGACGAGATCCGCAACACCATCGTGCTCGAGCGCGGCGATGGCGCCGTCACGATCGGGCAGATCGGGAAGGTGAAGGACACCTACGAGAAGCTCAACCGCTACGTGCGAGTGAACGGCAACCTTGGGCTGCGGGTCGCGATCCGGAAGCAGTCTGACGCCAACACCGTCGACGTATCGAAGGCGATCATCGAGGAAGTCGCGCGGGTCAATGCTGCCTATCCGCAGCTCGAGATGGTCGTCATCTCGAACCAGGGCAACTTCATCGAGCGCTCGATTTCGAATGTGGCCCAGTCGGTGCTGTACGGCAGCGGCTTCGCGGTGCTGGTGCTCCTTTTTTTCCTCCGCAGCCTGCGTAGCACCTTGGTGATCGCGATCGCGATCCCCATCTCGATCATCGCGACCTTCGCCCTGGTTCAGCTGGGTGGGTTCACGCTCAACCTGATGACCCTCGGAGGCTTGGCGCTCGGCGTGGGCATGATGGTCGACAGCTCGGTGGTGGTCCTGGAGAACATCTTTAGGCGCCGAGACGAGCTCGGCGAGTCCGCCCGCGAGGCGGCCTCTCTCGGCGCCTCCGAGGTGCAGAACGCGATCATCGCCAGTACGATTACTACCCTCGTGATCTTCCTTCCCCTCGCGTTCATCGAGGGGGTAGCGGGCCTTCTCTTCGGTGAGCTTGCGCTCGTCGTGGTGTTTAGCCTCGTCTGTTCGCTTCTTGTGGCCCTGAGCCTTGTGCCCGTGCTGGCATCGCGGCTCTTGGATACCCCGTCGGGGGACCGTGCAGCGTCCGCGGTGACGAGCTGGGCCGATCGCGCCGAGGCGGGCTTTCGCCGCTTCGACAACGGCTATCGCGATTTGCTCCTGCGGCTCCTGAAGCGGCCGCTGCTCGTCGTGACCGCGGCGCTCGTGCTCCTCGGGCTCTCGCTGACGCTCTATCCCCTGATCGGCTCCGAGTATCTGCCGCCCAGCGACGAAGGCGAGGTGCGGGTGACCGGCGAGATGGAGATCGGGACGCGGCTTGGCCTCGTCGACCGTCAAGCGCGGAAGCTGGAGGATCTTGTGATGCCGCTGGTTCCCGAGGCGATCGCGTCGGTGGTGTCCGTTGGGCCGGGCTACAGGAGCTCCATCGCCGCGCGCGGCGAGATTCAGCTTTCGCTCGTTCCCGCCAAGGACCGCACTCGCTCGAACGCCGACATCGCGAACGAGCTGCGTGGCAAGCTCGAAGGGCGGGTCGCGGGCATGGCCGTCAGGACGCGGGCGCCCGAGGGGCAGTTCTTGCTCCAGCGCGTGCTCGGCACCGATGAGGGCATCCAGATCGAGATCCGGGGGCCCGAATTAGAGGTGCTCGAGGGGCTCGCGCTCCTTGCCAGCGAAGTGGCAGCCGGCGTGGAAGGTGTCACCGACGTGGAGGTCAGCCGCAAGGCAGGCGCTCCCCAGCAAGAGATCCGAGTCAATCGAGAGAAGGTGGCGGACGTGGGTCTGACGGTGCGGGACGTCACGCGCATCCTAGAGACCGGATTCGCGGGCACCGCCGCAGGCGAGTACCGCTCGGGCGGCAACTCATACCGCATCTTGGTCCAGCTGGAAGACGCCGAGCGTCGAACCATCGACGAGGTGCTCGACATGACCCTGAGCACCCCGCAGGGGGAGTCCGTCGCGCTGCGCAACCTGGTGGAATCCGCTTCTTCGTTAGGTCCGCTCATCATCGAGCGCCGCAACCAAGAGCGCGTCGTCAAGGTCTCGGCGAACGTGGCGGGTCGATCCGAAGGCGACGTAGCGCGCGAGCTGCAGGCACGCCTCGACGAAATCCCGCGCCCCCGCGGGCACGAGCTCGTCGTGGCCGGATCCTTCGAGGCCCAGGAGCGCGAGACGCGGGAGCTCATCCTCGCCTTCCTCCTCGCCATCGCACTGGTGTACATGGTGCTCGGCTGCCAGTACGAGTCGCTGCGGGATCCGCTCGTGGTGATGCTCTCTGTGCCCTTCGCTGCGGTGGGGGTGCTGGTCACGCTCTACCTCACGGGCACGACCTTCAACATCCAGAGCGCCATTGGGTGCGTGGTGCTCGGCGGGGTCGTCGTGAACAACGCCATCCTGCTCGTGGACCAAGCGAGCCGACTCGTGCTTGAGGGCCTCGAGCCCGTGGCCGCCGTTGCCGAGGCCGGCAGGCGCCGCCTGCGTCCGATCCTCATGACGACGCTCACCACGGTGCTGGCCCTCCTGCCCCTCGCCTTTGGCGTCGGTGAGGGCGCGGACGCCCAGGCCCCGCTGGCGCGGGCCGTGGTGGGGGGCCTCGCAGGCTCAACGCTCATCACGCTGTTCCTGATCCCGGCGGTCTTCGTCAAGCTGAGACGCCGTTCCAGATCGTAATTCCCTTGGCTGGGCTTTCCGAATTCTTGGGCGTCACTACGACAACAGCGGGGCACGCGAGCTTCTCTGGGTGGACCCTGCTACGGACGACGAATTTTGATCTGTGCGGGCGACGCGGTGTTGCAGTCGACTCACTTAGCGCGCCCACGAGCAGCACAAGCCCCTCTTCCGCGACGCCCCAAAGAGGGTGATCTTTGCGGACGCTCTCTGGGGCGCAAGCAGCGCCTTCCTATGGTTGAGTGCAGCGCCACCACCAATGACAACGACCGTCGAGGCATCGGTTCCACCTCACTCGCGAGGCCCAGAGCGGCTTGGCCTAAGGCCGCCGCACGGACGACATCGCGACGGGCGCCGGGGGGGGGCGACGCCGTTGTGGTACGTCCGCTGGCAACATCACAATTCTTGAACTTGGGCTGATCCGGCTGCATGGTTCCTTCAAGGGTTGTGCCTTGGGGTAACATCGTGAATATGTGGCCCAACGCCCGATCTGGGCATGACTTGTGCAAGGAGCCAGGGCTACACTGCCTGCCGCACCTACCGGCCAGGTCAGTGGTGCCTCGACCGCTTCCACCAGCCATACCCGAGTCGGTGGAAATATGCCTGCCCCTCGCTTGCTAACCCTTTCTCGCTAGTCACGATGGATCTGAAGTTCCCCAAGGTCGTAACCGAAGAGATACGCACCGAAGTCAAGGAGGCTGTCGCCTTAGCACTCGGTATTTCGAAGGACAAAGTCGAGCTGCTATCGGATGGCGATTCTGACACGCCAACCCTGCGGCTTCCGGACGAAGCGATGGAGAAGTTCACTGCAGAGCTGGACTACCATGGATCTCCGGCTCGGATCGCGCTCGAGCTACAAGGCGTTGATCTTCCAGATGCGCAGTTCCGTCGCGGGTATTGCCTCCCAGAGAAATCCGCGATCTCCACAAAGTATGACGTTGCAATCATCACGGCGCTGCAGGATACCGAGTACGAGCAGATGAAGAACGTAGCCGCGAAGTACGGCTGTCCGCAGGGTGGATGGGAGCCCGTTCCAACATCTGCGTCCAGCTCGTTTCACTTCGAGGCCACCACACTGGACGTTCATGGGCAACCCTTCCGCATCCTTGGGGCGACCGCGAATGCAATGGGGATGACACAGATGGCGGTCTTAACGATGCGTACCGTCCAGGACTACCAGCCCTCCCTTGTCATTCTGATTGGTATCGCGGCTGCGCTCGACCCGGCCACCTTCAACCTTGGTGATGTAGTCCTGTTCGAGACAACTGAGGATTGGGATCTTGGCAAGCACACGAGAGACGAGGATGGCAAACCGGTTTTCGAGCGCCAGCAAGACAGCATCGGTCCCCACGGCAACGCCGTCGCACGAATGATCCAATCCATCCCCGGCGATACCAAGATTCTCGGCGACATGCGCGAACGAGCTATGGTCTTTCGGGGGGATGACGCCTCGGACCACATCAAGGAACTCAAGATCCAAGGTGTTCGTTCGTCATGCGTCAACTACGTGGTCGACGATGCAGAGAAGGTCAAGAAGATCAGGGCAGCCTCAGGCCGCTATGTTGAAGTTCTGGAGATGGAAGCAGGTGGCTTCTACAAAGCGATGAAGGAACTAGAGATGCCTGGCCTGGTGATCAAAGGTATTTCTGACTATGCGGCGAAAAAGGATAGCAGCAGTGATCGAAAGCTCGCGGCATTCAACGCGGCGTCGGTGGCGTTTAGTTCGATTCGCCGGGATCAGAACCTGCGCAAGATAATTACGGATGGAAGGGCGGTTAAGTGAATTTGTTACTGCACCTGTGCATGCCACAAGCGACCGAGCTTGCAGAGAAAAAGAGTATGGCCGAGGCCATAGAGCACTGCCTCACCTGGGCGGCGGCCGCGCGAGCGCATGCAGCGAAGCTTTATCTCGACGGCGACTCGAGCCCAGAGACCTGCCGCCTCACGGTTGCGCTGACTTCTGCCATCGATCTCGATCCAACAGACGATCAGGTCGCGCTACAGTGCCTTTTCGGTACAGCCCTCAGCAAGGAGCTAAACTGCTCGGTCCTTCTTCCAGCGGAGGCCCTTCAGCGATTTGCTATGTCAGATGCTGATGGCCCGACCGCGTGGGAGCTCCCCAAGGATGGCGCCTATGTTCGGGTTGCAAGTTTCGCAACGTTCGTTTCAGCGCGCGAGGCGACTCTGGGAAATATCGCGGAGCACGCAGGCAGAGTGACGCGGCGTCGATCCACCTTTGTTCAGCGCTTGCCTATCGTGCTCGTGGCGTCAAACACGATCACTGCGGACCAAGTCGTGGCGGACAGTAACAAGCTCTCCATCGTCCTATGCAGCGCGGGGCACACGAATCCGAGGCTCTACTCGGGTGCCGCAGATCGCTACGTTTGGGTGAGTCGTGTCGGTCCTTTCTCCTCGAACAGCGCGACGCTCTTCGCGTTCGAGCGTCCCTCCGTCGCAGGAGTCGATAACGGACAAGTGCACATCTCTATTTCTTCGCCCCTAACTGGCCGTGAGTTTCATGGACAATACCCGGTGACGTTCGAGACGGTGTCTACGGAGATGAGAGGGCTGGTGCCGCCCGGCGTCGGCGCCGCCTCTAGCTTCAAGGCGAGGAGGGATGCGACCATCAGGGCGATTTGGGACGACCGCAAGCAATTTCTCGACCGGCTCCAGCTGGGTGCTGACGGTAGAGAAACATCTCTCGTCGCTGCTGAGTACGAGTTCGAGAGCTACTGGCCCGAGCTCATGGAGCTGTGGCCAGAAACATGGGACGAATTGGTATTTTCTGTGGAGAACAAGGCCATCGACGAAGGAGGGAATGCATGCGTTCGAGTCGTGACGTTCGACGAGATCTTCGCTTTGAATTCGGACGAGGGTAAAAAGCGGAGCCTCACAGGGAAGCAGGTCCAGGAGCGCCTCTCTCTCCTAGCAGCCCCTATGCGACACCGACGCACCCACGTTCCGGGCGACACAGCACAGCCACCGAGCGTAGTTCTCGTCATCAAGGATTTCGGCGAAGTAGAGCGTTCGATCCACGGCCAAAGAGGGCAGGCCGCAGACGAATCGGCGAAGGCCTCCCAGCTGGTCTCACACGGTGTTCAGACCGGAGGGAAGCTAGTTCGACCGGTCCTCAGTCGAGTTTGGCACCATCTCCATAGCTTCAGTGAGGGGAAGCTAAACGGGGATGGCAACGGCGTTGACGCGATTGTGCTCCTCTACTCGCGTGAGCGAGTCAAGGGCTCTCAAGGCACAGACGATCCAGAGTATCCGGACATCAAGGCCGGTAAAGCACTCCGCTCCGCCATTCTAAAGAAGAATGCGGTGATGACGTTCAGGAAGCATACGAGTCAAACAAGCGCCGCCATCGTAGCTTGGTACGAGCACTTTGTGCCGCTTCCCGCCGAGGAAGGTAAGGAGAGCTTTGCCCCTGCTGAGTTCGTGTTGCCAAGGGTGGCTCAGTCGACTCTTTCGATGGCGCTCGATCGATTTTGGGATGCTCTCTACTCCGATGAGGCCGTGCCGTCTTTCGACAAGGCTATTAGTGAGGCGGGAGCTGGTCTCACGGACGGCGTCAAGGAACAGCGGGAGCTCAAGCGCTTCGTAGAAGAGCGACAGCGACTGAAAGATCACCTCATCAGCACCGACAGCAGTGTGCCGTCCACCACCAGTGAAGCCGACTATACTCGTCTCTTTACAGCCATTTCGGATGTGGTCTGTAATCAGTCCAAGGAGTTTGCCATTCTCCGTATCCACTTGGATAGCGAGGTACTCGCCGGCATGGCGAAGCTTGCCAAGGAGCGCGTCGAGGGAATGCTTGGTTGCCTGGAAGCGCTCGGCTACGTCGAAAAGCGCACCACGGGCTACTTAGTCTTGAAACCCATTTGTCTGAGCGCCCCTGACGACAAGGGGATCTTGGCATGAGCGGTGTCGACACTGAGCCAGGCGCAGGGAATCCCTACGTGTCTACCGAGATTCGACTCTGGAAGAATCAATTGTGGGACGATGCGAGCACCATCACGCGCACGCAGACGGCTACGGTCGTGGCGAAGCTGGCGCGGCAGTTGGAGTCACGCAACGTATCGGGTGAAGAGAGCGCGCAGGGCGTGGTATTGATCGGGTCCGCTGGTATCGGGAAAACTCGGTTCGTAGAGGAGCTCAGACGCGAGCTGAGCCAGCAGGGCGATGGGAAGTCGCGAGTGATCCAGCTGCTGAGGGCGAGCGAACTCGGTGAGGATCCATGGCAGGCTCTGCAAGTGTCCGGCGACCAGAAGGAAGCCAGGGAACGCGTGAAGGGAGGCGAGCTTGTCATCGCGTTGGACGGACTCGATGAAGCGCCCGACGCCTTGTTCGATCGAGCGGTCGAGTTCCTGAATGAGATCGCCGGCATGGCGGGGGCCGTGTTCATCTGCGCGATTCGTCAGGAATGCGTCGTTCGAGATCCCAGTCGAGGAGAAAGGCTTGAAGCGTTGGGCTCGGTCGCTCAGATAACGTTCGGTGGTTTCGACGGACTGTTCTACGAAGACGCTCGACGTTTCTTCTTGGACGAAACTGGAAGCATCAATTCGGAGAGGGAGAAGCAGGTCAACCAGCTCTGGAAGCGCGGGGGGAAGTACGGTTGGTTCCGTAGGCCTCTGGTGATGGAGCTGCTTCGATCCGTCGAACCAACTACGGAGATCAATAGCGCGTTCGACCTATTCTCGGAGTTGAGGCGCAACGAGCCGGAGAACCTTGAGAAGAGCGTCTTGGAAGCGGTCGACGCCTGGGAGCCCAATCAGCGCTTCGGGGCCAAGGGTTTTGTGGAGCCAAGCGTTGGTTTGAAGGACGAGTTCGACCCTTCAGGCTCCAAGCTCTTCCGCTTAAGCGGGGGCGAGCTACGCCCAAAGCATCGTACGGTTTGGGAGTTCTTCGCTGCGCTGCGGATCGCGGAGCAGTACGAACAGAATAAGAGCCGCTTCCGTGACTACTTCTTTCACTGGGACACGCGTGAGTTTCTCGTCCGCGCCATGGAGGACCAGGACCGGTCATACGAAGATGCGCTCCGTGAGGCCGTTGGTTTAACGAAGCACTCAGTCTACGACGAAGCGTTCAGGAGCTACGCGAAGCTGCTTGACAAGCCAGGCGAGGTTGAGCTCAGGCTACCGGCCGACCTTGTGGATCACTTGGTGAAGCACGATCGAGCCTACGAGGAAAACGGCTCTCAGCAGTTCCTCAGCTACGTCTTGCATGACCTCAGGGTGCTGACTTTCGCATCGCTTCCAGTGTCCGACACGATCCCAGACGAGCTGCAGCGGCTTCTGAAAAAGATTCAGTCATTGAACGGCGCGATCAGTGAACGCCAATTTCATAAAGAGGGCCCCGAGAGCCAGCTGCGACTTTGCTTCCAAGCCCTCCGCGCGTGCGTGGATGTTGGTGACGTTGAGGCCGACACCGTTTCGTACTTCGCAACGATGGGGAGACACCTCATGGGCGCTGCACTCCTGTGGCTTGAGGGCAATTCGAATGTCGACGCGACTGCAACTCAGCAATTGCGGGAGCAGCTTAGCCACCTCTTGGAGTCACCAGACGTTCATAGGGTCAGCCCGGCCTGAGCCGGGCGAGCTGACTTGCTCGCCGGCCTCTCCAGGCTCAGGCGTTGAGCCCCTCAGAGTCCTAACAGGATTCGCTCTACTTGCGGACCCCACTCTCGAAGCTCGCTGCACCGGACTCCCTGCTCAATGACGTGTTGGCAGAGTTCAGCGACTTCGGATTCGACGCGGATGGCTCGACCGGTGGGCATGTAGATGACTATGTGGCTCTCGTGATCGACAACGCAGATGTCTTCGACCAGTAGGTCATTAGGGGCTTGGATCGCATCGCTCTCCTGCTTGCCGAGTGACCTGAGTTCCTCTAGTCCATAGGCGTCAAGCAGTGAAATGAGGTGTTCGCGTGGTATCCATCGTCCCGACTGATAGCTGCTGAGGTTCGCTGCGTCAGCCTCCAGGCGTTGCTTCCATTCCGCTGCCTCGAGCTGGTTAAGACCCTCGCTCACCTCGTAGTCGTAGTAAACGCTCAGGGACTGCTCGCTTTCTCCGCCCTTGATCGTCACGCCGTGGGGGCCCGGCTTGCGGGCGATCGGCGCGTTGTGCTCAAGGTCGAATACATGGGCGGCGAAGCTCGCGATGATGTCCGAGTGGGCGAGCATGAAATCGTGTGTCTCAGCCGCATCGACCGCGGTTTCACCCGGGAATCCGAAGAACACGAAGCAGTGCACCCATATCCCGGCGGCAGACGCGTCAGTGAGGTTGCGAAGGATCGTCTCTTGCGAATTCGACTTCCTCATGAGGTCGAGAACTCGTTCGGAGGCCGACTCGAGCCCGATGTAGAGAGACTTGAAGCCGACGTTGGATGCTTGCTCGAAATCCTTCACGGTGAAGTATTTCTCGAACTTGATTAGCCCAGTGAAGCGGAGACCTGATTGTGCGGTCGGTGGGAACACTTCTCCGATACCACGAAGGACCTTAGGTGGAACGGCCTCGTCATTAAAGGCGAAGTGCCTGACACCGTACGCTTTCGCGAGGCGCTTGACGATAGCTAGGACGTCGGCGGCACTCTGTGTGCTGTAACGATCGCCGAAGACCATGCCGTGATGGCAGAACTCGCACTTGCCCCAGTAGCAACCCCGGGACGCTAGCAGTGGCAGCGTGAGTTCAGGCGATAGGTATCTCTCCAGATCGAGCCCTACGAAGTCAGGGTCTGGAATCTCAGCAGGTCGCAGCGGAGCGGCCGGGCTTGTCTCGATCACTTCGGACCCAGATCGGAAGAGGATCCCTGGCACGGTAGACAAATCGCCGCCGTCTCGAATCACCTCGAGCACCTTTTGAGCGGGGCGCTCACCTTCATGGCACACCACGATGTCGAAGTAGGTGCCGAACCAGTGGACCGGCAGGCTTCCACGCTCGTAGATCCGCTGAAGCACGGTGCCGCCGACGATGACGATTGTCTCGGGGGCCCTCTCCTTGACAAGGCGTCCGATAGCGAGGCTGAAGTACAACTGCTCGAGACCTATGCAAGAGAGTCCGACCGCCGACGGCGAGGACGACAGCGCTGCAGTCGCGCATCGATCAACGTAGTAACCGAGAACAGGGTGCGGATCTCGGATGAGGTCTTCCATGTCCGCGGGTGTGTGAACGCCATTTCGCAGCGTCATCGACGACACTCGGATGATGAACTCACCGTCGGTCAGACGCGAGACGGCGTCTAGATATGTCTCAAGCGCTCGGTACGCCGCAAAGTGGCGTGAGAAGAGCGTCGCATCTGACTCATGGCTCGACATCAAGCCCACCGTACGGCGGAACGAGCTAGCCGATCGAACGATCGCACGAGCTACGAGGAGCGTCCCATCATCCGGTGCGGCGTCAAGGATGCAGCTTGCTCCAGAGTCAGAGAGGAGCCAGTGATAGAACTCAACGTTGAGGTCGAGCAGCTCGACCGCGAAGCCAGCTTGTCGTAGCCAGCCAGCTAGTGCGGCAAGCGATAGTGGAGGTTGTAGTGGACTCCACTGCGGTGGGAAGATGAGCGCGAGATCGGTGTCATAGCGCGGGGTCAGATGTCCGTCGTCCGCGCCCGCGGAGCTCTTCATCTCACTTCACGTTCGTCGCTCGACTTCACTCGAACGGCGAAGTCAGACAGCTCAGGAGCACTCATGTCCTGCTCGTCTGGAGCGAGAATACCCTTCGAACTCGACTGGTGTTGACTGGCATGCGTCGATGCAGCGCTGCGGAGTTGACGATGCGGCGCGGCTAGGACCGGGCTACTCACTGCGAGCATGCATGCGAGTTTCGCCACGAGCTCTCGCCCGCTCATTTCGTATGGTTTAGGTTGCATAGCAGTTTTGGGAAGATTGTAGCCCCCCCCTGCTCCCTGGTCGACGGATAGGCATCGTTAACCTGAGGTCTAGGAGGGGAAATTCAACCTTCCGAATCGATGGGACGCACTGAGAGCGTTCTTTGCGCCCCAGTCTGTTTTGGGCGTTAGTCGATTCTTGACGCCAGCTTGCGTCCACTTCGGACCTTGTGCCACGTTCCGAGGCACTTCACGAATCAGCCTCGAGGAGGCAAGCTCAGCAGCTCGCCGGACGGTTCAGTCGATGGGATCGTCGCTTCGACCCGAACGGTGGAGCGACCATTGCTGCATCAGCCTATGCTGCGTGCTTGCTCGCGTTTTCAGGTCTAGCCTGCGGGCCGTCAACGGCGAGCTCAAGAGACGTTCATGGTCCGCGACGGTGAAGTTGCGCTAGGCCGCAACCGACGAGTCAGCTGACCATCGTGTTCCCAATAGCCAGCGAGAGGACATGTGCTTGCGGAAGGGAACGTTGCGGACGTGGGTCTCACGACTTGGGAGTACTCACGTGTCGTCGAGACCGACTTCGCCCTCATTCGCTGAGTCCGTTCTGGCTAGTATGGCGCTATGTTCCGCTTGTCTGCGTTCGTCATTTCTCTCCTTATCGCCGCCACCCCTGGATTCTCGTGGCAGGCGCCGACGGCCGACGGTGAGTTCGCCAAGCCGATGGAGCTCGGCCAGCCACCGTCGCCCTACCCTCCGGGGGACCTCGGCATCGAGTCCCCTGGCTTCTTTCTCCGTCCCCATGGAGAAGAGCGCTTCGAGTTCGTTAGGTGGGAGTCGGAGGACTCTCTGACCGATGCTCTGGCCGACCTGCCTAAGGCCAAGGAGGGAACGGCCGAGGTGCGCATGGCGCCGGGCCGATACGTCATCGAGCAGCAGGTCCTTATCCAAGGGGTGGACCGCCTCACCATCACCGGGGGCGCCGCGGCGCAGTTCGTTTTCGCCGACGGCCCGGACACCACGACCTCGTTGACCGCGCCGGTCCAAGAAGGCGACGTCGTCCTGCGAGTCGCTCACACGGGAAAGATGCGCGAGGGCTTCAACTACCAGGTGTACAGGGCCGACGGCAAAGGCGATCGCCTGCTGGAGTTCAGCGTGCTCGCCATCAAGGACGATCTCATCTACCTCAGCCGGGCCGTGAAGTTCATGCCGCACGTGCGTGAGGTGCCCCAGGGCGCGGCGGTGATCGAACAGGTGAACTTCTTCCGCGTCAAGGAGTGCAACGACCTCACGCTAGAGGGCTTGCACTGCGACGGCCGACACCGGGGCGGAGTGCGAACCCACACGACCTACTGCGGAGTTCACGCGACGGGCCACTACGTGCCCCACAAGCGGGCGACCACCAAGGGACTCACCGTCCGCAACTGCTCCTTTCGCAACCTCAAGGGCCGCGGCGTGGTGTTCTACGGCATGGAAGACGTCTTCATCGAAGGCAACTACTTCGAACACATCCGTGCGCAAGCCATGGAGATCGACCACTTCGCGTCGGGACACATCCGCGGCAACGTCGTGAACGGCGCGGAGGTAGGCGTGATGGTCAACGACGCCTACGAGTCCGTCGTGGAAGGCAATGTGCTCCGGCACTGCCAGGACGGAATTCGATTCCGCGAGATCTACGCCGACGACTGGGTGAACACCGGGAATGTCGCGCGGGACAACCTGATCGGTCCCGGCCTTCGCTACGGGATCTACTTCCAGTTCGAGGGCTGCGTCGACAACTTGGTCGAGGGCAACGTCTTCGTTGGCTACGGGAAGAACAACCGTGTGTTCGGCGGAGAGGGCAACGACATCCGGCTGGCGGACTGATCGCTGCCCTCTCTCGGGCGGGCTCAATGGCCGCTAGTAATCGACGTCGCTCTTGGACGCGATGAGGACGACTTCGCTCACGCCGTCGAGGGCGCCGATGGTCGTCGCCATCTCCTGGGCCGTACGACCCTCCTTGAGCACGATGTCGTAGGTGAGCTGGAGGGACTTGCCGTCCCCCGAGTGCTCGATGTGCAGCATGCTTGAACGCTTGGCCAGCTGGTTGATCTGCTCCAGGTGGGTGGTGCTGTCGTCGTCCGTCGCGAAGCGGAAACGCAGGATGAACTCACTCTTGTAGAGCGCTCCGAAGTTCGAAGCGTGGAGGACGAGTGCCAAGGCGGAGACAACGCCCGTGCCGATCGCGCCGAGGATGTAGTTGCCCGTGCCAGCGGACATGCCCACCGCAAGGGCCCAGAAAACGAACGCCGTGTCCTTTGTGTCTTTGACGACGGTTCGGAACCGGATGATCGAGAGGGCACCGACCAGCGCGAACGCTCGACTCAAGCTGTTGCCAATCACCATCATCACGATGGCGACGATCACCGCGACAAAGACCACCGTCAGCGTGAACGACTGTGAGTACGACAGCCCCTTGTGCGTTTGACGATAGATGACCGCCACGATCATGCCGAGCACGATCGAGACCGCAAGGTTCACGAGGATCTCGGGCGTGCCGTAGACCTCCGCGGGGAGTTGGGGTAGTGGGGAGGCCTGGGCGTTAGGCATGTCTGGGGGTCAGGGCCGGGGGGGAAGGAGGGGGGACTTAGCTCGGGCCTTGGCCTGGAACTCAGTCGATCGTTGCAGTGGGTCGGTCTAGTCGAGCGTCTTCGCGACGCCGAGCGCCCGCATGCAGGCGCAGTACTTCGAGATGGAGACGCGTTGCAGCTCCATCGTTTGAATGAGGCGGTGGAACCACTTCGGAACGTGGAAGCGGAACTTCACCTCCAGGATCGTGTAGCCGGAGAGCACGGACTTCGAGACTTGCTCGGCGCCGGGATCCAGGAGGTGGGTCGCTGTGCCGTGGAGGCTGTCGTCGAACGTGATGCGGAACTCAGGGTCGTACTTGCTGATGTACGGCCGGCGCATGTAGTCCACGAGCATCAACGGCTTCAGATGCTTGCGGTGAAGGTCGAACTGGAATGCCTGGCGGACGTCGCCGTCGTCGAGGTGAGCCAGAAGATCGTTCGTGGTGTCGTGCCACAAGAGCGACGGAGAAGCATCTTTGCGTGGCTCATCGCGGAGCGGCGTCCGGTGCTTGAAGACGAGGTTGTTGTGGCGCCCCTTGATCTCCAAGAAGCGGGGCGTACCGTCGGACGGGTCCTGCGTGTAGGTGCGCAGGCGGAACTTCTGACGGTGCTTCTTGCCGTCCTCTTTCTCCCAGTAGTTGACGTGGGCGTCGTTGTCGAAGTAGAGGCTTCGGACGAAGTACTTC
Source organism: uncultured bacterium (assembly GCA_938030175.1). Classification (GTDB taxonomy): domain Bacteria; phylum Planctomycetota; class UBA1135; order UBA1135; genus Saltatorellus. The sequence goes on along the minus strand of CALHGQ010000536.1, from coordinate 81 downwards.
TTCTCTGGCTTCGAGGCGACGTAGGGGTCTAGCTCGACGAAGTACTGGAACTGGGTCGCCAGTTCCTCCCGAACATCGGAG
>CALHGQ010000535.1 GCA_938030175.1 uncultured bacterium | reverse complement strand
GGTCGTCGTCTCGCGACGCACGGGGCACTTCGCGCTGGGGCTCACGCTGGGGCTCAGCGCGCTCCTCGCGCCTGGGCGCGGGGCGCTCCTCACGCTCCGAACGCTCTTCCCGCTCGTGCGAGTCACGGCCGCGCGGGCCGCGATCGTCTTCTTCATGACGGCCGCGCCCGCGGCCGCGTCCGCGGCCGCGGCGGCGCCGGGAGCCGCCCTCGTTGTTGCGACGCCCGCGGCTACGGCCGCGATCGCGCTCGATGCCATCGTGCTGGATGTCGCCAACCTCGATGAACTCGGTCGGGACCTCGTCCGCAAGGTACAGCGCCCCGCGGTCGTAAAAGTCGACGCCCTCGTCGTACGCTTCGCCCGCGTACACAACGATGACGGCGTAGTCCTTAGCAGCGCGGCGACCAGCCTCGCGGGCCTCCTCCTCGGTGCGGGCAAGGTGCAGGAACGCACGGCGCCCGCTGCGGAGACCATTCTCCTCGGCCCGGTCCGCGTCGCGGCTCCCGACGCCGATGAAGAGCTCGTCGGGCGGTTCGGTCGCCTCGCCCGGATCGATCGGGAACGAGTGGCCGTAGAGGGCGCGAATCTTCTCGCCGTCGACTTCGTAGCGCGGGCGATCGCTGGCTTCAATGGCGTCCAGCACGTCGTCTTCGTCGACGCTGGAGCCAAGGCGTTCCTGGAGCGCGTAGAGCACGTCCTCCATGTCGCCCCACCCGTACTTGTCGAGTTCGAGGTCAAAGTCCTCGGGCTGATGCCGAAGCATGAAGGCGAGGGCGCGAGTGATACGTTCGTGCAGTGATCCGGAGGTCATTTTTTTGACGGGGTCCCGGGCTTGAACCGGAGACGCTTTGCGATGGAGAGCCAGGGCGAATCTTCCGCTCTGGGCGGACCATCCTAGTCGAAGCGACCGAAGAAGGGCTGCCCTTCATGGGAGCAGATGGTCGGGAGTTAGTGGAGCGGCGCTGGGATGGCCTGGCGAAGCGCCTCCCGGGCCGCGCGAACGCGGCGTGCGGCGAGCTCCGCCGTCTCGGCGGTGGCCGTGAGGTGACCCATTTTCCGCCCCGGACGCGGCGTAGCCTTGCCGTAGAGGTGCAGGGAAACGCCAGGCATGGCCAGAGCGGCGGGCCAGTCGGGCTCGCCGCCTTCCCAGAGATCTCCCAGGAGATTCGCCATGGCCGCGGGCGGGCCGGTGCGCTCACCGCTTCCGAGGGGCAGCCCCGCGACCGCGCGAACCTGGTTCTCAAACTGGCTGCACAGGTGGGCATCCACCGTGAGGTGGCCCGAGTTGTGGGGCCGCGGCGCGATCTCGTTCACCAGGATCTCCCCGCCTTCCAGCAGGAAGAGCTCGATGCAGAGGACCCCCACGACCTCGAATCCCTCGAGCACCGAGCCTGCGATCCGCTGGATCTTTGTGACAGCCTCAGCGGACAGCTCGGCCGGGCAGGACGTGACATCGAGGATGTGATTTACGTGCTCGTTGGAGAACGACTCGTACACCGAGACCTCCCCCCCCACTCCGCGGGCGGCCACCACGGAGACCTCTGCGGTGAAAGGAATGAGCTCCTCCAGGACCGCGGGGACGCGCCCGAGGCTCTCCCAGGCAGCGGGCAGATCGGCCGCCGACGCCACGCGGACTTGGCCCTTGCCGTCGTAGCCGAAGCTCGAGGTCTTCAGCACGCCGGCCCCAGGGATCTTCGCTGCGGCTTCCGCAAGCTCGGCATCGCTGGTAATCGATGCGAAGGGCGCCACCCCCAGGCCGAGCCCGACCAAGCCGAGCTTCTCCCGCAGGCGATCCTGCACCGTGTGGAGCAGCGAACCGTCGGGGCGCACCGGGACATGGCGTGCCGCTGTCTTTCCAGCGATCGCGGGGACGTTCTCGAACTCAAAGGTCACGGCATCGACGCGGCGCGCAAAGTCCTCGACGGCGGTCTCATCGTCGTAGGCACCCGTGACGGACCAATCGGCCACTTGCGCAGCGGGCCCGTCAACGTCATCAGAGAACACGGCAAAGCGATAGCCGAGCTGGCGCGCGGCGATGCCAAACATACGCCCGAGCTGGCCCCCGCCGAACACACCAAGGGTCGACCCCGGCGGAAGGGCACTCTGGGAAACGGAAGCCGGCGAACTGGATGCCTGATCTTCTGACTGACTCATGAGATTCGTCCTCAACGATCGAGGGGCGCCTTCAGTGCCTTATCGCCGTGGTCCGCCGCATACGCGCTGAGCTTGGCTCGGATGCCGTCGTCGGTGGCGCCGAGAATCCGAAGCGCGAGGAGCGCAGCGTTCTTCGCGCCCGAGTCGCCGATGGCGAGGGTCCCGACGGGGACGCCCCCGGGCATTTGAACAATCGACAGCAGGGAGTCAACGCCCGAGAGCGCGCGGCTCTTGATCGGAACGCCCAGCACCGGAAGCGTCGTCCAAGCGGCGATCATCCCCGGCAAGTGAGCGGCGCCGCCAGCCGCGCCGATGATGACCTTCACGCCGCGGTCTGCGGCTCCCCTCGAATACGCAGCGAGCCGATCGGGCGTGCGGTGGGCCGACACGACGCCGTGTTCGCAGTGCACGCCGAACTCCTCCAAAAGCTCGACGGCCGCCTTCATGGTGGGCCAGTCCGAGGCGCTCCCGAAGACGACGCTCACGGCGGGTCCGTTGGGGCTCAACTCGGATAAATCCGTGGGCAGCGGGGTGCTTTTCTGCGCGTCCATCCGGGGAGGATAGCAGACGCCGAAGCCGGACTATGAGGCTGTTCGGGTGATCTCGGAGTCGACGTGAAAGCCCTCGCCCTGGAGGCGCTGGAGCATCTCTGGGCTCGCATCCATCGCGATGCGCAGGCGCTCGCCCGTCACGGGATCGGACCAGACCAAGTGAACGGCAGATTCCGGAGAAGCGGCGGAGCGACCGAAGGAGGCGGTCCCCGGGGGCGTCAAACCCGCGGGTCGAGCCCGCCCCACGGCGTCCGCCGGTACGTGGGGCCCGACAGGCGCCGGGCCGCGGGCGGGGCGAGGGAAGAGGCGATCGTGTGTGGGCGGGAAGGGAGGAGCGTCATTCATGGCGGCGTCAGCGTTCGAGGAGGCGAGATGTCGTCGGCTACGCTCTTCGTCGAATTTGAAGAGCGCATCTGCCGAGTTCTCACCGCTTTTCACGCCATCCCTACGCAGCGCCGACGCATTTCTAATACCGAGGCATGGCCGGATCGACCTCCGTCGACCAGCGGTCCATGCCGCCCGTCAGGTTCCAAAGCTGGCCGTCAAAACCAATTTTGAAGAGCGCGGCCGCCGCATGGGCGCTCCTCACGCCGTGGTGGCAGATACAAACGGTCTCCGCGTCGAGGTCGAGCTCCGTGAGACGCACGGAAAGCTCCCCCAGCGGGATATGGGTGATCCCGGGGAGCGCCCCGATGGCGATCTCCCCGTCTTCTCGGACGTCAAGCAGCACCAGCTTGTCGCCGCGCTCCAGGCGCGCCTGGAGTTCGGCGGGGGCCAGCGGCTTGGGCGCCTCTGGCTCCCCCTCGGGAGTGACGCCCTCCGGCTCGGCGCTCACTGGAAAGACAGCGGCTTGCGATCGAGGTGATCAGGCAAGGGCGCACCCACCCGCTCCAAAACCGTCGGTGCGATGTCCATGACCGAGAACTCACCGTCCTCGCTCGACACCTTTTGGTTGCAGAAGAAAATGCCGGTCACGAGCCTCGGGTCGTTCGACGCGTGATCGCCTGACCACGGGTTCGTGTTGTTCTTGTACATGTCGGCAGGGACGATTTTCTTGGCGTCGCCCTTCCCTTCGGAGCGCAGCGGCAGCTTGCCCGTCGTGGACGACCACGACACGCGGTAGAACTCGCCGAATCCGAGCATCACGTCGGCGCACGGGTAGTCGACGGAGCCCCACGGCTCGGGGCCATCGTAGATGTCGCGCACGATCGTCGCGCTAGAGCCAACCGGGCTCCCGTCGTCGCGGAGCGCGAGGAAGCGCTCGCAGATCTCCTCCATCAGGCCTTGGGCATCAGCGGGGTCGACGATGCCTTCCCCCTCGCGGTCCTTCAGGTTCAGGTAGACCATGCCGAGGCCGAGGGAGTACGCGCGGGTCTTCTCCCAGTCAACGCACTGGAAGCCGCTGCCCTGGGCGGTGTCGTCGAGGTCAGGCTTGAGGACGATGTAGCCCTCGCTCTCCAGCCAGTTGTTGACGTGCAACCCGCGGCGGTAGCTCGTGAATCCGTGGTCGGCGCAGAGGATCAGCGTGTCCTCCGGCTTCAGGGCCTCCATGACCTCGCCCACGATGTCGTCCATCTGGCGGTAAACCGCGGGGATCGCTTCCGCCAGGGTGATCTCCTCACCGAAGAACGTGACCTTCTTCGCTGAGTCCTTCTCCTTGTACTGTGGATGCAGCGGGTCGTAGTAGCGGTACATCATGTGCTGCACGCGGTCCGTCACGCTGAACACGCTGTAGAGCACGCGCCAGTCAGCCTCCTCGAGCATCCGCTGCATCAGCTTGCGGCGGTAGGTCATCGTGAACTCGACGTCCTGGAGGAAGATCTCCGGGTTGACCATCTTGTCCTTGACCTGGTTGGTCATGCAGCCCCACCCGAGGGTTTCGAAGGGGCTGTCGATCAGCTTGGCGAGCTCGCCTGAGAAGCCCGAGGGCTCCGAAATCGGCTGCCAGGGCGCGGGGTTTCGCGGGTCGATCTGAAGCGTGTCGATGTAGAGCTCAAAGGGATCGGTGGTCATCACGCGGGCGCGCGTCACAGCGTCGACGCTGGGCATCGCGCCCATGTCGAAGTGCACGGAGTAGAAGTCGCTCCACCCCTCGCCGGTGATCGTTTGGGTCTGCCCGTCGATGGTGACTTCCCAAGACGGCACGTCGGCGCCTTCCACGGCGACGACCCGCAGCGGCACGGTGGCGCGGTGCTTGTACTCCTTCGGGCCAATGCGCGAGCTCTTGGGCGGCGCCCCCATCTCGGCGAGCGTGCGCTCCAGCTCTTCTTGCTCGATGACGATCTCACGGCTTTCCTTGAAGCTCAGCTCAGGATCGTTCGCCCGAACGGTCAGCGCGTCGAACTGCGACTGTGCCACAGCCATCTTGCCGTAGTCCACCGGTCCGTAAAGGCTCGCGTTGATCGCACGGGGCCCGTCGGGGTCCTCACCCTTCTTCGGCTTGGCGAAGTCCACGCGGAAGATCGTGCCCGTGCCGGTGCTCGAAGATCTGGTGTCGCCCTTGGGCTCGCGCTCTGACGTAAGGGTGTCCGTCGAGTAGATGAACCAGTCGCCGTTGAGAGAAGCCCGGCTGTCGGGGTTCCCGAGGCCGTAGAGCGTGCGCGCGCCCTCCGCGCCGGGGCGGCCGAGCGCGAGGGGTGCTTGGAGTGCAACGCTTCGCTGTCCGGCACGCGCTGCTTCCACCCAAAAGCCGTCGAGGCGCACCTGGTTTTTCACGACGCCAGGAATGTTCACGGTCGTCGCGGCGCCGGCTGGCTCGGAGAGACGGGACTCTGCCTCCTTGGTCCCGAACGCGGCAGCCGCGCCGAGGCCGAGGCCGATCAGCAGTGAGAGCAACGCGTGGGCCTTCAGTACGAACCGCAGGATGATCGTCGCGAGGAGGAACACACCAGCACCGAGGAGGATGTTGTTCGTGCCAACGCCCAGGCCACGCACCGCGTCATCGGCTGCGCTCTGGGCTGGGGCCCCCACGATGGCTTCGCGCTGCACGGTCTCCTGGCGAATGTGCCCGAGCCCAGGCAACGGCATGCCGCCAACCAGCTCGCGCTTGAAGAAGCTCGGCACGCCATTCTTCACGGGGTTGGCTCCCGTGTTGATAGCCGCCCAGCCAGCCGCGGACTCGGCGGGATTCGTCGAGACCAGCGGGCCCGCCGTCCCCATGCCCGCGAGCTTGGCCATGTTGGGCAGCTCGCCCGCGTCCATCAGCTCCTTGGTCTTACGCCAATCAGCTCCGTCGAAGCCCACCACGAGCACGCGTCCGTCAGCGGCCGGCTGGCCGCCCGCGGATGCTGCCGCTGCTGAAACGGGATCCGCAGACGCACCGGGCGCCCCGAGGAGGATCAGCGACAGAACGAGGAATGAGAGGCGCAAGGCGCGCGGGAGGTGCTTCATGGGATCAGGTCGGGACAGCAAGGTGCCGGCTGGCTGGGGCCAGAGGGCTCACGGGGGGAGCACTTTATCCGGGTGCTCACTGTATTCGGCCAGGCATCACCCGACCTTGTGCAACTCATGGGGTTCCGGTGCGTATATCCTGCCCCAGCCTGGGAAGAACCCAGAAACACGTACATGCCAAAACTCAAGCGTCACATGACCTCAGCTCCGCATACCCCTCGTACGGAGCACGGCCCGGGAGGTGGGAGTTCAGGCTCCATTCTTTTGGCCATCCTCGCGATCGCCCTCGCCGTGGGCCTGGGGGCCTGGTTCCTCTTCGGCTCCTCCACCATGACCTCTGCCGAGGCGATCGAGCCGGACGCGACCGCGGAGGCCCCTGGCGAGGCTCCCCCGGGAATGATCCCAGAGTCTGAGCTACTCGCTATGGAGGCCCTCGGACCCCGGACCGTTGGCGGGTTGGAGACGCGCCCCGCAGGCGGCTACGAGCCGTTCACCAAGGAGTTCGGCGACACAGGCGGCACCATCGTCGGTGAGATCCGCGTGGAAGGCGCCGAGTATCCGGAGAGTTGGACGGTGACGCTGGAGCCTTCGCTCGCAGCGGATGGCCGTGACGCCGCGATCACGAAGTCGTTCACCGCGGAGCCGGGCATGCGCACCTTCGAGCTGCGGGATCTCCCGCTGGCTGCCTACCGCCTGAGCGCTTCCGCCCCGGGACTCTCAACCCCCAAGATCGAAGTGGCTCTCTACCGCGTGGAGGGGCGTCCGGCGCTGCGCGGGCTCGACTTCGTCAACGTCGACCTCACGCTCAAGCCCATGGCCCGCATCGAGGGATTCGTGCGGCAGTCTAACGGCGACGCGGCCGACGACCTGGCGGTGTACTTGACGCGCTACCAGTTGCCGGGGGCCAAGGCGTCCAAGGCGGAGCTGGACCTCAGCGGCGGCTCGGACGGTTCCGGCGGTTCCGGCGCCCGGTTCGAAGCGCGGACCAACGCGTCTGGCTCGTACGCCTTCGAGTCGGTGCCGCCCGGCCCATGGCTCGTGCATGTGGGCAGTCCGTTAGCTCCGATCGTGCCTGCGGTGCCGGTCGCGATCGAGACGCTGGACAAGCGCGTCGACGATATTGAGCTGCCGGAGCTCGCAGAGCTTGAGCTGATCGTGCTCGACAAGCTCGCGCGGCCCTGCCCGGGGGTCAAGGTGAACGGGTATCTGCGCGGTGAGGGTTCCGGGAGCTTCCGAGCGGTGACCGATGGCGTTGGGGTGCTGAAGCTGCGGTACCTGACGCCGGGGCCGTGGCGGGTCCGGGTTGACGACTCGGAGTTTGATCAGAAAGGGCAGGGGGATTTTGTGCTGCAGCCTGGGG
>CALHGQ010000534.1 GCA_938030175.1 uncultured bacterium | reverse complement strand
CCTCACCAACCCGAAGACGCTCGAGGTGCTCTTCGCGCAGGGCGCCCAGTCGACCACCTGGCCGCAGGGTGAGATCGACAGCATCCGCAAGCAGCAGAGCTCGTGACGGGGGAACTGCTCGCACTCCTGCTGTGGGTAGCGCGGGCTGCGGACGCGGCACCTACCGTGACTATCCCAATCCGAGATGGGATCACCGAGGGCGGTCTCATCGTCATCGGGATCCTCGTCATCGTCATCGTCGCCCTGGCTGTCGTAGGGCTCGTCATCCTCAAGTTCGGGTCGCAGATCAACTCACGGATGAAGGCCGTCCAGGAGCAGGTCGCGAACGATCACAAGCACGCAGACGGCACGCCCATCAATCTGCGCGACGACCTCGACGGCAAGCACGACGAGAACGCGAAGAAGCTCGACAAGGTCCTGGCGATGGCAACCACCATGCAGCGGGACATCGCGTTCCTGATGCGCCGGTCAATCGAGCAGGACGACCGGATCGAGGATCTCGAGGACACGGGCGGCCTCACACGTCGATCTCGACGCAACCACGAAGACACCTGACCCCGGCAACCGCCGGGGTCTTCTCGTTCCGGAAGGACACCTCATGCTCAACCGTCAGGCCATCATCCTCGCAACCATCCGCACCGCGGTCCCCGCGGCGATCGGCTGGTTCCTCGCGCAGCTCATCGCCCGCATCCCGGTCGTCGCCGACGTCATCGCGACCATCGACAGCACGCTCGCGACCGCGGCCCCCGGCGTCCCGGGTCTGAACGTGGCCGCGCTCCTGAACGCGGCGGCCATCGGCGCCGTCGTCGCGGCGTACTACTGGCTCGTCCGCCAGCTTGGTCGCCGCTGGCCCGCCGTCGAGCGCTGGCTGCTCGGTTCGGCGCAGCAGCCCATCGGGTACGCGAAGCAGACGCGCGATGGCGTCTGGAAGGTCACCAGCCTCCCGAACCCGTCCGAGGTGGACCGTGAGACGTACCAGGCCGCGCTCGAGCAGCGCAACACCTTCGGAGGTCAAAACCAGCCATGACCGTCATCAACGTCACCGCCGCGCTCACCGCTCTCGGCGGGAGCGAGCCCATCACGTCAGGGCGCATCACCGTCGAGTACCTGCGCGGGAAGAACGGCGAGCCCGCCACCCGCGCGGTCGGCGCGGCGGTGACGCTGCCGACCCCCATCGTCATCGCGATCGCCGATGGCTCTCCCGTCGAGCCCGTGGACGTGCCGCCCACCGACGGCACCTGCTACGCCCGCATCTGGGTCGAGTGCCGTGTCCCCCGCGATGCTGGCTTCCTCGAGTTGCCCGCCGTCGCCATCCCCGCATCGGGCACGGTCGACATCACCGCGCTCGTGGCCGTCGACCCGGCCAGCTACGAACCAGTGACGACGGTCGTCACCGCGTGGCAGGTCGCCGTCGACCAGGTCGCGGCGATGCAGACCGACGTGACGGCAAGGAGCGCGCAGGCCGTCGAGGCTGCGACGGATGCGGGCACGTTCGCGGGCGCGACGGAGTTCGACGCGAACCGAGCAGGGCAGTCGGCGTTCGCGGCAGGCCAGTCCGCCGCCTCGGCTCTGGGGCACAAGAACGCCGCGGCGGCGTCGGCGGATGCCGCAGCAGGCAGCGCGACATCGGCGGCGGCATCGGTCATCTCGGCGAGCACCGAACGCCAGGGCGCGGCGGATGAGCGTCTCGGCGCCCGCCAGGAGCGCCTGGACGCGCAGACCGCACGCACGGGAGCCGAAACCGCCCAGACGGGCGCACAGACCGCGCGCACCGGCTCGGAGACCGCCCGCACCGGGGCTGAGACGGCGAAGACCGCGGCGGAGGCCGCGCGTGACGCTTCCCTCGCAGGCCAGTTCGCCGGCGCTTCGCTCGGGACAGCCGACCTCGACACCGTCACGACCCCCGGCGTCTATCGGCAGAACAATCAGGGAAACAGCACCCTTGCGCGGAACTACCCTGCGGCGGGCACGCTTGGAGTGCTGACCGTCATCCAGGCGTCGACCGACTCGTGGATGCAGCAGGAGTACGACCCGAGCGGGTACGCCGGGCAGGGTCGAGTGGTCTATCGGCGCGTTCGCGCGGGCGGCAACTGGCAGCCGTGGCGCGCGTTCACGGCGCAGCGGATCGACAAGACCGCGGGCATCGCGATCTACACATGGGACGACATCAGCGGTCGTGAGCAGTTCATCCACGGCGACACCGGGCGCCGCAACATCGCCGCAGACGCGCTCAACGGATGGAACATTCAGGGCCAGTTGAACATCCGACGCGTCGGCTACACCGTGCACCTGCTCTTCGGGTACCTCAACCCCTCCGCCGCGACGTCGGACGTGATCGCTCTGCTTGCTCCGGGGTTTCGCCCGCCAGCGAACAGTGAGTTCTTCGTGCGGTTCGGCAGCGGCGGCGGGTACGTCGAAGCCCAGAACCAGGGCAACCTGCAAGCGCCGCGCACCCTCGGAATCGTCGGGCCGTCCGCGCGGATCTGCCTGAGCTACCAGACCTCCGAAGCCTGGCCGACGTCTCTGCCTGGAACCGCAGACGGCGCCATCCCCTACTGAACCGAGGACCGACATGGACCTAAAGCAACTCACCGACACCGAGCTCGGCGACCTCCTGAACGCCGCGCTCGACGAGCAGGAGCGACGAGCGCGCCTCGCCCGCGTTCCCGAACAGGTGGCGCAGTTGACCGCCCAGTACGTCGCCGACGGCGGCGACAGGGCAGCCATCATCGACGCCCTCACCGCGGAATAGCACCGAATTCCGAATGGTAATCCACCGCTCGAATTAAGCGCATTCTCGCACAAATTGGTGTTTGGAAACCCATGATAAACTAGTAAAGCCCCCAGTTTTATCTGAGGGCTTTACGAGTCCGAAAGCAAGAGAGCTTTGCGTCCGGCGTGGTAAGTCTGACAGCCCCATGCTACCGCAAACCTCTCTGGCTCGCACAGAGAGGAGACCCCATGGAATCGGTCGTGCTTGTAATGAGCCTGCTGCTGCTCATGCTGGTCGTGGTCAAGAAGTAACGGCAGAGCCCCCGGCTACCCCTTCACAGGGTGGCCGGGGGCTCTTCGTCATTCCCGGCGCGAGCCGAGATACTCCGCATCTGCACATCAACCCATGTTTCGATGATGCGGCGTGTGGCGTGCCCGTCAATGACGAGCGACGAGAAGCCTTCCCCTCCCGTGTCGATTGTCATCGCGCCGCTATCACCGACATAGACGTCGAGGACGACTGGCTCGATGGCTTCCGGTGTGTGAACGGTAGCCGAGATGGTGATGGGATGCATGCCCCTCATACAACCCTGTTGCGGTTCTGAGCGGCATGAGTTTCACCCGCCGACGGGAGGGGTTCACCATCCCCGCAGCGGTGCATCTGTGTTGAGATAGCTCTACCCATGACGACGCCCCCGGTGTCCCTCTTCGGAGGTGACACCGGGGGCGTTTCGTGCGTTACGTGTGGACTTGCAGCGCTCCACCGTGGCACAGAACGACGATCTGCCCTCCAGTTTCGATGACGTGCCACCCGTTCGCTTTCGCGCGGTCGACGATCTCATCGAAAGCGCCGTACGTCGCGACATCAGTGACGCTTCGACGGACCACACCGCCGACCGCCGCCTGTCCCGCGGCGAACATTTGATCTACCCATGCAGACATGGATCCCCCTCTGTATCTGGTGAGGAGACGCTATCGGGTCGCCGCTGGTACGCGCGACGATCAGACGTGGCGTACGTGCAGCAGGATCCACCCGTCCGGTACCTGCGCCCGCAGCGCCGCCATGTCGTCGGCTTCGATGTCGCGAGCCCCGTCGCGCCGTGAATACGTGCCGGACGCGGTGAGCGTGTCCGTGCCCTTCCCCATCCGCACGGGCGCGTCGGTGAGAACGAACCCCGCCGGCGCTTGCTGCTCGAGCAGGGTGTGCGCCTCTTCGAGGGAGCGCGCCTCCACCTCGGCGGTGGTGGTTTCGCGGGGGCGGATGGTTCCGATCAGCACCGCACCATCGTACGAGCCTGTGGATAACACCGGACGCTCGACCCACGTTCGTGCTGGGATGACCGGCATGGATCACATCGCCATCCCCGCCGTCGTCCGCACCCCCACCGGGGCCAAGTCGATCGTGTTCGAGGTGGATGTCCCGGACGGGTGGGTCATGGTCGAACCGGTCGAGGTCGGTGGCCCCGCGCTCACGGTCGATGCGTACACGTGGGAGCGTCTCGTGTGGGTCAGCGCCCGCCTCGGCGACTAGGGCGGTGTCGGCGGGACGTGCGAGGGCATGCCCTCTGCCGCCCGGCGCTCAGGCACCAAAGAGCGTACGGTCACGGCATTACGCCATACGACCGGCTGCCAGTGTCCGCCATCGCACGGCACCTCGAGCACGACGACCCGGTCGTTCGCGCCGACCGCCCACGCTTCGACGCGCTCGGCGGCACGGTTGGGCCACTGCACCCACGCCCACACAGGACGCTTCGGGCCGAACCACTCCACAGGGGCGGGCCCGTATGCCTGCATCGGCAACGTGATCGGATGCACCGACGCGAGCGTGCGCGACAGCATTTCGTCGCTGACCTTCGTCGAACCCATAGACCGGTCCCCTTCCCCGGCCTGAGGAAGAGGGTACGCCCACCCTCCGACAGTCGGGTCAGTGGGTCTGCGCGCGCTGCTTCGCGTCCTCGGCGACGCGCCACTTCCAGTAGCGCTTCATGCCCTCGGTCACGGCCTCGCGCACCGCGAAGAAGATCAGCACGAACGCGACCCCCACGCCGATGATGATGCCGAACAGCGACAGGATGACTGCCTGAGCTTCCATGACTCCCCCTCTGGTTCTTCGGTCGAGCGTAGCCCCCGCGATGTCTGAGGCCCCTCGTACCGTGGTGCACATGATGATCCCAACCCGCGAGCTCCTCGACTTCGAGGAGGCGTGGCCGCGGTGGTCCGGGCGGAAGGACGAGGCAATCCGCGCCCGGTTCGACGTGACGCCCGCGCGCTACTTCCAGATCCTCCACCGCACGATCGACACTCCCGAGGCCCTGGCCGAGCGGCCCCTTCTCGTGCACCGTCTCCGACGCCGGCGCGACGCCGCGATGCAGGAGCAACGCCGCCGGGCCGGATGAAAGCGATGGGTTTCCGATGGCTGCGGGCCACCTACGCGGCCAGTCGGACCAGAAATCCGCGGAATTACGTGCCGGCTACAGGACTTGAACCTGCAACCCCCGTTTGGGCGACTTCCCTTACCACCGATTACCGGAACCTACCCTGACCTGGCATTTAAGGAGCTCTACCCCTCCCGCGCCTTACTTCGATTTACCTCGATTTCCCAACGAAAACGATGGGTAAGCGATGGGCCTAGGACGCGAACAGCTCCAGGATGGCGCGCACGTCCGGTCCTTCGTGCAGGCGCCGGATGTAGTGCCGCTTCGTGATCTTCGGCGACTCGTGCCCGAGCTGGCCCGCGGCGGTCTCGTCATCGGCCCGGGTCGCAACGAGGGTCGCCACCGCCTTCCGGAACGTCTTCGGCGTCACCCACGCCTCGTAGCCGTGCGCCTCGCGGAACTTCCGCCACTGCGTCCGGAAGTTGTTGGGGCTGCGGAGCGTGCCGGTTACCGAGGCGAAGACGTACTCGCTGTCGCGCGTGCGCGCGCGGAGCGCCTCGACGACGAACGGCGGCAGGATCAGCCGGCGATGCGACATGTCGGTCTTCGCGTAGTTCTGACGGTAGAGGCCCTTCCCCTTGATCTCTTTCACCGTGCCGGTGACCTCGATGTAGGGGATGTCGACGAGGTGCACGTCCTCGTCCCAGCGGAGCGCGAACACCTCCCCCGTTCGGAGGCCGGTGCCGAGGATCATGTCGACGGGGTCGGCGATGTCGGTTCGGCGCAGCGCTCCCCCGTTCGTGAGTCGCGCGTCCCATTTGGCGAGCTGCGCCCGCGCGCGCACGACCTCGGCGACGTCGAGCGTCTGCGCCTCGGTGGCCTTGCGCGGGATGGCGACGGCGTCGCGGACGGGATTGAGCGGCATCGCTCCCTTGCGCACGGCGAGGCCGCAGATGCCGCGGAGGACGACGCGGCACAGCCGGGCGGTCTCGGGCCCGCTGTTCACCATGAGCGCCTCGAGAAAACGGTCGACGGCGGGAACGGTCACCTCGCGCATCTGCAACCCGCCCATGCCGCGGGCGATGTGTTTCAGATTCCGCTTGTACAGATCCTTCGTGCCGTCGCTGACGTCGCGGCGATCGAGCTCCTTCGTCCACTCCTCGGCGACCCGGCTGAGACGAGTCTCGGGTGTGAGGTCTTCGGCGGGGAGCCGCGCGCGATCGCGCAGCGCCTCTTTCAGCGCGTTCTCGGCCTTCTGTCCTGACGCGCCTCCGCGTTCGACGAGGCGTGTCACGCCGTCGTAGTCGCGGAAGCGCGCGCGTGCGACCCACTGGCCGGGTCCGAGCTGCACCCGGTTGATGGTCCCCCAGGTGCCGACGGGCATCGGCGGGCGCGCCATGTCAGGCGGTCCTCTCGCGATGCGTCCACTGGCCGGTGCCCATGCGGGGGCGGACGTAGACGGTGTCGCCGAGACGCTCGAGGAGTGATTGGAAGGCGATGACGGTGCTGCGCATGACGTCGAGGTCCAATGCGATGGCGCCGGGGTGGCCGCCGTGCACGGTCTCGAGGTGGCGGTAGTCGTCGAGGTCGATGAGGCGGAGGGCGGCCCACTCCTCGGCGCGGCGTTCCTGTTTCGCGTGCACAGGCCCAAATCGGGTGACGGTGTCTCCGAACGCGGCGTGCCCGAGTTCGTGCGCGAGGACTGATCGGTGGTGACGGGCGGACATGCCTCGGCGCAGTCGGATGCGGCGGGCGTCGTGGTCGTAGACGCCGTCGCGGTCGGCGGGGAGGCGGGCGTACTCGATCGTCACGCCGATGGCGTCGGCATAGTCGAGGAGGAGTCGGTCAACTGGGGTCGTCATAGGAGGGCTGTTCGTCGGTGGGCTCCGGGTCGGCGGGGCGGGCTGCCTCGTAGAGGTCCTCATCTTGCGTGAGGGTTCCGACATTGGATCCGAACCGGCCCTCGATGACGTTGTTCGGGTGGAGTCGCTCCCAGGCTGCCTGCGCCCAAGCGTCGAAGTGCTCGGGCAACCGTTCAGAGACCTCGGGGAGACGACGACCTTCCTCGACGTAGTAGATCGGTGACGAAGCCGGAAGGCCACGGTCCATGACGAAGTCTTCGACCTCGCTGACGAGCTGGCCCAGGTCGATCGCGAGCGCGTCGCAAATGATGACGAGCTGATCGAGGCTCATGGGCCTCGTGCCCCGGATGATCTTGGAGAACTGCGACTGGCTGACGTCACAGAGGACGGCGAGCTCGGCCTGACTGACGTCGTAACGCGCGATGAGGCCTCTGATGCGGTCAATGATCTCGCGGGCTGCCGTAGTGGGGGAATAGTTCGACACAGCCTGATCGTGTCAGATCTGAACCGAACTGCGCAAACTCGGTGCGGTTTCAGTTCAGGTGAACTAGTTTAGTTCCTATGAACTACTCCACTCCTAGCGGGAAGGCTTCCCGAGCGATTCGGTCCATTCTCGCTGATCGTCGGGAGTCCGTTGAGAAGCTCGCGGAGGCGACGGGGATTTCCCTCAGCACCCTCAAGCGCCGTCTCCTCCTCGCGTCTCCCTTCACGATCGACGAGCTCGGCCTGATCGCGGCCCACTTCAATCTGTCCATCATCGACGTCATCACTCCAGTCGACGAGCGGATCCTGGCGACCGCGCGATGAGCACCGCGCCGGCTCCCGAGATCCTCACGATCCAGCAAGTCGCCGAGGTAACCGGACTCGCGGTCCAGACGCACTACAACATGCGCTCGAAGGGCGAGGGGCCGCGCACGTGGCTACTCCGCGGGCGTGTGCGCTGCTACCGCAGCGATCTCGACGCCTGGATGCGTGAGCAGTCCGGCGTCGCCGAGGTGGTTCCGCTCAAGCGGACCGCCTGACAACCACCCA
>CALHGQ010000533.1 GCA_938030175.1 uncultured bacterium | reverse complement strand
CACAGCCCGACGGAAAGTGAGGCCGAACCACCAGATTCTGCCGTTCTCCTGTGACGTCTTAGAGCCCCGCGAATCCCTCTGGGCGCCTTGCCAGCGCTTACTTCCCACGCTCGTGACGCGCTCCTCCCAGCCCGTCTCCCGCGGCTGCTTCCCCCCCACTGGGTCGCTCCCGTGCTCGCCTCGATCGCCGTCCGCGCGGTCTGGCTCTACTTGTCGTGGGGGCTCTTTTTTCACTCGGACGAGAGGGACTACCTCGGGTTCGCCGAGACGTGGGCCCGGGCCGGGACCTACCACGGGGAGTGGGCGCCGCTCCATGTGTTCTTCCTCGGGTCTTGGATCGACTGGTTTGGCCCTGAGAGCGGCGTCCGAATCGCGCGATGTGCGCTGTCGGCGGCATCGGTCCTCACGGGGATCGCGCTCATGGGCATCGGCACCGCGACGGCGGGGTCCAAGGCGGGCCGCGCCGCCGGCTGGATCTGGGCCTTCTATCTGCCCCTCATCCCCTTCGCCCACGTGCTTCTCTCCGAAGGGCTGCAGATGCTCCTGCTCTTCTCGTGCCTCTGGCTGCTGGTCGTCGCTAGGTCGCGCCAGGGAACCGACCGCTGGACCGGCGGGCGGGTTGTGCTCGCGGGGGTCTGCATGGGCGGCGCGAGCCTGGCACGGGACGCCAGCATCCTGTGGCTCGCGGCCGTCACGGTCTGGTGCGTGCGCGAGCTCCACGTCCGGCGCGCCCTCGCCTTCGCCGCCACAGCGCTCCTCGTGATCGCGCCGTGGAGCGCGTCCGTGTCCCGGGACATCGGCGGCTTCCAACTCCTCGGCCGGACGGCGGGCATCAACGCCTACTTCGGATGGAACGCGCACTACGTCAATATCGACCATGGCGGAGGGCTAAGGCTCGACCAAGGCGCCCCCGGGTCGGCCTTGCGCGCCCAGCTGATCGAGCCCCCGCCGGGCGTTGAGCCGTGGAGCTACGAATTCCACCCTGGCGCAAGCGAGCGTCAACGCGACGCGCTGGGCCAGGGCCTCGCGTTCATCACGGCGAACCCGGTCTTCTTTCTGCGAACGCGGATCGTGAAGGCGGCCGACCTCTTGACGCCGCTCTCGTACATGGTGCGCTTCCTGCGGGTGCCAAGTCCGGCGGAGGAGACAGGCCAGACCGTGGCTCCCGGAGCGCGCACGTTTGCCGGCTACCGTTCGGCGATTCCGTCCCTCCAGCTCCGCAGCGTTCTCGCCGTAGTCGCCCTCGCTAGCGCCATCGCCCTCATGCTTCTCGCGGTTCTTGGCATGGGCACGCGTTCGTTCACGGCCGGAGGCTCCGCCCTTTGGCTCTGCTGCTGGGGCGCAACGCTCCCCATGATCCTGATCGTCACCATGTCGAGGTTTCGGGCCCCGCTCGACGGGCTGATGATGATCCCCGCCGCCGTGATGCTCGTGGGAAGAGAAAAGGAGCGCGACGGGGGACACGGGCCCCTAACCCGTCAGTGGCAACGTCTTCGTATCGCCGCCACCGCCGCCGCGCTCACCTGCATTTTCTTTCTCTGGTACCTCGCAATTCCCTCCGTCCACGCGACCCTTCGCGAACTGTCATGAAGAGCCTCTTCCGCGGCCATCTTTTCCTCGCCCTCGCCGCCGCAGCCCTCACAGCCTTCGCCGCCCTCAGCTTCGCCACGGCGCCTGACGACGAAGCTCTGCTGCGCATCGCCCACCAAGGCGAAGAGCCACGCAGCTTTCGCGCCGTCAACGCGCTCGTGATGCGCGGCTACTTTGCCTCAAAGCCGCGGCGTGTTGCCCAGGAGCTGATCGGAAGGATGCCCGAGAACGTCCGCCGCTACGTGGCCAACGAACAGCCCTGGCACTACATCGGTCAGGACTGACGGAGCGCCACTTCCCGGGTCAGCTGAGACGTCATTGGAATTGGAGCGAGACACCGGTCGTGAGCTTCGACACGGGAGCTGCGCCGGATCGAGCGTGCTCGCGAACGCAAGTAGCGAGGGAGAAGAAGGGGATCCCGCTGAACAGGTACCGGGATGAACGTTGCCTGGTTGAGCCAGCGCTGTCGAAGCTGGGGCAGCCAAGAGAGGCCCCAAGCGGGGAGCTGCCCGGGGAGCTGCGCTGAGGCCCGTCAAAGTCGGTGGGAGCATGGTGGCTATGGGGAGGAGCATTGTGTGCCAGGGCTAGGCACCCTGGCGCGGAGCGAGGACTTCGTCCGCATCTGTCCAGGCGCAGGTCGCGCTGACCCGGGATCACGCTTTCCTGATTTTTTGGCCCGATCGTTGAGCGAGCGGCCAAACGAGCGGCCAAGCGAGCGGTCCTACAAATCGCACAGCGGGCGCAGCGCTCAGCGAGCGCCAGCTCCAGGCTCGGGGCCCCCATGGAGCCGGAGTTGACGGGACCTCAGCATGCGAGAGAGCTTCTTCCTCACCGAGTCGACTCGCTCTCCATCGCCTTGCTTCGTCGCGACCGCGAGCTGAACGCTCGCCAGCTCGATCATGAGCCGGTGATCGTCCACGATCAGGTCGTAGGATGCGCCCTCCAACTGCTCGAGCAGGAGCGCAGCACCGTCCGTATCCCCCAGGCCAAGCAGCGCGTGGGCCCTCAGAAGCCGCGACTCCAAGAGGGCCCAGTGCCCTTCCATGAGAAGCTCGGTACGCAGCGATTCCGAGGTCTCCGCCGCGATCTGGGCGTAGTCGTACTCGGCCGTCTTGAGGTGTAGGCGAGCAAGGATCGCGTCCCGCTCTGCGACGCGGATGTGCCGCCACCCGGCCGTGTGGTAGATCGAGTCGGCGATCCCGTCGAGGTAGCCCGAGGCCTCCTCGGTCCTGCCTTGCTGGACCAAGATGCCGGCGAGCACGAGCTCAGCTCGCGCGAGAAGGTACGGCGAGCCCTCCGCCGCGCAGCATTCCGCTGCCCTCCTAGCAAGCTCTTCCGCCTCCCCATAGTCCCCGCGCGCGGCGGCAGCAGCGGCGAGCCCGCGCAGCGGCCGGCTGACGTCAGGGTGATCGGCACCTCGATCGCGGGAGAGAACGTCACGGCAGCGCTGAAGGGCGGCTTCGGCCTCGACGATGTGATCGCCCGCCAGTGCAATCAACCCAATGTCGAGATCGAGCCAAGCCGACGCGGTCGTCTCCCGGAGCCCTCTGGAGGCGAACGTGTTGCGCGATTCGCCAAGCAGCGCGAGGGGCTCATCGATACTTCCCTCTTGCTCGAAGCGCAGGTCCGCCAGCGCCACCGCGGAACTCGCCGTGGACAAATGCGTGTCCCCAAGGTGCTCACGCCGAAGTTCGAGCGATCGGAACAGATGATCGCGCGCCTGCGGATAGAGGGACTTGCGCCGGAAAGCGACTCCAATGGACTCCCGTACGGCGGCCTCCACCTCGGGGTAGGGACCGAGCTCGCCTTCGATCATCGCGTCCGCCCCCTCTAGGAGCTCGACCATCGTCAGCGTTTCGCTTCCGAACTCGGGGTCCGACTGGAACAAAACCTTCTCAAGGAAGGCAGCGGCCGCAGTTGAGTTGTCGGCTCGTCGATTCGCGAGGACCTCGGCGCGATGGGCGCGAAGCAGTCCCACGGTCAGCCCAACGATGCCAACGACGACCGAGAGGCCCGCAAGCCCAATCAGCGCCGCAACGAACCGATGACGCTTCACGAACTTCGCAACGATGTAGCTCGCTTTTGGCCCTCGAGCTTCGACTGGGCGATCCGTGAGGAAGCGCTCTACGTCTTCCTGGAGCGCAGCCGCCGACGAGTAGCGCCTCGAACGCTCCTTTTCCATCGCACGCATCACGATCCAGTCGAGCTCGCTTCTGATCGAGCGCACAAGTGCGGGCTTGCTGTGCGACTCGCGAGCGCCTTCGTTCGTGCGACGGGCTATTCGGGTGCTCGGTCGAGGCGGCGTCGTTTCTCGCAGCCGCGCCAGGAAGTCTTGCTGCCCTTCCGAGCGCTCCACCTCCCTTTCGATGGGCAGCTCCCCGGTGATCAGCTCGTAGAGGATCACCCCGAGGGCGAAGACGTCGCTCCGGGTATCCACGTCGAGATCCGTGAGGCCGGCCTGCTCGGGGGACATGTACTCCAGGGTCCCGACGAGGCCGCCGTGCGCCGTCGCGAACGACTCTCCGCCTCGCTGGGTCGACGTCGCCTTGGAGATCCCAAAGTCGATGATCTTGGGCTGCGGCCGACCGTCTCTTTCCACGACAAGGATGTTCGAGGGCTTGAGGTCGCGGTGGATCACGCCCCGCTGATGCGCGTGGTGAACGGCGTCACACACCTGCACAAAGAGCCGGAGCTTCTCCGTGAGCGACGGCTGCTCCGACGCGACGTACGCCGTCAGTGAGGGTCCACCGACGAGCTCCATCACGAAGTAGGGCCGCCCTTTGTCAGTCGCCCCCGCGTCGAAGATCTTGGCCACTCCGGGGTGATCCATGATCACCATG
>CALHGQ010000532.1 GCA_938030175.1 uncultured bacterium | reverse complement strand
GTTAGGGGGTGCCCCTGAGCCGCCGTATCGCGGAGCGCCGATCCCTGTCCGAGCGCGAATGCCTGCGCCTCTTCAGTCCGCTGTGCGAAGCGCTTCAGCACGCCCACGAGATGGGCGTCGTGCACCGCGACATCAAGCCCGCGAACATCCTGATCGACCAGCGCGGCCGCGCGCGCCTCGTGGACCTCGGCCTCGCCATGAGCGAGAACGATCCGTCCATCACAAAGACCGGATCGACCCTCGGCACGCCGCACTACGTGAGCCCCGAGCAGGCGCGGGACCCGAGCCAGGCGGACATCCGCAGTGACCTCTGGTCCCTCGGCGCCACGATCTACCACGCCATTTGTGGGCACCCGCCGTTCCACACGGACGATCCCACCTCGTCGGGCGTCGCCGAGATCCTGAGCCGCGTGCTCTACGAACCCATCGTGGATCCGCGGGAGTTTGCGCCCACGCTGTCGAAGGGCTTCTCGCTTGTCTTGCGGAAGTGCCTGACGCGGGATCCGGACGGGCGGTACCAGGAACCATGGGAGCTTGTCGCGGACATCGAGCTCCTGCGCGAGCGTCGCCGTGTGGACGTCGCCACGAATCAACTCGACTCCTATGCGTCGCGTCGAGGCGCCTGGGTGGGCCCCGCGCTTCTCGCGGGTGGTCTCTTCGCGGCTATCGGCGGGACGTGGCTCTTGACGGCGCGCCCTTGGGAAGAGAAGCCCGCCCCCGCGCCCGTCGAGCGAGAAGCGCGCATGGCGGATTGGCCGGTGCTTGAAGCGATCGCGCAACGCTTCGACGACGGCAAGTTGACCCCGGCGGACGCAACGCTCGAGCTGCAAACTCCCGGCGTACTAGAGCTTCCGCAGAGTGCCCATCGCCTGCGCGATCAGCTGGAGGTGAACATTCGCCGTACCTGGGAAGGCAGCCTCGGGCGCCTCCTCGACACCGTGGACGCAGAGGTCAGCGCCGCGCTGGACGCGCGACAGTTCGAGCTGGCGAGCGCGATGAGTGGCGACCGCCTCGCGTCACGGCTGCAGGCGACCACTGGGTTTCGGTCCTTGGAGGAGCTTCCCCAGGGGGCGGCCCAGCGGCGAGCATTGGATCGGCGCAAGGCCCTCCAGCAGCGCGTGGATCGGGCACACAACGAGGCTCTACGCACCGCCGAGCGAAGTCTCAGCATGCGCTTCGGCCTCTTCGTGAACGGCAAGCTGGAGAGCGATCTGCAGGCCAACCGATGGCGTGATGCCCTCGATTGGCTGAACCCGTCGGAGCCGGAGGTCTGGCTCAAGCGCGCTTCCTCCCTCACGATCGATGACGCGAGTATCGGTCCCGAAGGTGCCAAGCTCGCCGAGTTCGACCTCTCGGGATTTACGCCCGAGGAGCGGCGCCGCGTGGCTCGCTTCATCGATGGCTCGATTCAGTCCACCGAGTCGGAGGTCTTCCGTCAGGTCAACCGAGCGCTTGGAGAGGTGCGAGACTTCGTCCGGTTCAAGGTGGAGGAGATGACCCGGGACATCGAAGCCGCGACCCTGCGCGGCGAGACCTCGGTCGTTCAGCGCTTTGACGCCGCTGTGGAGGACAAGCACACCAGCGAGAACCTGGACGTTGACCAGCTGCCCCTGGAGTTTGCCCAGGCCTACGGCGATGAACTCGTCAAAGCCCGCGATGATCTGGCGTTCGCCGAGAGGCGCGCCCAGGAAGACCTCGCAGAGCGCGGAATCGTCGAGCTGGATCAACAGGCAGCCCCGCTGCTTCGGGCGCGGGACTATGCGACCGCCCGTGGTCTCTATGTGGCCGCGCGCGACGAGGCGTGGCGCGCGTCCACGTTCGACGTGCTCGAGATGCGTGCCCGCGAGCTCGGCGTGCTCGAAGGTGTGATCGAGCGCGCTGCGCAGGGCATCGAGGCCGCGCGCGGTCAGCAGCGCGAACTCACGTTTGACGAGATCCCACGCCGCGGAACGATCAAAGCCCGGAACGGGGAAGTCCTGCGCCTTGGCTTCTACTTCGATCCGGAGCGGGGGGCCAAGGGGCGCAATCTCATCCACCTTCGCGAAGTCAGCGGCGGCGGGTCGAACCCTAGCACGCGCCAACCCCTGCGGCTGCTCGAGACAGAGGACGTCATGGTTTTCGCTGGGCTTGCCCCGAACGATGCGACGCTGGAGCCCGAAGAAGCGCTGGCCGCTGCGGCTTTCCTGTGCGCTGAGGGTCAACCGGGTCTCGCGCGCGCCTTGATTCGCCTCGAGAAGTATCCGAGCCACGACGGCCTGGGTGCCGATTTAGAGAAGCGCTCAAGGCGCGCCGTGACGGCCCTGGAACAAACTCCAGCGCCAGGCAGCCTTCGCTCCACCGCGCCTCCGACGACTGGACAGGCACCGAGCGCGCCCCAAGCGCTGTCCGCCGCCGAAGTTTTTGGTACGCCCAATCAGGCCGTGAGTCCCCGCGACATCCGCTTGGTCTGGCGATTTGCGATTGGGGCCGAGGCCGGTGCCCGTCGCCTAAGGCAGCCGGTTCCCACAGGGGACGATCGCGCAAAAGCATGGAGCCTCAAGCGTTGGGACCTAACGGCCGACGGCGTTGAGCTCCTCGCGATGTTGTCAGAGGTTCAGCACTTCGCCCAGGACGTCGGACCGTCGCTACCCCTTTCCCGCCCGCTGGACATTGATCGCCGGCTGCGGTTGGAGGTCAACCTCGTGCCGGGCAACGAACGTCCGGATGGACACATCGTGGCGGTCTCCATGCGGGGCCATCACGCGCTCATGTCACGGGGCAAGATGTGGTTCGGGGGCGGCAACCTCTATGACCTCTACGAGTACGTTCGCCGCGGCGGCCGAGGCAAGCACGAAGGCTTCGACATGCGCCCATGCCCATTGATCGAAGAAGGCAAGCCATTCAAGCTGAGAATGGAGCTCTCCCCAGGAGCCCTCGACCGCCTCGAAGTGAACGGTGAGTCCCTCGGCTTCAGCCGCTTCCAGGACGAACCCGACCGCCTGGACTCATTCGTACGCATCCGTTCCCTGCGCCCGATGGCGATCACTGGCGTGGAAGTGAGCGGCGACCGGGCGAACTAGCGCCTCCTGCGTGGCATCCCTTCCCGGGAGCCGCGCGGACTTTTTTTTCTGAGTCGCGTGAGGGGCGCCGGTCACGTACCGCGCGGTACCTCTGATCCAGAGGCCCGATCGGGGCCTCTCCAGCGCTCAGAACCCATGAATTCACTCGTCTCACCCGCGCCGCCTCTACCGTTCTTTCGCCTGCGCTCGCCTCAGTTCCTGCTGGCGGCCCTCATGGTCGCGTCCTGTGGCTCGTCAGGCTCGGAGGACGAGACTCCGGTTGGGACGGGAGGCGCTTTCCTTGTGACCATCTCGGATCGAGATACGCCGGGGACTCTGGCACCTTTCGTCACGTATCTATCGAGCGGCGAGACCCAGTCCCTCGCAGCCCATGTCCCCGGAAGCCAATCCGTGGTTTCGGAGACGATCCAGCTCTCCCCGGACGGGAGGTATCTAGCGTTCTTCTCTACGTCGGACTTTGGAGTCTCGTCGGCGGGGGTCGTCGTCGATCTGGAGAACCAAACGGCTAGCACACCTTTCCAGGGCGCGAACCTCAACTTGGACGGGCCCACGGAAGGCGATGGCAACCCGATCCACTTTTGGTTCAGCCCCAACTCGGCCCACGTGGTCATGGAGGTGGCGTCGGTCGGTGTGACGACGCTCATGGACGCGGACGGCAGCAACCCTCGGGAGCTGATGCATGGGATGAACCCCATCACGCCCATTGGCTGGATGCCAGACTCAACGGCGTTTGTGGCCGTCGTGGAGGGCAACTCATCGATCACCAGTGAGATCCTCCTTGCGGGGGTCGGTTCCACCGCCGACCAGGTGATCGATCCACTTCCGGGCGAAGTTGCCTTTATCAGAGAAGTCGAGATTGGAGAAGGTGGCGGGACGATCGCAGGCGTCCTTCGGCCCAATCCCACGCAGTCTTTGCCCAAACTGTTCGGTATCGACGTGCCTACGGGGAGCGCGACGGTCTTCGCCATCGACGACGTGGACGTGGATCGAGTTCGTATCTCGGACAGCGGACGGCGGATCGCCGCGACGTCGAACTCCTCCCAAGAACTCCACGTGTGCGGTATGGACTCAGGATTCTGTGAGAGTCTCACCCCCCTTCCTCTTCAGGGCGATATGACGACAAGTTGGTTCGAGTGGGAACCAGGGACAGAGCGACTCGCCTTCCTTGGGAACTTCACGAGCGGAAGCGACGATGTCTACCTGTGGGAGGAGAACCAGCCCACGGTACGGATCTCGACGGAGCAAGTGGGCGATGCAAGTCACCCCGAATGGTCGCCAGTGGGGGGAGCCATCACTTTCATGCATGACGGCGGAACCGTCCGCGGTCTCTACCTGTACGACACGTCCCTCGCCGCCCCGCTGCGCCTCGTCGACACCGAAATCCGAGTCGACGGGATGAGCCCCGTCTCTTGGTCGCCCATGGGGGACTGGTTCTACGCCAACCGGGACCTACCTAACTTCGACTCTGCCCTCACGGCGTTCCCGGTCGACGGCCAGCAGGCCGCGGTCAACATCGGGCCCGTTTCGGTGGGGCAGACCCAGCCGGGGACAGAAGAGCCTCGTCGCCTCTCCTTCGGTGCAACCTCCGGCATCGCTGCCTGGCGCGGCTTCTTCGAACCCACACAGGGAGGAGCGTCCGCTATCGGCCTCTTCACGGCGACACCCAACGGCAGCACCCACGGACTCGCCCTCCAGCGATTCTCGGCAGGGGGCGACGCCATCGAGGCCTTTGCCCTGCAGGACTGACTCTTGTAGGGGGGCTGCGTTGCCCCAAGACCCCGATGACAGGTTCCCGGGGCAGGATTCCGAGCTGAATCCTGCCCCCGATTTTGGATTCGCGGACACTGTCATTGGAGCCCCTCCCATGACTCAACCGACGACCCCACGCCTCGCTGATCACGAGGGAGCGATCCAGCGTATCGCCCGCGCGCTTTGCGGCAACGCCGCGGATGCAGATGACGTCGCCCAGGACCTGATGGTCGCTGTCCATACGCGCTCGGCGGGCACACCCCAGAACTGGATGCCTTGGCTCTCCGGCGCGGCGCGCAGGATCCACTGGGCCCAAGGCCGCTCCGAGGCGAGACGGCGAGCCCGCGAAAAGGAGGTTGCACGCACGGAGAGTCAGCCTGGCGCCGTT
Source organism: uncultured bacterium (assembly GCA_938030175.1). GTDB lineage: Bacteria > Planctomycetota > UBA1135 > UBA1135 > Saltatorellus. The sequence goes on along the minus strand of CALHGQ010000532.1, from coordinate 7,111 downwards.
GAGCATCTCATCGACCAAGAAGTCACCGACCGCCTGCTCGCGCTCGTGCAGAGTCTCCCTGCCGCGCAGTCTGAGGTGATGCATCTGAGGTTCTGGGAAGGACTACCCCCGCGGGCGATCGCCGCTCGTACAGACGCCACGTTGGCGGCCGTCAAGACGCGTCAGAAGCGCGCGCTCGCCGCCCTGCGTGAGAAACTCACCGCCGAGACGAACGGGGGGCGGGAAGCTTGGATGAGCGCGCTGGGCGGTTCAGCGCTGGTGTCTACCCACGCGCCCATCACGGGGTCCGGCTCGGCGCTCGCACTGGGAGGTTGTATGGGGCTGAAGTCCGTGTGGATGGCCGCTCTCGTCGTGGTGCTGGGCAGCGGATGGTGGCTCGCTTCGGAACCGTCCGGGTCGGACGATGTGGAGGTGACCCCGGATCGGATGGAGGCATCTGCGACAGAGACGCGGCCCCTGGAGGAGCCGAGCTCCGAGGCCTTGCTAGCGAATGAGCGGGGCCGAGCGCCTGCGCTCGTTCAGAGCGCCCCGTCGCCGCCACCCATCCCAGACGGCGTCCTGCTGATCTCCGGTCGTGTCATGGACATTCCCTTGGGCGGCGGTCGAGCCCAAGCCGTCCCCGCGCCCGGGTTACAGGTCGGTTTGATGGCGTTCATGATGCTTGGTAGCAGCCAGGACTCGTGGCCTCGCGCGCTAACGGATGAGTCCGGCACCTTCCGAATCGAGCATGACGCAGCCGACCACTCTCCGTCCCTTACGGTGTTCGTGGACGCGAGTGAAAGCCATGCGGCCGCATCGGTGGAGCTGAACTGGGAGGAGGGTGACGAGGCTCCGGTCGTCGTGGATCTCTATCGCCAAGCGTTCACCTCGTTGGTCGGGGAAGTGGTCGATGCCTCGGGAGCGCCGATCGAGGGCGTCGGCCTCGCGCTCCAGGGTGCCGTCGACTCAGGTAAGTCAGGGCTGGAGATTCGGTCGGACGCCGAGGGCCGCTTCGAGTTCCCACACTGCTCCCAGCGCGGCTTCGTGGCCGCAACGCTCCCTGGATGGACGATGCTCCAATCACCCTCCCTGGAAGTGGACGAGGCGGGTGGTTGGCTTCCCGTGCGCATCGTCATGTGTCGCACGGGCTCCCTCGGCGTACGGGTCGTCTCCCGTAACCAAGAGCCGATCGCGGGCCTGCGGTTCCAACTCGATATGCCACCGACGGAGGTCTACGGGTCGAAGAGAAATGCAGCTTGGGGCGGGTTCCGGTCGACGGCGAACGCGATCACTGATGAGGACGGGGTCGCTTGGTTTCCGAGCGCTTGGGCTGACAGGCACCTTCGACTTCTGGTGAATCTTGACGGCAACGCGTTGCGGTTCGAAAGGGAGCTCGACGAACACCTTCAGTACGGCGCGAACGGTGACGTCGGACAGCCGATCGTCGTCAGGCCAGGAACGGAGCGTGTGTTGACCTTTGAGGTCCATACGTCTTCTACCCTCGCATGCCTGGTGGTCGACTCCGATGGCGCTCCCTTTCCACGCGCGAAGATCGGTCTTGTGACGGAAAGCCACGGAGTCTTTGAGCCGGGATTTGTGCGCTTCGACGGCCAGGCGGATGAAGGCGGACGCTGCAGCATTCGGTTGGTCAGCCCCGTCCCACTGGGCCCGGCCTTGCTCACGGCGAGCGACGACAGCCGGTACCGGTACCGCTGGGCGCCAGGGGACTCGCCCCAGGCTGGTTCCCTGCGGCTGGACCTTGGGCGTCCGCCCACGGAGGAGGTCGTGCTCACCCTGGCGCCAACCTTCGCTATTTCGGGACGACTCGTGGATGCAAGCGGCCAGCCGATCCGTGGTCGGGTGAGAGCGGCGCCCCTCGACGGTGCCCTTGTGGCCGGGCGTCTTTCCACGGGGGTCTCCCCCGAGACCACCGTCGGGAAGAGCGGCGAGTTCATTTTGGCTGGTATGCCTGACGGCCACTACGACCTGACCGCGGGTAGCGGCGGCCTCGCCGAAGTGCACTTGAGAGGCGTTCGCGCCGGAAGCCACGGATTGCTCCTACGCCTTGAGGAGCCGCGGGCCGCGCGGGTTGAGGTCCACATCGACTCAGGTGGCGTTCCGATGGACCAGTACGTAACGCTGGTGGGGACCCACCGGCCAGGTCCGGGCGTGGACCTCGACGTGCCTCTCTTGGGGCGGCGCGTGACCTTGGCAGATCCCCTCGGGTGGCCGGTCGAGATGCAAGGGCTCTGGTACGGGGGCGGCAATCATCGCCGAGGGGGCGCGCATACCTTCTTTTCGCTCACGCCTTCGAAGGAGCCGACCAAGGTGCGCGAGTTAGACCCTGGGACCTACTGGATCGGTGCGCAGGCACGGGGGGAAGACGGCACGCTGTTCGCCCAGATGGGCACGGGCCTCGTGCGGATCGAAGAGGGGGACTACCACGTGACCCTGCGCATGCGTGCCTGTGTTTCCGTCGGCGGGTCGCTTCGCGGAGAGGCGATCCCGGCAGGGCTCTGCGTTTCGTTTCATCTGCCTGACGGCCGAGGTGTCCCTCTCGACGTATCGCTGGAGCGGATGTCCAAGGTGGTCGCCTTGGGAGCGCAAGGGACCTTCCAGCTGGACTGCGTTCCTGCAGGGAAGTATGAGCTCCGGGTCGGCACCCCGGCTGAGCTCACGGCGGGGGGGGCGCTCGTGGCGCAAGCCGTTGAACTGGTGCCTGGGAAGCCCGCGGAGATCGTCATCGATCTCTAGCGCGCAGGACCGTTCAGGCGGCTAGGCGGACCGGGTAGAGCCCTGGGCGATCCAGCCGGCAAAGTCGGGGGACCGCCCCTTGGGGTGGGGTCGTCTTGGTGCGGGACGGAGAACTGATGGGCAAGGAACCGGCGGAGATCGTGATCGAGTTCTGGCCGCCGGGGTCAGTGCCTTCAACCGGGTGCCCTCATGCGGGATTCGGCTAGGTCACCTGTACCTTCGGGGTGGCGACGGAGCTAGAGCGGTTAAACTGAAGACGTCGGACGGCAGCGATGTCCATCGAACGGCCTCCGGTACTTCCCACCGCCCCTAGCTCAGTACGATTTCCTAAGAGCACCATGACCTCCCCCAACTTCCCGGAGGATGCTGCTGGTGTGCAGCGTTCGCTCGTCCCGTCGACCCTGAGAGCCGCGCTTCTGACGATCTCCCTGCTAGCCGGAGCGTCGTGCTCCGAAGACGACGGGCCCGCTGTTGTGGGTCAAGACCCGGGCGGCGGTAATCCGCCCGGGGAGCTTCGCCTCAATCAGGTGAGCACCGGCTTCGGCCTCCTGTTGCCGCATACGGTGGCCCGCGCGGGGTCCAACGATCTGGTGACCATTCGCAGCATCGCTGACATCGCCGAGCACGTCAGTCGCATCAATCCGATCCTGCCCACCGCCCTTTTGCCGACAGCGGCCATCGAGCCCGATGGGATCGCGGGGAACCACTACCTCTACGCGAGCTTCACGGAGGCGATCGATCCCTTCGATGTGCTGAGCCCAAGCAGCTCCGGCAGCGGGCTCGAGGGAGCCGTCACCATGACCGCCGTCGACTCCGCGAACGGAGCCACCTTCAGCGTGCCCGGGCGGGCGTTCGTTGGGGGCCAGACGGTCGTGCTTGAGGGCGGGCAGCCCCAGCTCGAAACCTGGGCGACCTACGACTCCGCCGGTGGAGTGCTGGTGCCGAACCCTGCGATCCCAGAGGCCCAGGGCTTCCCGGGTCTTCGGCTAACGTCCGGCCTTGCGGAGACCTTGGTATCCCCGAGCACGATCCTCTTCGTCGCCGACGACGACTCGGATCTGACGGAGTTCGACACGTTCCCAGAAGGCGTCACGCTTCGATTCCGAGCGACCACGTCGCTGGTCGCGGCGAACGGTGTCACCTTGGAGAACCCGGTGCTAGCCACAACGACCGTCGGCCAGGACCTTCAGTCCCCCGAGCTCCTGCGCAGCCCGCCGCCCAGCAGCCGGCCGCTCATCACCCCTGGCAACGGGGACGTCAACGTGGACCCGGAGACGAGCGTTCAGTTCGAGTTCACCGAGCCGATTCAGCCCTTCTCCCTCGGGGAAATGGTGGGGCAGGGGCCGCCGCTTCTTTCCACCGCGGTTCAAATCTCGTTTGGCCCCGTCACGGGGCCCGTTTACGTTCCGATGAACGTGAGGCCCGTGAGTCCGTTCGACCTCTCGGTCTACGAAGCTGTCCCCGGCTTTGCATTCCCCGGCAGCGGGCCGAGCTTGCCGTCTAGCAGCATCTTCTCGGTCGTCGAAGTTCAGTTGATGGTCAACCAGGTGGAGGACTTGAGCAGCCGTCCTGATTCGTCGATTCCGGGAGGGAGCACGCCTAACTTCAACACGCGTGGCGCGGACACCTTCTTCGAGACGGCGGAAGGGGTCGGGCTCGTGAACGCTCCGGTGGCACCGGACGTGATCTTCGCAGGCCGTGGGGGCAGTCAAGGCGGCCTGTCGGTCGTCGACCTCAACGGCTTTGGCCAGTCCACGGGCAACCCTATTTCGAGTAGCCCCTTCCCCTTGGAGGGGGAGAGCCGCTTTCCCTACGACCCTAACGTCACGGGCAACCCTTCGGTGCGCCCCATCTTGACGCCGGGGGGGAGCACGGTGGACGGCGGCTCGGCGGGTGTCTTCACGCTGACCCTGGACCACCACCTACAGGACCGCCTTGTGGCCGCGCCCACGGTCGCTGAGATCAGCGACGTGCACTTCGCCCACGCCTTGGACTCCGTCATGCGCAACGGACCGCCGCCGTTCGGCTGCCAAGCTGGCGGCGGGAACGTTTGTTCCTTGGACGGCCTCAAGGTCATCTCTTTCCTCGGCGGTTTAGGCAACTCCGGGACGATTGTGCCCGCCGGGGTAGGGACGGGGGCGACGCTTTCGACGGGCTATGAGAACCTCATCTCTTGGGCGCCTCACCCCAATCCTCCCGGTCTCGCATTCCCTCCCTTGTGCGTCTCGCCGTACCTCGGGAACTCCGAGCCCACCTCCATCGACGTGATCCCCAATGGGGGAGGCGTCAACCTCTTGGAGCCAGGAAACCCCTTCCCAGACCCCGCGGCTGGCACGCCCCCCACGGGGCTTTTGGCCCTTGAACAGAACCAGTTCTTCGTGGGGCCGTCGTTCGGCCAAACCGATGTGGTGAACTGTCGGCCCTACCAGATCCGTGGCCAGGTGGGGCACTTCCTCTACATCGCGGACCGAGCGAGAAACGAGATCGTCGTCTTCAACTCCAACCGGATGGTCGTGTTGGAGCGGATTGCGCTCGCGGACCCGACGTCCATGGCTGTGGCGCCGAACCTTGACCTGCTCGCTGTGGCGAGCCAGCTCGCCGACACGGTCTCCTTGATCGACATCAATCCGGCCTCGGCCACGTTCCATCAGGTCATCAGCGAAATCGCCGTCGGCGATTCGCCCCGGGGCCTCGCCTTTGAGCCCAGCAACGAGGATCTCCTCGTTTGCAACGAACTGGACAGCTCGCTCACCATCATCTCGATGTCCAACCTGCTCGTGCGCAGGACCGTGACTTCCGGCTTGGACCGGCCGTTCGAGCTGGCGGTGACGCCGCGCATGACCAGCTTCGCTTTCGAAAGGAACGTGTACTTCGCCTACATCCTGGACCGCGTGGGCGCCTGCGCCGTCTTCGAGTCAGGTCCCAACAGCAACAACGGATGGGGCTTTGACGACGTGCTCGGCACGCTTCCGTTCGAGATCAAGGCGCCCAAAGCGATCCAGGTGGACCCGCTCAGGCTCAGCGCCTCTGTGTACGTCGTGCACGAAGGCCCGCTCGATCCCCTGTCAGGAAGTGCTGGCGATCTCGGCGACGGTGCCATTTCGCAGATTCACTTGAACTCCGCGCTGCAGGGGGAGGTCTTGCTGGATCTCACCGGGGGCACGGTCCCCAACTTCCGCGACCTAGGCTTCCGCGTGTTGGCATCCATCAGCCAAGGAGACGGCCAGCTGTCAGGGATCCCCGTGGACCTAGCCTTCGACAATCAGCGCAACGTCGGGGGTACCCGCGGACCCGTAAGTACCTTCAGCGCCGGCATCCCCATCCCCGCCAACAGCAAGGCCACCGTCCGCGTCGAGACCCAGCTCGGCAACTTTCCGCACCGCACGAACACGCCGAGCTTCCTGTTCGCCGCCGTGCCCGAGCTGGCGAGTGGAGAGAGCGGCGTCATCGACACGATCGACCTCGGAGCTCCCGGGCAACCGCGCTTCGACGTCAATCCCTACTTGGACGGAGTCCAGTCGATCGCCGCGCCCGGGGTGACGGTGCTCAGCGACTACTTCCGGCAGTAGGTCGAAAACGGAGCTGCCTCTTCCTCGCCTGAGCTACCGCGCGAATCGCTCGGCGATCTCGCGGGCGCGTTCGACTCGGGTCTCTGGGATCTGGCCCGCGAGGAGGTCGATGGTTTGCATCACGTCCTCGGGGCGGGCGCCGAGTCGGACGGCGCCGCGCACGTGGCTCGCGAGCTGGCGGTCGTGACCCGTCGCGGCCAGGGCCGCCACGGCGAGCAGTTCCCTGCCCGCCGCCGGGAGCCCGGGGCGCGCGAGGACGGTTTGGTAGGCGTGCCCGGCGATCCAGCTGGAGAAGTCGGGGGAGAGGCCCTCGAGGTGAGTGCGCACCTTGTCGGCGCCCTCGCCGTAGATGGTGTCGAAGAGCTCGGCGCCTGCTCCCTCGGCCGGCGCTTCGTAGCCAGGGTCCTGGAGGACGAGGCCCGCGTCGCGGAGGACGTCGAGGGACGCGAGGGTGCGGGGGAAGCCGCAGAAGAGGTGGGACTGCAGCGCGACTTCGTGGAACTCGTGCACGTGCCCAAAGCGGGCGAAGCGCTTCCCAAACTCGCGGAGGGCGGCCTCGTCGTGGAGGACGATGGCGACGGTCAGGCGGACGAAGTCGGCGAACTCGATGGGGTCCATGGGGGACGGGTTGATCTCGCTTGCTGTTGACGACATCCCGCGGACGAGTTCTGCTCTTCTCCATGTCTTCGAGGATCCCAACCGAAGGCAAACATTCGCTAACCGCTGGTTCGGGCGTTGACGCATCTCAGGAGGCGGCCGGGCGGAAGGGCGCGCTTTCGATGGTCAAGGAATTGGCTCGGCTTATGGCC
>CALHGQ010000531.1 GCA_938030175.1 uncultured bacterium | reverse complement strand
AGCGATCGCCGACACAGGGCGCGCGGTGTCTCGTGGCGCTCGCCGCGCAGGCGTCCTGCCGGACGGGCGGCCCTCGCCGGGCCGGGCGTGCTCGCCGCACGGCCGCGAGGGCAAGCCTCGCGGGGGCCTCGCGCAGGAGCGCGAGAGCCCCGGCGTCCTGCGGACGCACGGGACGGCTTGAGTCAACACGACTTGGCCCAAACCGGCTCGGGTCACGACCCAAGACCCACGCCTCCAGCCGACAAGCCAACACCGCCGCCACGCTACCCCAACCCACAAGTGCTCGCCGCACGGGCCGCTCGGACGAGCCGAGCGAGCCCCCCCGCGCCAAAGCGCAAGAACCCCTAACCCCAGCTAGCTCCCCCGCCGGACCCAGTCTTGCGCAATCGAACGAAGATCGGGCGCCGCGCTACCGTTCTTGCTCTCACCAAAATAGTGCGTCTCAATGCTCACGACCGCTGCGTCTAGATCGCGCCGTGCCGGATCGTTGATCTTGGGTGAAGAGCGCACCTCGTTGAGCAGATTGAGCACCGTGAACGGCGTGACCTCATCCGGCACACGCAGGCCCGTAGGGGCCACCTGCGTATCGGAGCCCTTGAGCACCACGTACACCATGAACGCCACCGCCAACAGTGCCGGGATCAGGAAGAGCCAGCGCCAGTCGAAGGGCTTCTTTGCCGCATAGCTCTCTTCCAGGTTCACTTCGAGCTCAGCCGTAATCAGGTCAGCGTCGTCGTACCGCTGGTAGACCGACTGGATGCTGTCTTCCTTGGGAGAAGCAAACCGGAAGTTCTCTGGGTCCTCAACCCCTTCTTTCGCCTTCATCTCGACCATCCACATGCGCTCCGAGAGAATCGTCTCTTCGTCGTCGCCGAAGCGTGCGATGGAGATGCCTTGGTCTTCGGTCTTTGTGACCTCAAAGTCGGCGGGATCAAGGTCCATGATCTCTTCGAGATCGGGCACGAGTCCGTCGGCCTGGGCCTTGACCTCCATCGCCAGCACGCCGTCTTTCGCGCGGCGCTCGTCCAGGGTTTGAGTCACCGAGACATTCGCGTAAGGCCGCGTTTTCGTGTCCTTCGCCGATGCGTCGATCGGCACCACCGGCGAAGAAATGGGCAGCACCACGTAGCCCGTGACGTCGTTGAAGTCGAGGTCGATCTTCAGAGGCGGGATACGGTCCACCTCGGGGCCCTTCGCCTGGAGGAGCAAGTAGGCGTAGGACGTTCGGCGCCAGCCGTACTCGTCGTCGGCCTTGGATCCTGCCTTCTCTTGGTTGAAGGTCACCGACTTCACCTCGAACTGCTCCGACAGCACAGCGCGGACCGCCTCCTCGAACTTGTCGCGGTAGTTCTCCTGGGGACGGCCGTAGTTGTAGTAGTAGTTGACCGCGTTGGCCTGGTTCTGGAGGTACTTCGTGAACCCGCCGCTCTCGCGGCCGATCTCCTTGGTGTAGCGCAGGTCGATGCGCAGACCGAAGGGTTCCTGACCCACATCGGAGTCGCCGTCGACAATCGAGAGCAGCTCGATCTCCGTCACGAGGTCCGCGTAGTAGTCGTAGACCCTGCGGGCCGCACGCGCCTGGGGATGGTCGCCGACGATGTCGAACCCAGCCTCCAGGTAGCGGTTCTTCACCGCGGGATTGAGCGAGGTCAGGCGCGTGAAGAGCAGGTTGGCGAACATCGCGCGGTGGAGCTCGCCCGCCTCGCCCTTGATGCCATCGAGCACGCGCTTGATCTTGGGGATCTCATGGCTCGCGAGGAGTCGTTCCTCCGTCACGGCGGACAGATCACTGGCACCGAGCGCTGCGCTGAACCACGAGCTAAACGCATCCATCGAATACTCATCGATGCGCGACTCGGGGAGGCCGTCGACGTAGTGCTCCGCCGCGGAGGCGAAGAGCTCAAGGGCTTCCTTGCGGCTGCCTGAGAAGTCCGACGACTTCTTGAGGTCGTTGCGGTAGTTGTTCAGGTCATGGAGCAGCGAGGCCCGGGCCACCTCGAGCTGCCATGCGTCCGGATGTGATTCCAGCGCACGGGCCAGCACCTGCTGCGCGAGCTCGTAGCCACGCTGAACCTCGGCCTCGATGTCCTTCTGCTTGCGATTCGTCTTGGCGGCCTTCTGCACCGCGGGCTGGCTCCAGACGAGGATCAGGTTCGCGCGCATCTGCTGCGCCATCGCCGCCAGCGTCTCGGGCTCGAGCACGTCGAGGGAGCCAAACACGTCCTCCAGCACCTCCAGACGGTAGATCTCTGCCTGGCTGTGGGACTGCGTGAACGCGCGCATCAGGAGCTTAGAGTCGAGCTCAAGCCCTTCGATCTCGCGCAGCTTTTTGACCCACTTGGAGAGGTCCTTGAGGTTGCGGTCCTGCTTGCTGCGCGTCAGCGGGATCCCGCTTGCGCGGTTGTTGAAGCCGTAGCTGAAGTTGTAGATGTTCGAGCGGTTGCGGCTCGCGTTCGGATCGTTGTTGGTGATCCAGACCTCGATGAACGTCTTCGCAAGCTCCTCAGCCTTCTTCGGGTTCGGTCCCGCCAACTCCTTGATGTAGGGGAAGGCCTGGGCCTCTTCGTTCACCTTGAGGTAAAGCTCCGCCACCGTCTGATCGATCTTGGGTCGGAGGCTGTCCGGTAGCGCCGCGTGCCACGCCCCCTCAGGGCGCGCATCCAGCAGGTCGGAGACCTCGATCGCTTCCACCGCCACCCGGTTGTACCGGTAGCTGCGCCAGAAGATGTTCCCGTACATGTCCTCGTCGTACTGGGGTCCCATCGAGGACTGCTCGGAGTGCTTGAACGAGTGTGCCGCCTCGCGCAGCCAGGTATCGGCGACGAGCACCAACGTCTCGCTCCACTCCTCCGCCCGCTCAGGCGCCACCGCCAAGAGTCCATCGACCGCGGCGCGCAGGAGGGTCATGTCTTCCAGTCGCGACTCAGGATCGCGGGACTTCTTGACCATGCCCATCGATGCCTCGACGCCGATCGTCGCGAGCACCTCCATGCCACGCTCGGGCCGTTCCTGGAACGATTCGCGGAGCCACTCGATCCCGCTGGCGGCCTCGATTTCCTTGGCGAGGCCCACCGCGCGCTTCAGCGCGTCGACCTTGACGTCGTCTTCGATCTCACCGGGTGCGAGGGTCGCCATCGTCGCTTCCCAAGCCTCCTGGATCGTTTCCTCCCGTGGCTCTTCGCGGTGGATCGCCATCAAGTGCTTGGCAAGAAGGTTGAGCCCCTCGCGGTCATCCGCCTCCTCCGCCTCGGCCATCGTCGGGAGGAACTCGTCGAGCTCCTTGTACGACCCCTGGGCCGCCAAGAGCAGCGCCGCGAGGCGCTTGTCGATCACTCGCTCCTCTTCGGGTCGCACGATCTCCTGACGGAGCCGCTCGATCCAGTCGCCCGAGCTATGGCCCTGGGCGAAGACTCGGCGCACGAGGGGGGAGATCAACTTGGCGCTGGAAGGATCGAAGCCCTCGGGGCCCCACTTGTCGGGATCGTCTGGATCCGGTCCCTGGGGCGCGATGCGAATCAACGCGACGATGTCGTCGAACTCGAACGCTGGCTCTTCCTGGTACTGCGCAAGCTGGCCGTTGATGGGCTGCGGCGTCCGCGAGATCTTGCCGAGCATCTGCTCGTACTGTCTCTTCGCCTGCTTGTTGAAGAGCGCCAGGGTCGTCGCCACTTCGTCCCATCGTCCAAGGGTCACGTTCCGGCGGAAGATCTCGATGTCGCGCTTCGTGCGCTTCATCTTCTGGGCCGCCTTCTTTTGGTCGTTCTTCTTCTTCTCCTTGTCGTACTTCTTCTTGGCCTTGTCCCAGGCCTTCTTGTCTTCGTCGTAGGTCGCCTTGAGCGCCTCGTACTCCTTGGCCTTCACCTCGTACTCGGCTTCCGACGCTTCGAAGGCTGCCAGCGCCGTTTCGTAGGCCTCGAGCTTTTCCGGGTACCCCTCCGCCACCGCCTTCTTCTTGGCGCTCAAGGCGAAGATCCCCGCGAGCCCTTGGACATCCTCCACGACGTCCTCCGGCTTTTGAGGTGCCACAAGATCCGCGGGCCGCTGCGGCTTCTTGGGCGCGGTGACCTTGGCTGGCTCTTTCGCGAGCGGCTCAAGGTCCTCCGGGTCCGCGAGCTCTGGGTCATCCGCCGAGGCCAGCGGGTCCGGCTTCGCCCACTCCGTCAAGATCGCGGAGGGTCGGCGGTCCAAGATCGCCTGCTGGAACAGCTGCATGAACTGCGGATCGACGGGCTTCTCTTCCGCTTCTTCGTCATCGTCGCCCGAAGCAGAGCTCACTCCCTCGCGGAGGGACAGCCCGCCTCCGCTCATCGCCAAGGCCCGAATCTCCTCGGCCGACATCGAGCTGATGACCTTGCCGTTGATGATGGACTGGCCGCCTGAGCGGACAATCGTCAAGGGCGTCGTCACAGAAGTTTGTTGCTTGGGACTAGCAGCTGCGCTGCTGGGAGCCGCCCATGCGAGCTGGGGCAGGGCCAGTTGGGAAAGGGCAAGCAGTGAGACGAACGGAGCGATACGGACCATGGGTAACGAGCGTCAAGTTGGATTCGCGGAGCATGGCTCCTGGCCGAATCAAGTCAGGCCAAAGGGGCGAGTGGGGTGAGCGCGGACGCATGCTGCGTCCGCGCTGCTTGATGACTGGGTGACTACGACCCGCTGCCGTCAGGCGGTGGGCCACCACCGGCTCCACGGGCGTCTTCTGGATTCTGACCGCGAGGTGCGCCCCGACCGGGGCGCTTTCCGGAACCGTTTCATGTTCCGGAGCCGCTTCATTGGGAGGGCAGGGGCAAGCCCTGCAGCTCCTCTAGGTCGAGGCGCGCCAGCTTGACGGTCGCCTCCAGGTCTTCCATGAGCGAGATCGCTTCTTTGGACTCGCCGCGCGCGTCGGCTTCCTCCGCAAGAAGGCGGTACGTCTGGCGGGCCACTTCAACCTCGGGCTCCCACTCCGTGCGAGCGGCGCCTTCGAGACGCATGAGCCAGGTCCAGTAGTACTGAACGTTAGCGTGGGCCGCGCGGGCTTCGTCGAGCAGCGCCATCTGAGTCGCGTCACCCTTGACGGCGTCGTCTTCACTGAGTTCCTTGAGGAGCTCTTTGATCTCGCGGCGTGCGGCGGGCAGCTGCTCAGCGTTCAGCTTCGCCTTGGCCGCCGAGAGGCGGATCCGCCTCGCGGCCGCCATGAGCTCGGGCGTGTCAAGGCTCGGAAGCTCTTTGGCCGCCAGCTCGTAGTGCTTGATCGCACCGGGCCAATCACCCTTGGCTGCGGCAGCCTTGGCAAGATCGAGCTCGACGTCCGTTGCGTCGAGCGCCATCCGATCCTGGCCTGGGCCTTCGTGATAGGCCCAGGCGGCTACTGGTAGTAGCAGCCATAGGCCAATGAGGAGTTTTCGCATGGGAATCAGTCCTTGGGGTAAGGGTCAAAGAGGCGCGGTGAGACGCACGAGCGCGAAATGCGGTGCACTCATATTCGGTGAGTTTGGGATTCTTTGGGCGTCCAGCTGCAAGTAATTACGCGGCCTCAGGCCTCCGCGGCCGTCGAGGCAAGGGACGGGCGGTGGCCCAGCGACTTCCGAGGAACTGCAGGGCTAGGGGCAGCAAAGCGAGGAGTAACGCTCCGATCGCGATCGCCAAGAGAGCGTATTCGCGCCTGGAGAGCTGCAGGATGCTATCAGCGTCCCCGCTCGCCGTGACCGAGGCCAGCACATCGCTCGCCACGTGGCGCTTGTTTCCGTCTTGGTACGTGCCACCGAGGCGCAGGGCGATTTGACGTAACGCAGACACGTCCTGGCGGGAGTTGCGGCCGTTGATGAAGCTGCCCTTGACCGGATCGCCGAGGCCGACGACGAGGACCCCGCTGACCGACTGGGGCATCTTCGGCATGCCAGTGGGCGGGACGGTATCCCCATCACTGGCGATCACGACCGTCGTGCTGCCCTTCTTCCACGGCGCGGCGATCTTTGCGGCTTCCTCAAGCCCGTCAAAGAGTCGCGTCTCCCCGGACTTGAATGCGTAGTGCATGGGCAGGTCGTCCAACACGTTCCGGACGACCTCCGAATCGGTCGTGTCCACGACGACCGGGATCGCTCCCGTGTAGGTGCCGACGACCGAGATCTTGTACTGGCCGATCGCGACGCGACTGAACATCGAGTCGAGCACGTCCCGCGCGCGGGCCTTGCGGCTCTGATCGTTGTTGGGCCCGGCGTCCTCTAGGCGCATCGACGGCGAAACGTCGAGCACGAGTACCAGGTGGCGCAGGTCGTCCTGGCTCTCGGTGTCACCCTTGTGAAGCTTGGGGTCGACGTCGTACAGCAGGGTCGCGAGCCCCCAGGCGAGCGCCCCCGCTCCGATGGACCGCAGGATGGGCACGAGCGCCGTCCAAGCGGCTGGCCGGCCAGTCGGTCCGAACGCAAGGTGCTTCACCCGGCGAATGCGCAGAAGATGCAGCGATTCGGCGATGGCTACAAGCGCCACGGCGATGGAGGTGATGATGATGGTTTCCTTCGACATGACTGCGCCTACCAGGGGGTCGCCCGAAGGAAGAAACCGAACAGGGCGAAGATGCCGAGGGCTCCGAGACCCACCCAACACCAAGGTCCGTACGCATCGAGTCGCTCACCTGCGACCTTCTCAAGCTCCGCGACCTGCATCTCGTCGATCTTTTTGAAGACCGTCTCGAGCGCTGCGGTATCCCCCGCCTCGAAAAACTCTCCGCCGGAGATCGATGCGATGTTCACCACCTCGCCGGGGATACGGCCATCGGCCACGTGGATGCCGTACACCACCACGCCGTTCTTGCGCATCAGGCTGGCGATCTCAGCGTCTTGGCCACCGGAGAGATCCGACGAGTATCCGTCGGAGATCAGGATGATCATGCGATCTCCCTCCTCCCTCGCGACGAGGACGTCTTTGCAGGCCTTCAGCGCCTTACCAATCGACGTCCCGTTGAACCAGGGCGGCATGGTTCCGCGCTTCGGATCCATGAACGGCGGGGCACAGCGGAAGGCTGAGGTGTCGCTCGTGAGCGGCACCCAGTGGAGCACCGAGTTGCCGAAGAACGTCAGACCAAACGCGTCCCCCTTGCGGAAGTCGAGAAAGCCATTGATCGCCTTCATCGCCGCGTCGTAGCGAGTGCCTTCGCCGAACTCCGCGGTCATCGAGCCGGAAACGTCGATGCAGAACTGAATATTCGTCAGCTTGCGCTTCGTCTTAGGCGCACCAATGCGCTGGGGACCGGCCAGAAGAATGACCGCCACCATCCCGACGATCGCCGGAACGGACTCAGCCACCTGGAGCATGAACCGGAGGACCTGCCCACGGGGCCGGCGTCCGGGCTGGTCCTTGGGATTGCCTACTACGCCGTCGAAGGGCAGCGCGAGCCGTCCGCCGCGTCGGGTCCAAACCCATCCGAGCAAGAGGGCAGGCACCACGAGGAACGCGAGCACCCACGGGCGCGCAAAGCTGAACGAAAAGGCGATGGCGAGCGTCATGGTCATGCGCCGACCGCCCCACCGGCTTCCACTTCAGTCGCGACGTGCTGGTAGGGCTCCAAGAGCGCGGCCACGTCCACGGATGAGCCCGCGGCGCCGGCCGGGCGATGCAGCCACTCCTCCAGCTGGCGCAGAAGCGGACCTGCTTCTTCGTCGGATCGGAGCTGCGCGATGGCCTGGGCCGCCGGCGTGTCTTCCAAGCCCCGGCGCTTTCGCCAGTGAGCCAGGAGCAACCGCTCCAGCTCGGCGCGGCGCTCGTGGGAGATCTCAGAGGTGCGGGCTTCCTCCACGAGGGGGCGCAGACGATCGGCAAGGCTCAGGCGCTGGACGCCGCCTTCGGCGCTCTCCTCGTCGACCTTCCGCCTGAACCCAAAGATCAGCGCGAGCAGACCGAGGCCCCAGACGACGCCAGCGGCGATGAGCAGCTTCTTGTAGCCCCCGACCTTGTTTGGGTCAGGCACCTCCAGGTCCTTGGGCTGCAGGGTTTCATCGGACAGCATCGCCTCCACGAAGATGGACAGCTCCGGCACGTCCTCCATCGACGTGCCGTCCTTGCGCTCCAGAAAATCCGCCAGGTTGAGGTCGCCCTCGACGAAAGGCGTCACTTCGATGTCGTAGCGAAAGCTCGAACCGTGTGTGTATTCGTGCTTGATGCGCACCAGCGCATCCGCGCGCCCCGGATCGGCGACGGGTTTGGCTTGCACCGCGCTGCCTGGGATCACGAACTCCGTGAGGTTGACACGCATGCCAACAGAGGTCTCGGCGATCGTCTCAGCTTCCGTATCCGACGGCCGGAAGAACTCGATCTTGCCGCCGTCTTCTTGGGCCGTGGCCCAAGAGGGGAAAACGTCGAGGGACACGGCGGAGAACGCAGCGAAAGACGAAGAGCCAAGCGTCGCGCAGGCGAGGCCAAGTAGGAATCGAACCCTCATCGCTTGCCCCCTGAAAGTGCTCCGCGCGTCGCCATGAACATACGCAGCTGCTGGGCGAAGGGCTGGTCGGTCCGAATCGCGAGATGGTCGATCCCGCCGCGTCGTAGCCGCGCTTTGATCTCATCCGGATCGCTGAAGGCGCGGCGGCCATGGGTGACAAACGTCTCCCCGGTCTCCGACTCTTCCGCCCGCAAGATCCCGGCGCCGCGTAGCCCAAGCTCGGCTGGATCGATGAACTGCAGGCACACGACATCGTGCACCTGGGCCATGAGCTTCAGCGCATCGATCGCGCCTTCCTCGTGGAGGTCAGAGAAGACGATGACGAGCGCTTTGTTCGCGAGCCGCGCGTTGAGCTCCGTGACTCGGGTAGCCAGCCGCGTGGCCTCGCCGAAGCGGAACTTGCGCAGCTTCACTAGCCATTGCATGACGTCGTCCTTGGACAGGCTCGGCTGGACGCGTACCTCGGTCTGGCCGGTGCCTAGGAGGCCCACGGGGCTCACGCGATCGAGCAGCGCAAACGCGATGCCCCCTGCCGCCTGGGCCGCGATCTCGTACTTCGAGCGCGGCGTCGACGAATAGGTCATGGACGCGGACGTGTCGAACAGCAGCCAAGCGGGCATGCGCTTCGGCGCTTCGTACTGCTTGATGTAGACCTGGCCCGCGCGCGCGGTCACGCGCCAGTCGATGGCCCGTACCGGATCCCCCGGCGCGTAGGGCCGGGACTGCACGTACTCGAGGCCCGCGCCCAAAAAGCGCGAACGGTCCGTGCCGTGGCTGAGTGTGTCCGCCAGTCGACGAATGGCGATGAAGTACCGCCGCGTATCCAGCGGATCGATCTGGGGAATCTCGCCCTGGGGAAGGCGGGACACGGACCGGTCCTCGCGCGACTCAGGGGAGCGCCGAGTCGGCTGTGCGTCAGCTCGAAAAGCCACAGGAACTAGGCCTGCCCCATCTCGCCCAGCATCTCTTCGAGGATGACGCGCGTATCGCGGCCCTCGGCAAGCGCTTCGTAGCTCGCGCGGATGCGGTGCAAGATGACGTCTTCAGCGAGCGCGTACATGTCTTCCGGGATGACGTAGTCGCGGCCATGGATGAGCGCGCGGGCCCGGGAGGCCTTGACGAGCGCGATACCGGCGCGGGGCGATGCGCCAAGGTCCAGGTCGGGATGCTTGCGCGTCCGCTCGACGATCTCCATGACGTGCTCGATAAAAGGCTCGGACACGAAGACCTTGGAGACGTCTTCCATGGCGTGGGCGAGCTCCTCACGCCCGCCGACGGAGCCGCGGTCGACCATGTCGAACTCTGTCTTGACCATCGCTCCGCCGCTCTCGTCGCGCTTGATCCCAAGCTTGGCGTTGCGCCGCAACACCTCTTTCTCGTCCTCGGGGTCCAGGTACTGCAAGCGGTGCAGCAGCATGAAGCGGTCGAGCTGGGCCTCGGGCAGCTCGAACGTACCCGCTTGCTCGACCGGGTTTTGCGTCGCGATCACGAGGAACGGAACGGGCAGTCCGTAGTTCTCGTTGCCGATCGTGATCCTTCGCTCCTGCATGGCTTCGAGGAGCGCGCTCTGCACCTTGGGTGCCGCGCGGTTGATCTCGTCCGCCAGAAGCAAGTTCGTGAAGATCGGCCCCTTGTGCGTTCGGAAGGTCTGGTCCCGCTGGTCCAGGATCTCGGAGCCCAAGATGTCCGACGGGAGGAGGTCGATGGTGAACTGCACCCGAGCGAAGTCCAGCGCCACGGTCTTGGACACGGCGGCCACGAGCAGCGTCTTGGCGAGGCCTGGCACGCCCTCGAGGAGCAGGTGTCCGCCAGTGAGGAGCGCGATCAAGATGCGCTCGACGACGACCTCCTGGCCCACGACCACTTCTCCGACGCGGTCTCGAATGGCAGAGAGAAATGCGGTGGTCTTGTCGAACTGCGGGGCGAGTGGACGTTCGATCACGGTCATGGGCGAGTAGACGTGGCTAGTTGGTACGGAAGAGGGGTTGCGAGCCAGACTGCTGCGCAATCAACGACCCGGGCAGAACCTGTTATACGGCTCCCCCGCGAAGTCACATGGTGAGTGACGAAACCGAGACGATTTCCCTCCCGGCAGCTACAGATCCCTTACGAGTTAGGCGAGCTAGCCATGGCGCCCAGAGTCACTCCAGGAAGCCTGAGGCCTTGAGCCAGTCGCCACACAGACGCGGCCAGCCGCTCACCGGTTGACCTATGTCGCGAAGTCCGTATCCGTGACCGCCTTTCGAGAACACGTGCAGTTCGCTCGAGACGCCAAGCTTCTTGAGCGCCACAAATAGACGAGCGGCATCCGAACCGCGCTGCTCATCGTCAAAGGTCACCGCCATGAAGACCGGCGGCATGTCCTTCGATAGCTGGATCTCTTTGGGAAACTCGAGTTCGCCGTCCGGCTTGTCCAGGTAGGCCGCGTAGATCGGAATCAGGAAGTCCGGACGTGCGCTCACATCCTCCGCTACGTCGATGCGCGGATACGCAAGCTCGTCTGCGTCCGCCGTCCCTGCGGCAAGGGTCAGGTGTCCACCGGCGGAGAAGCCCATGAGTCCGATGCGGCCCGGGTCGATGCCCCACTCACTCGCCCGACTGCGAGTCATGCGCATCGCCCGCTGGGCGTCCTGCAGCGGCCATGGATGCGGCTCTTCGCGACTGCGCCGCGGCACACGGTACTTCACGACGACGGCGGCCACGCCCATGCGGTTGAGCCACTCTGCCACCTCGGTGCCCTCCTTGTTCCAGGCGAGCAGGTTGTAGCCCCCACCGGGCAAGACCACGACGCAGCACCCGTTGGCCTTCTCTTTCGGCGCGGGAAAAAACGTCATGGAGGGCCGGTCCACAAGGCGGATTCGAAAGACGCCGTCCTCCCCCATCTCGGCGACTTCCTTGGGTCGCTCCAACAGCCGAGGCTCATCGGGCACCGGCCCGGGCCAAAGCTCCAGCTCAAGCGGCTGGGCGACTAGCTGGGAGGCGACAAGAGCGCCGCACGCGGCGACCAGAATGGCTGGGAGTCCCATGGGCCCAGCGTAGCGACGCCGCGCACCGATTGTCGGAACAGAGTGAATAGCGGGCGATTGGCTGACGTAACGGGACAAGAGAAACACCCACAACGACCCACCAACGCGCTTTGGAGCCGCCTTTCTACATGGTCCTCATCCAAGAACTTCTTCGCTCGTTCGCATGGGAGCCGCTGCAAGCGGGACGACTCGAGCCTCTGTTGGTCGACCTTTCGTCGCTGTCGTCTTCCACGCTCTACATGGGCTGCGCGGTGGCGGGCGGCGCCGTTCTCTCGCTCCAGATGCTGCTTCTGTTTACGGGCGGCGACGTCGCCGACGGCGAGGTGGACTTCGACGGAGACTCCGACGGCCTGTCGTTCTTTTCGATCCGCACGATCGCGTCGTTCCTCACGTTCTTCGGCCTCATCGGTAAGTACGGGCAACAAGAGGGCTGGCCCGACGCCGTCACAGCGGGCAGCGCATTCGGCGCGGGGTTCGGAATGATGCTCCTGGTGGCTTGGCTGTTCTCGCTGCAGAGCAAGCTCCACCAAGACGGCAACCTCGTCCCTGAGAACGCGATCGGGCACGGCGCCACCGTCTACCTTCGAATACCTGGCGAGCACGGGGGTAAAGGAAAAGTGACCGTCGTGCTCCAAGGACGCACGTCTGAGTTCGCTGCTGTGACCAGCGGACCAGAGCTGCCCACCGGAACCGACGTGACCCTAGTTCGCATGACTAACGAAACCACTTTTGAGGTAGCCAAAGCCTGATGCCCACCCTTCCCCCACTGATGCTCGCGCCGGCACCACTCTTCGGCGACAACATCGTCCTCTACATCATCCTCGCCGCCGTGCTCATCACGGTCGGCTTTGTGGTGGCGATCGCACGCCGCTACAAGCGCTGCCCATCCAACAAGGTGCTCGTGGTCTACGGCCGCACCGAGAAGGGACAGTCCGCGAAGCCGATCCACGGTGGCGGCACGTTCGTCTGGCCGCTCATCCAAAGCTATGACTTCCTTTCCCTGGATCCGATGCAGATCGAGATCCCGCTGGAAGGTGCGCTGAGCCTCGAGAATATCCGCGTCAACGTTCCCTCGGTCTTCACGGTCGCCATCGGCACCGAGCACGAGATCATGAACAACGCGGCGGTGCGTCTGCTCGGTCTCGACCGACGCGAGGTCGTCAAGCAGGCCGAAGACATCATCTTTGGACAGCTGCGCCAAGTGATTGCGTCGATGCGCATCGAAGAGATCAACCGCGACCGCGACGTGTTCCTCTCGAGGATCCAGTCTTCCTTGGAGCCCGAGCTCGCCAAGATCGGCCTCGTGCTCATCAACGTGAACATCAAGGACATCACGGATAGCTCGGGCTACATCGAAGCGATCGGCAAGAAGGCTGCTTCCGAAGCCATCCAGCAGGCAACGATCGACGTTGCCGAGCAGGAGCGTCACGGCTTCATCGGCGTGGCGGAAGCCATGAAGACCCAGGCCATCGAAGTCGCCGAGCGCGAGAAGACTCGGGACATCGGTACGAAAGAAGCGGAGCGCGAGCGCGCCGTGCGAATCGCTGACCTCGAGAAAGAACGCGAAGTCGGCGAGCGTGAAGCAGGCTTCGAGCGCGACGCCCTCGTCCGTGACGCCGAACGCGAAATGCGAATCCGCGTGGCCTCGGCCGACGCCCTCGCCGTGGCCGGTGAGAACGAGGCCAAGGCGCAGATCGCCAAGGCCAACGCAGAGCTCCAGGTGCAGGAAGCCGAAGCGTTCCAGCTTGGCCAATCGCGCCAGAAGGAAGCGGAAGCCGCCGTGCGCGAAGCCCAGTACCTCGCAGAGGCCCGGGCCGCTGAAGCCGAAGGCAAGAAGGTCGAAGCCGAGAAGCGCGCGGAACTCGAGGCCTCAGCCCGCGCTGAAAAGGCCGAGACCATCGTGGCGGCAGAAGCCGAGGCCGAGCGTGCACGCATCCGCGCCGAAGGCGAAGCTAGCGCCACGTTCGCTCGCCTCGACGCCGAAGCACGCGGCCAATTCGAGATCCTCAAGAAGAAGGGCGATGGTCTCCGCGAGATCGTCGACGCCTGTGGAGGCCCGAACGAAGCGTTCCAACTCCTGATGCTCGAGCATCTCGACCACCTGGCCGAAACCGCAGCCACCGCCATCTCCAACATCAAGTTCGACAAGATCGTGGTGTGGGACGGTGCGAATGGCTCGGGCGACGGCTCTGGAGGATCCGGCACCAGCCGCTTCCTCCAATCCCTGGCCGGCTCCCTCCCTCCCACGCTCCAGATGATGAAAGACATCGGCGGCGTCGAGATGCCCGAGTTCTTGGGCAAGCTCGTCACCGACGGCACGGGCAGCACCAAGCCCCGACCCAAGTCGTTGACGGAGTCGGAGACAGAGTCAGAAGACACCGGAGAGACGGTTGCCACAGCAACCGAGGCTGCCCCCGAGTAGCCAAACACTAAAGCCTGCCTCGCAGAGCCCGTTTCCCTCAAAAGGGGGAAGCGGGCTCATTCGTATGCGGCGAGGAGCCATACCCCACGCCGCGATAACCCACACCGTCCCACGCGTCCGCAGGACGCCGGGGCTCTCGCGCTCCCGCGCGAGGCCCCCGCGAGGCTTGCCCTCGCGGCCGTGCGGCGAGCACGCCCCGCCCGGCGAGGGCGGCCCGTCCGGCAGGACGCCTGCGCGGCGAGCGCCACGAGACACTGCGCGGCCCTGTACCGGCAATCGCCCAGTTCGGCCCCACTTGCATTGGTCGCCGTCCAGCCCCACGCCGCCACGACCCAAACCGTCCCGTGCGTCCGCAGGACGCTGGGGCTCTCGCGCTCCTGCGCGAGGCCCCCGCTCGGCTTGCCCGAGCGGCCGTGCGGCGAGCACGCCCCGCCCGGCGAGGGCGGCCCGTCCGGCAGGACGCCTGCGCGGCGAGCGCCACGAGACACTGCGCGCC